>NZ_JAVHUX010000010.1:0-4919 GCF_030954545.1 Serratia sp. MF1(2023) | reverse complement strand
AGAACTTTCTGGCGGTTTGCCGCTGGCTGCCAAGCCCGGCAAGGTAATGCCGGACGGCACTGAGTTTGTCTTGCAGCGAAAACTTCATAGAACTGCACCTCCAAATGTCAGATGTGTCCAACATTTGGGGTGCAGTTCATGCGGCGCCCTTTTTATTGCTTAATTACAGCATTTTCCTGATCACATAATGCAGGATGCCGTCGTTTTCGTAATAGGTCAGCTCATTGCCGGTATCGATGCGGCAACGGGTGTCGATCACTTCCTTGCGCCCGTCGGCATAGGTGATGTGCACCGGCACCGTCTGGCCCGGCTGCAGCTGCTGCAGGCCGCCGACGCTGATCTGCTCATCCCCGGTCAGCCCCAGGGTTTTGCGCGTCACCCCTTGCGGGAACTCCAGCGGCAAAATCCCCATGCCGATCAGGTTGGAGCGGTGAATGCGCTCGAAGGATTCGGCGATCACCACCCGCACGCCCAGCAGGCGCGGCCCCTTCGCCGCCCAGTCGCGGCTGGATCCGGAACCGTATTCTTTACCGGCGATCACCGCCAGCGGCACCTTTTCCTGCTGATACTGCATGGCGGCGTCGTAGATAGACAGCTGCTGCTGCGACGGGATATGGCGGGTATAGCCCCCTTCCACACCCGGCACCATTTCGTTGCGAATGCGGATATTGGCGAAGGTGCCGCGCATCATCACTTCGTGGTTGCCGCGGCGCGAGCCGTAAGAGTTGAAATCCTGCGGCGCCACGCCGTGCTCGCTCAGGTAACGCCCCGCCGGGCTGTCGCGCTTGATGTTGCCCGCCGGCGAGATGTGGTCAGTGGTCACCGAGTCGGCCAGAATCGCCAGAATGCGCGCGTCTTTGATGTCCTGCACCGGATCCGGCGTCACCTTCATGGTGCTGAAGAACGGCGGATGGCGGATATAAGTAGAATCCTCCTGCCACTGATAGGTCGCCGAGCCGGTCACCTGGATCGCCTGCCAGTTAGCGTCGCCGTCGAACACTTCGCCATATTCCTTGTGGAACATCTCGGTGCGCACTTCTTCCACCGCCTGAGCGATGTCCTGGCTGCTCGGCCAGATGTCCTTCAAATAGACCGGTTGACCGTCGTTGCCCTCGCCCAGCGGCTCTTTGGTCAGGTCAATCTTCATGCTGCCCGCCAGCGCATAAGCCACCACCAGCGGCGGCGAGGCCAGCCAGTTGGTTTTCACCAGCGGGTGGATGCGCCCTTCGAAGTTGCGGTTGCCCGACAGCACCGCGCCCACGGTCAGATCGCCCTCTTTTATCGCCTGCTCGATCGGATCCGGCAGCGGGCCGGAGTTACCGATGCAGGTGGTACAGCCATAGCCCACCAGATTAAACCCCAGCTCTTCCAGATAGGCGGTGAGTTTGGCGCTGTCGAAGTAGTCGGTCACCACTTTGGATCCCGGCGCCAGCGAGGTTTTTACCCAGGGCTTGCTGCGCAGCCCTTTCTTGACAGCATTTTTCGCCAGCAGGCCGGCCGCCATCATCACGCTCGGGTTGGAGGTGTTGGTGCAGGAGGTGATCGCCGCGATCACCACCGCGCCGTCGCGCAGTTCGTGCTGCTGCCCGTCCAGCGTAAAGGTTTTGCTGTCGGCTTTGGCCTTTTGACCGCCGATATCCAGCTCGGTGGCGGCCTTGAACGCCTGCGGCACATTTGGCAGCGCAACGCGATCCTGCGGGCGTTTCGGCCCGGCGAGGCTGGCTTCCACCGTCGACATGTCCAGCGCCAGCGAGCTGGTGAAGACCGGTTCATCACCGGGGTTGCGCCACATGCCCTGCGCCTTGGCGTAAGCTTCCACCAGCGCGATTTGTTCTGCGCTGCGGCCGCTGAGCTTCATGTAGCCGAGCGTAACGTCATCCACCGGGAAGAAGCCGCAGGTGGCGCCAAATTCCGGCGACATGTTGGCGATAGTTGCCCGGTCCGCCAGCGGCAGATCGGCCAGGCCATCGCCGTAAAACTCGACGAACTTGCCGACAACGCCATGCTTGCGCAGCATTTGGGTGACGGTCAGCACCAGGTCAGTGGCGGTAATGCCCTCGCGCAGCTTGCCGGTCAGCTTGAAGCCGACCACGTCGGGGATCAACATCGACACCGGCTGGCCCAGCATCGCCGCTTCCGCTTCGATGCCGCCGACGCCCCAGCCGAGGATGCCGAGGCCGTTGATCATTGTGGTGTGGGAGTCGGTGCCCACCAGCGTATCGGGATAAGCCACGCGGCGGCCGCTTTCGTCGCTGTGCCAGACCGTTTGGCCAAGGTATTCAAGGTTGACCTGGTGACAGATGCCGGTGCCCGGCGGCACCACGCGGAAGCGGTTGAAGGCTTTCTGCCCCCAGCGCAGGAAGGTGTAGCGCTCGTGGTTGCGCTGCATTTCGATACGCACGTTGTCTTCAAAGGCGTTGTCATCGCCAAATTCATCGACGGTGACCGAGTGGTCAATCACCAGATCCACCGGCGACAGCGGGTTCACCTGATCGACGTTGCCCCCCAACCGCCGCACCGCTTCGCGCATCGCGGCCAGATCCACCACCGCCGGAACGCCGGTAAAATCCTGCATCAGCACGCGCGCCGGACGGTAGGCTATCTCACGGTCGGCATGGCCGGTTTGCAGCCAGGCGACGATGGCCTTGAGGTCGTCAACCTGCACGGTATCGCCATCCACATGGCGCAGCAGGTTCTCCAACAGCACTTTCATTGATTTAGGCAACCGGTCGATATCACCCAGCTGCTTCGCCGCCAGCGGCAGACTGTAATAGTAATATTCGCTATTCAGCGCAACCAGCTTATCCATACTTGTTTCACGAAGATCGGACGACATAGCTCCTCCATTTCTTATTGTGATAAAACAGGGTAATCACTGAGGTCTTGTTTAAAGATACCACAAAGATAAGTTAACGTTTTGATAACAACACGATTTGATCACAACGATAGGCGGGAACAATCAGCGCAAAGGAAGTCCGAACGCCGCCAAGGGGTTAGGCTGCGCGCCAACGAAAACGCTGCAACCAGGCGGCGCTTTGGCGAGGAAAACCTCGCGGCTTTAGCGGGGGTTAGCTACGCCTTAGCAGCACATCCCGAAGGATATGAAAGTCAGATGCCTGATAGAGAGTGTTCCTGGAGGACGGCGACTTTTCAGGATGATCAACAAGCAAGGTGCGGATTTCCGGGCTAAAAAAACCCGGTTTGGCAGGCGCCTCTCCGGGTTTGATTTGATATCGTCAACGATTACTTAATCGGCAGCTTGATGTCCTTGAACATCGCCTCGATCTCTTCGTTGGAACGCAGCGCCACCGCGCTGTCGACCACGTCACGCGTCAGGTGCGGCGCGAAGCGCTGAATGAAGTCGTACATGTAGCTGCGCAGGAAGGTGCTGCGGCGGAAGCCGATTTTAGTGGTGCTGTAGGTGAAGATATCACTTGCATCCACCGTCACCAGATCCGGATCCTGCACCGGATCCACCGCCATGCTGGCGATCACCCCCACCCCCAATCCCAGACGCACATAGGTTTTGATCACGTCGGCGTCGGTGGCGGTAAAGACGATGCGCGGCGTCAGGCCGGCGCGGTTGAAAGCGGTATCCAGCTCCGAGCGGCCGGTAAAGCCGAAGGTGTAAGTGACGATCGGGTAAGCCGCCAGCTCTTCAATGCTGATGCTGCTTTTGCCCGCCAAAGGATGATCGGGCTTCACCACCACCGCGCGGTTCCAGTGGTAGCACGGCAGCATGATGAGATCGTCGTACAGGTGCAGCGCTTCGGTGGCGATGGCGAAATCGGCGGTGCCTTTGGAGACCGCTTCGGCGATCTGCGTCGGCGAGCCCTGGTGCATGTGCAGCGAGACGCGCGGGTAACGCTCGATAAAGCCCTTGATGACGTTGGGCAAGGCGTAGCGAGCCTGGGTATGCGTGGTGGCGACGTACAGCGAGCCTTTGTCCGGGTAAGTATGTTCACCGGCAACAGCTTTGATGGCATCCACCTTGGACAGCACTTCACGCGCGATGCGAATGATTTCCTGGCCGGCCGGGGTGACCTGGGTCAGGTGTTTGCCGCTGCGGGCGAAGATCTGGATGCCCAGCTCATCTTCGAGCATGCGCACCTGCTTACTGATGCCGGGTTGCGAGGTATAGAGCCCTTCTGCCGTCGAGGAGACATTCAGGTTGTGGTTAACCACTTCCACAATGTAACGAAGCTGCTGCAATTTCATATCTTATACCATCCTAGGTTAAACACTGCGGCTTACCCGCAGCCAGGTATATCGGTGTCGCCCCGGTATGCTGAAACTCACAAGCCATAAACACCGTGTTTTACCCTGATGGTGAAGAAAACGCCGTTGTTAATAAGCTTTAATAATAAAAAAACTTTTTATATAACCACTATACCACGTTGCAGCTTCAAGTATAGATCCGCGTCACACTATGATAACGATTATTTTGCATTGGTATCAACGTGAAACGGCGGTGACGGAGGGGTAAAAACAGCAAAGGATAGATCCGTTTCCCCCTTTTCACCAATAAAAAACCAGCCGCCAGGGCTTAATGCTGGTCACTTAAGGGTGGCCAGCAACTTTTTTATCTGGATATTTCCTGCTTCTGGCTCTGAGCTCTCTCGGATAACTTCGCTCTCTGCGACCTGGCAACACCAGCCATTTTGCCTGTTCATACAACGTTCTGAGCTCTCCCGGCATCTTGCCCGGGGAGCACCAGGGTAACGTGATTAACAGCCGCGTGATTTCGCTTAGCGCACCACTAAAACTCAGTTGATAAGGCAGGTAATCGCCTTTCAGATGGCTCGCCATGTTGACCATCTGATACCTCACCAGGTTGTATGTCAGTAGGATCCCCCACAGTTCCTGTCTCACCAGGTCCGGCAACCGGCTTCTTAGCGTCCAACGACTGTCCAGCATCC
>NZ_JAVHUX010000035.1:0-74721 GCF_030954545.1 Serratia sp. MF1(2023) | reverse complement strand
GTTTTTCAGGTTCAACAGGCGCGAAACTCATCGTGGCGCGAACAGGGTATCGTTCACCAGACGCCGAATAGATTTACGCAAGCCCATCATAGATCAAAATCGGTGTTGCAAAAACGGGGGTGACCATAGATTTTTATGCCTGACGTTTGCCGGCGCCCAAATAAAAACGGGGCGACCCTCGGCCACCCCGTTCACTGCGCATCGCATCGGTCAGATAAACGAAAACGCGTCACCGAACATATGCGCTTCCAGCGCGCCGCGCTCGGCGCAGAAACGCTCACGGGCGATTTTCGCCATCTCGAAACGCCCGGCGATATAGATGTCGTGCTCCGCCAGCGTGCCGAAATCCTGCAGCACCGCGCTGAGCACGGTGCCGCTGCGGCCGCGCCATTCGGCTTCCGGCTGCTCGACCACCGGGATCACCTTCAGATTCGGATGCTGCAACGACAGCGCTTCCAGCTCGCTCAGATCGTACAGGTGCTTCAGCTCACGCCCGCCCCAGTAGATAGAAATATCGCGATCGGGCTGCTGCTCCAACGCGGTCAACAGGATTGAACGCGCATAAGAGAAACCGGTGCCGCCGGCAATCAGCACCAGCGGACGGCTGCCCTCTTCCCGCAGCCAGGCGTCGCCGTGCGGCACGTCGACGGTGATCGCCTGCTCTTTCAGGATGCGATCCATCACCGCCATGGCGTACAGATTCAGCTCCGAAGCGCCGATGTGCAGCTCGATGTAATCTTGCTGCGTCGGGGTTGATGCCAGCGAGAACGGGCGCTTGTCGCGCTCGTCCATCACCACCATCAGATATTGCCCTGCCTTGAAAGAAAACGGCTGCTCGGGCACCAGACGTACCCGATAAACCGTATCGGTAATGGCCTCTACCGAGGTCACTTTACAGCTCAATATTGTCATGCGTTCCCTCTGTCGGGTCATCAATGCAAAGCTGAGAACAGGGCCTGACGCTACAGCGTCGGTTCCCTGTCACTGAAGATTGCGAGCTCATCCCAGATTTCGTCGACGCGCGCACGTACCTTTTCATCCATCTGAATCGGACGGCCCCATTCGCGATCGGTTTCACCCGGCCATTTATTGGTGGCGTCCAGCCCCATCTTCGAACCCAGGCCGGAAACCGGTGAGGCGAAGTCCAGATAGTCGATCGGTGTATTCTCCACCAGAACGGTATCCCTTGCCGGATCCATTCGTGTGGTGATCGCCCAAATTACGTCGTTCCAGTCGCGCGCATTGACGTCGTCATCGCAGACGATAACAAATTTGGTGTACATAAACTGCCGCAGGAACGACCAGACACCCATCATCACGCGTTTAGCGTGGCCGGCGTACTGTTTCTTCATGGTCACTACCGCCAGGCGGTACGAGCACCCTTCCGGCGGCAGATAGAAATCGACGATTTCCGGGAACTGCTTTTGCAGAATCGGCACGAACACTTCATTCAGCGCCACGCCCAGGATCGCCGGCTCATCCGGCGGCCGGCCGGTGTAGGTCGAGTGGTAGATCGCGTTGCGGCGCTGGGTGATGTGGGTGACGGTGAACACCGGGAACTGGTCGATTTCATTGTAGTAACCGGTGTGGTCGCCGTAGGGGCCTTCCGGCGCCATTTCACCCGGCTCGATATAGCCTTCCAGCACGATTTCAGCGCTGGCGGGCACTTCCAGATCGTTGGAAAGGCACTTGACCACTTCGGTTTTATTGCCGCGCAGCAGCCCGGCAAAAGCGTATTCAGACAGGGTATCCGGCACCGGCGTCACCGCGCCGAGGATGGTGGCGGGATCGGCGCCCAGCGCCACCGCAACCGGGAAACGCTCGCCGGGGTGCGCCTGGCACCACTCCTGATAATCCAGCGCGCCGCCGCGATGCGACAGCCAGCGCATGATCACTTTATTCTTGCCCAGCACCTGCTGGCGATAGATGCCGAGATTTTGCCGTTCCTTATGCGGGCCGCGGGTCACCGTCAGCCCCCAGGTGATCAGCGGCGCGGCGTCTTCCGGCCAGCAGTGCATCACCGGAATACGGCCCAGATCGACGTCCTCGCCCTGCCATACCTGCTCCTGACAAGGCGCGGATCCCAGCACCTTGGTCGGCATGTTCAGCACCTGCTTGAACTTCGGCATTTTGTCGAACAGATCGCGGAAGCCTTTCGGCGGCTCCGGCTCTTTGAGGAACGCCAGCAGTTTGCCGACTTCGCGCAGCGCGCTGATGTCTTCCTGCCCCATGCCCATCGCTACGCGATTGGCGGTGCCGAACAGGTTGCACAGCACCGGCATGTCGTAGCCTTTCGGGTTTTCAAACAGCAATGCCGGGCCGCCCGCCCGCAGGGTGCGATCGGCAATCTCCGTCATTTCCAGGTAAGGATCGATCGGCTGGCTGATGCGTTTTAGTTCCCCTCTCTTCTCCAGCAACGAGAGGAAATCGCGTAAGTCACGGTATTTCATGCTGATCATTATAACGGCCAGTGGGGAGGGCATTATAAGCCCTCTTCACGGTTGTTGCTGCAATTTTGTTAACGCCGCCCGCCATCGGGTAGCCCTCAGCCGCAGTTGAACGGCACCAGCGCAGCCAGCGCACGCGTATCCTGATATTCGCGCGTCTCCTCGCCGTGGCGGAACACCTTGAAGCCCTGCCCGTTGGCGCTGAAGTAACGCAGCTCGTTGCCTTCAACGTGCAGCAGGCTGCCTTCACGCAGCGCCACCACCGATTCGCTCGGGTTAATCGCGCAGAACTCCGCCAGGCGTTCGTCACGGGTTTCGCCCATGTGGCCGCTGATATGCGCGTCGATGTAATGCGGGTTGATTTGCACTGGGAACAGCCCCAGCGCCGGCAGCACCACGCTGCAGCGCACCGGCATATCATTGGTAGTGCGAATGCTCGGCGTGGCCACGTTGCAACCGGCGCTCCAGCCGACGTAAGGCACTTCACGCTCGCGCACCGCGCGCTGGATGGGCACGATCAGGCCTTGCTCGTGCAGCATTTGGTTCAGCAACCAGGTATTGCCGCCGCTGACCAAAATGCACTCCGCCTGCGCGATCGCCGCCGCCGGCGAAGCGGCGTGGTGGATGCTGGTGACTTCGATACCCAGCGTTTGCGCCAGCTCCTGCGCACGCTGGTCGTAGTCGTAACGGATCAGCGCATAAGGGATAAAGACGGCGGATTTGATGCCGCGACGCGCAATCATCGCCAGCAGTTGGCTTTTGGCATACCCCAGCAGCTCGGCTTCGCCAGACAGCTTGCCGTTGCTCAACAGAAACAGCTCCATTTATCTTTCCCTCGGTCAAAAACGATGAATAGCGTCACAGCTGGTGGCGCAACGCCTTGCCATACTGTGACGGTAACAAATTTTTAGCCCTCTGTTATACCAGCGCCGTATCGATAAGTGTGTGACCCCTCGCTAATAGCCGCATATTCATAGAGATAGGTGATGTTACACGCTGAAACTTGCATCACTATGTATCCGGAAGCGCTTTTGATATGCTTACCGGCTGGCAGAAAGGCATGTGAAATTATGGAATCCTGGTATCTACTTTATTGCAAACGCGGTCAGCTGTTGCGGGCGCAGGAACATCTGGAACGGCAGCAGGTAAACTGCCTCAGCCCGATCATCACGCTGGAAAAGATCGTGCGCGGCAAGCGTATCGCGGTCAGCGAACCCCTGTTTCCCAACTATCTGTTTGTGGAGTTCGACCCGGAGCGCATTCACACCACCACCATCAGCGCCACCCGCGGCGTCAGCCACTTCGTGCGCTTCGGCGCGCTGCCGAGCGTCATCCCGAGCAAGGTGATCGATGAGCTGCGCACGCACGCCAGCGAAACCTATGTCGATCCGGAAACCCCGCAGCCGGGGGATACCGTCCTGATCGTCGACGGCGTGTTCGAAGGGCTGCAGGCGATCTACACCGAGCCGGACGGCGAGGCCCGCTCCATGTTGTTGCTGAACCTGATCAACAAACAGGTCAGCCAAAGCATCGACAACCGACAGTTCCAGAAGATGTAATGCAAAAGGCGCCCTCAGGCGCCTTTTTGTTGGCTCATTTCACGCTTAGCGACGCATCGCGTCGTCGTGCAGCCACTGGGCGACACGCTTGGCGAAGTAGGTCAGCACGCCGTCGGCGCCGGCGCGTTTGAAGCACATCAACGACTCCATCACCGCAGGCTGCTCCTGCAGCCAGCCGTTCTGAATCGCCGCCATATGCATGGCGTACTCGCCGGACACCTGATAAGCGAAGGTTGGCACGCCGAAGATATCCTTTACGCGGCGCACAACGTCGAGGTACGGCATGCCCGGTTTCACCATCACCATATCCGCGCCTTCCTGCAGATCCTGTGCAATCTCCTGCAGCGCTTCATCGCTGTTGGCCGGATCCATCTGATAGGTCTTCTTGTTGCCACCCTTCAGATTGCCGCTGGAACCCAGCGCATCGCGGAACGGGCCGTAGTAACAGGAAGCATACTTGGCGGAGTAGGCCATAATCTGGGTATTCACCAGACCCTGCAATTCCAGACGATCGCGGATCGCCCCGATGCGGCCGTCCATCATGTCGCTCGGCGCCACGATTTCCGCGCCCGCTTCGGCATGGGAAAGCGCCTGACGCACCAGGATGTCTTTGGTCACATCGTTAATCACATAACCCTGCTCATCGATTACCCCATCCTGCCCGTGCGTGGTGTAGGGATCGAGCGCTACGTCAGTCAGAATGCCCAGCTCAGGCACCGCGTCTTTCAGCGCGCGCACCGTGCGCTGCACCAGTCCTTCCGGGTTATAGGCTTCTTCCGCATGCAGCGATTTCAGACCTGGCTCAATCACCGGGAACAGGGAGATCACCGGCACGCCGAGTTTGGCGATGGTTTCCGCTTCCTTGACCAGCAGATCGATCGTCATGCGCGATACGCCCGGCATCGAGGCCACTTCTTCCTGACGGTTGCTGCCTTCCATGACAAACACCGGATAAATCAGGTCGTTGACCGTCAGTTGGTTCTCGGCCACCAGGCGGCGGCTGAAGTCATGACGGCGCACGCGGCGCATACGGCGACCAGGGAAGGTGCCCGGAAATGCATAGCTCATAGTTTTCTCCTAGCTCAAACCAGCCGGAATAGCCGGCGGGCGTTCTCATCGGTTTTTTGCCCCAGCCATTGCGGCTCTTCCTGTCGCCAGACGGCGACCTGATGCACGATATGGGGCAGGAAACAGGGTTCGTTGCGGCGAGATGCGGGTTTAGGCTGTAAATCCCGGGGCAACAGATAAGGGGCGTCCGTTTCCAGCAGCAGACGCTCGGCCGGGATCTGCGGCAACAGGGCGCGCAATTCCAGGCCGCGCCGCTCGTCGCAGACCCAACCGGTAATCCCGATCGACAGGCCCAGCGACAGGCAGCTAGTTAATTCTTCGGCGGTGCCGGTGAAGCAGTGCACCACGGCCGCGGGCAGTTTATCCAACCACGGCGTCAGTAGCTCGGCAAAACGTGCGTGTGCGTCGCGGCAATGAAGAAACACCGGCAGCGCCAACTCCGCCGCCAGCGCCAGCTGCGCGGTGAACGCCGCTTCCTGCTGCGCGGGCGTCGAGAAATTGCGGTTGAAATCCAGGCCGCATTCGCCGATCGCCGCCACTTCAGGGCGCGCGGCCAACGCATAAATCTGCTCGGCGGTGTGTTCATCCCAGCCGCTGGCGTAGTGCGGATGCACGCCGGCGGTAGACCAACAGTAGCCCGCATGTTGCCGCGCCAGTTCGGCGGCCTCGCGGCTCTCCGCCAGATCGGTGCCGGTAATCAACATCCCCGTCACGCCCGCGGCGCGGGCGCGTTCCACCACCGCATGGCGATCTTTGGCGAATTGGCTGCTGGTGAGATTAACGCCGATATCAAACATGGTTTTTTCCAAAGCAAAAGCCGCCCAGTGGGCGGCTTAGCAATCAATGTGGATCATGAGGCTGGGGGTTCGTCACCCTCGTCTTCTTCTTCCGCTTGCGGACGACGCTTGCCGGTATAGAAGCGAGCGAAGAATACCCCCACTTCAAACAGCAGATACATCGGTATTGCCAACAGGGTTTGCGAGAACACGTCCGGCGGCGTCAACAGCATGCCGACCACAAACGCGCCGACCAATACATACGGCCGTTTCTTCTTCAGATCTTCCGGCGAGGTGACACCACTCCAGCACAGCAGAATGATGGCGACCGGCACTTCGAAGGCGACGCCGAACGCCATAAACAGCGCCATGACGAAATCGAGGTAGTTTTTAATGTCGGTCGCAATGGTCACCCCCATCGGCGCGGTCTTGGCAAAGAAGCCAAAGGCCAGCGGGAACACGATGAAGTAGGCGAAGGCCATGCCGAGGTAGAACAACAGGCTGCTGGATACCAGCAGCGGCATCATCAGGCGGCGTTCATGCTTGTACAGCGCCGGCGCGATGAATGCCCACACCTGATACAGAATCATCGGCGCGGAGACAAACACCGAGACGATCATGGTCAGCTTGATCGGCGTAAAGAACGGTGACGCCACGTCGGTGGCGATCATGCTCGCCCCGGCCGGCAACTGCTTGAGCAGCGGTGCAGAAACCAGCTGGTAGATGTCGTTGGCGAAAAACACCAGCACTACGAACACCGCCAGCACGCAAATAATCGAGTTCAACAGCCGCTTGCGCAGCTCTATCAGATGACTGATAAGGGGTTGGGTATCTTCAACAGCCATGTATTAACGATCGCCACTAGGTTGGTGAGACGCTGGGATTTTATCCGCAACAGGTTCGACAGGTGCCGGCGCGGTTTCCACCGGTGCTTTGGCCGGTTGCGCCGCCACGGGCGCAGCCGGGGATGCAGCCGCAACGGCCTCAGGCTCCGCTGCCGGTTTTGGCACGGCGGCGGGCGCGCTGGCGCGGGTTGCCGCTTCCGCCGGCGTCACGCCGTCGTGCAAAGCTTCCGGATCGATGGCCTGCGGGTTATGAATGGTGTTCGCCAGCTCTTCTGTCTCGCCCCGGTAGGTGCGTTTCAATGATTCCGCCGCGTCTTTCAGCTCATCCATCGATGCCTTCAGTTCCGGCGTCAGGTTCTGCAGGCCGGCCTGTTCGGCTTTTTTCAGGCTGTCCTGCAGCTCCTGTAGCTTCAGTTCCTGAGACAGTTCGTGCTGCACCGAGGCCGCCAGCGAGCGCAGCGCGCGGATCCAGCCCGACACCGTTCTGACCGCGACCGGCAACCGTTCCGGCCCCAGAACAATCAGGCCGATCACCAGCACCAGCAGCAGCTCACTAAACCCAATGTCAAACACGGTTTATACCTGCTCTTTGTTCTTCGACTCTTCCGGTTTCACTTCCGGCTGCTTATCGGTAATAGGCTTGGCCGCGAAGTCAGCGTCATCCAGGCTGCTTTTTTCAGCCGTGTTGGGGTTCGACGGCGTATCGTCGCCGATCGCCTTTTTGAAGCCCTTGATCGAGGCGCCGAGATCGGAGCCCAGCGTGCGCAGTTTTTTGGTGCCGAACAGCAGCACCACGATCACTGCGATGATCAACAATTGCGTAATACTAATACCGCCCATTTCAATTACCTCTAATTTTAAAGGGTCTTTTAAAGCCAGCCCGCATTATAGGCTCGGCCTTACCAGAGTAACGAATTAAATCAGGTGGTTCGCTTCCAGCCAATCACCCAGCATACGATGCCGGCGGCCATCATCCAGGCGGGAAACACCTCGATTTGCCCCAGCAGCAACAGCGTACCGCTTACTAACAGTGTAGCGCCAACGCCGAACAAATAACGTGACTGCCCCTGACGAACCCGCTGAGCCTGCATTTGGTTGGTCAGCTTATCAACGCTTTGTTGCAACAGTTTATGCTGCTGCAGGCTGTCGTAAAACAGCTCGGGCAGTTCGGGCAGCTTCTCCGCCCAGAACGGCGCTTTCTCTTTCAGCGCGCGCACCACGGCAGGAATGCCGACCTGATCGCGCAGCCAGCTCTCGAGGAACGGCTTGGCGGTAGTCCACAGATCCAGCTGCGGGTAGAGCTGGCGCCCCAGCCCTTCAACATACAGCAAGGTCTTCTGCAATAACACCAGCTGCGGCTGCACTTCCATATTGAAGCGGCGCGCAGTGTTGAACAGGTTCAGCAGCACGTTGCCGAAGGAAATTTCCGCCAGCGGCTTCTCGAAAATCGGCTCGCACACGGTGCGAATGGCGAATTCGAAGTCTTCCACGTTGGTGTCGCGCGGCACCCAACCGGAGTCGACGTGCAGTTCCGCCACCTTGCGGTAATCGCGGTTGAAGAAGGCGATGAAGTTTTCCGCCAGATAGCGCTTGTCATCCTTGTTCAGCGAGCCGACGATGCCGCAGTCGATGCCGATATAGCAAGGATCTTCAGGATGTTCGTAGCTGACGAAAATATTACCGGGATGCATGTCCGCATGGAAGAAGCTGTCGCGGAATACCTGGGTAAAGAACACCTGGACGCCGCGTTCCGCCAACAGTTTCATGTTGGTGCCCTGCCGTTCAAGCGTGGCGATGTCCGAGACCGGAATGCCGTAGATGCGTTCCATCACCAATAAGCTTTCACGGCAGTAGTCGGAATAAACTTCCGGTACGTACAGCATCGGGCTGCCGTCGAAATTGCGGCGCAGCTGAATGGCGTTGGCCGCTTCGCGTAGCAGGTTCAATTCGTCCAGCAGGGTTTTCTCGTACTCGCGCACCACTTCACGCGGGCGCAGACGGCGGCCGTCCGGCAACAGCTTCGGCACCCAGCCGGCCAACCGGTACATCAGCCGCACGTCGGCCTTGATGATCGGCCCGATATCCGGCCGGATCACCTTCAGCACCACTTCCTGGCCGGTGGTTTTCAACCGCGCGGTATGCACCTGCGCGATCGAGGCAGAGGCCAGCGGCTGCTGATCGAAATCGTCGAACCAGGTTTCCAGTGGGCCACCCATCGCCAGCTCGATATGTTTACGCGCCAGCGCGCCATCGAAAGGCGCCACCCGATCCTGCAGCAACGTCAGCTGATCGGCAATGTGCGGCGGAAACAGATCGCGGCGGGTCGACATCATCTGGCCGAACTTGATCCATACCGGCCCCAGCTCCTGCAGCGCCAGCCGCAGCCGTTCACCCAGCGGCTTGTCCTTGTGCCGATTCGGCATCCAGAACAGCAGACGGCGGCCAAAGCGCAGCGGCAGCGTCAAACGCATTTTAGGGATCAGTTCGTCCAGCCCATAGCTGAGAAAAACGCGGACGATAAAATACAAACGGCGCAGTTCGCCTGGGGTCATCGCTTGCCCTCCAACTTGTCCATGCGGGCAAACAGCGCTTCCGCGCTGCGGGCGAGAGCATCAACTTCTTCGTTGAACCACACCACTTCCAGTGGCCCCGGCGCCAGGCGCCACTCTTCCGTCAACGTCTCCGCCATGTCCTGCTGCCGGCGCATAAAGCCGGCTTTCAGCAGCGAGGCGCCTTTTCCCAGCGCCTGCGTAATGCCCTGGGCGGCGATATCGCCGATGTAAGGCGCCAGCCACTCCGCCGGATCCCACTCCGCCAGATCGAGCAGGCCAACCAGCTGTTGCACCACCTGAATATCGCCTTCCACCGTCAATTCGCCGCTGCGCATCAGCACCGGCAACTGCTGGCGATCGCGCAGCTTCAGTAAGACGGGAATGCGGCTGCGCACCGTGCAATCGGCGCTGTCTTCGGACTGCCCAAGCACGTCTACGCGCAGTTCGCTGAACACCAGCACCAGCGGTGAAGCCAGCTCTTCCAGTTCGATGCGCAGCACCTTGCCCGCCAGGCGTTGGCGAGCGGCTTTCATGCTGCGATCGCGAAACAGCAGGTTATTCAGCGAGGTTTCCAGCGCAGCGGTCAGCAGAGGGGTAAACAGCATCGGCATCTCCCTCTCAGAACTTGAAGCCGCGATGCAGGGCGACAATCCCACCGGTCAGGTTGAAATAGGTGACGTTTTCAAAACCGGCGTTGCCCATCATGCCCTTCAGGGTTTCCTGATCGGGGTGCATGCGGATCGATTCCGCCAGGTAGCGGTAGCTGTCCGGATCTTTCACCACCAGCTCGCCGATCTTCGGCAGCACGTGGAAGGAGTAGGCATCGTAAGCCTTGCTCAGCGGCGCCAGCAGCGGCTTGGAGAACTCCAGCACCAGCAGGCGGCCGCCCGGCTTGAGCACGCGGAACATCGAGCGCAGCGCTTTGTCTTTGTCGGTGACATTGCGCAGGCCGAAGGAGATGGTGATGCAATCGAAGTAGTTGTCCGGGAACGGCAGCGCTTCGGCGTTGGCCTGCACGTAATTGATGTTGCCGACGATGCCGCGATCGCGCAGTTTCTCGCGCCCCATCTTCAGCATCGAATCGTTGATGTCCGCCAGCACCACCTGCCCCTGCTCGCCGACCATGCGGGAGAACTTGGCGGCCAGGTCGCCGGTACCGCCGGCCAGATCCAGCACGCGCTGCCCACGGCGCACGCCGCTGCAGTCAATGGTGAAACGCTTCCAGATACGGTGGATGCCGAACGACATCAGGTCGTTCATCACGTCATACTTTGCCGCTACCGAATGAAAAACGTCCGCCACCATGGCCTGTTTTTCGTCTCTAGCGACGGTGCGAAAACCGAAATCGGTGGTTTCCTGCGGTTGATCTGCCATTGTCCTGCCTGCTATTCAGTCAATTTTGTGTGGATGAGTGTACCAGAAGCTCGGAGAATACCCCACCTCGCCACGGCCTCAGCCGTGCGAAACGAAGCCCGGTTCCCCGGCGGTATCGTCATCGTCTTTCGTCTGCGGCAGCGCGGCGACATCGTCGTCGTTCGCCTCTTCCGCTTCATCGTGTTGCGCGCCGGCTTGCTGCGCCAGCAGCGGGTTTATCGGCCGTTTGACCTCAACCCCCAGCGCGCGGAAACCTTCAATTTGGCCGATAAGATTACCACGGCCTTCGCTCAGTTTGTTCATCGCCTGACGATAACTGCCCTGCGCCTTGTCCAGGCTCTGCCCCAGCGCGGACATATCGTCCACGAACAGCCGCATCTTGTCATACAGTTTCGCCGCGCGATCGGCGATGCGCTGCGCGTTCTGGCTTTGATGCTCATAGCGCCACAGGTTGGTGATGGTGCGCAGCGCCACCAGCAACGTGGTCGGGCTGACCAGCATGATGTTGTGCTTGAGCGCTTCGCTGATCAGCTCCGGTTCGCGATCGATAGCCAGCAGGAAGGCGGGCTCGACCGGAATGAACATCAGCACATAGTCCAACGAGCGCAGCCCCGGCAGCTGCTGATAGTCCTTGCGGCCCAGCATGCGAATGTGGCCGCGCAGCGAGGCGATATGTTCGCTCAGCGCCGCTTCGCGCTCCACCTCGTCTTCACCGTTGAAATAGCGCTCGTAGGCGATCAGCGACATCTTGGCGTCGATCACCACGTCCTTGCCCTGCGGCAGGCGCACGATCACATCGGGCTGCATGCGGCTCTGGTGATCCACCCGCACGTTGACCTGCGTTTCATACTCGTGCCCTTCGCGCAGGCCGGAGGCCTCCAGCACCCGGCTCAGCACCACCTCGCCCCAGTTGCCCTGCGTCTTGTTATCGCCTTTGAGCGCCTTGGTGAGGTTGATAGCTTCGCGCGCCATCTGCGCGTTCAACTGCTGCAGATTGCGTATCTCGTGCGTCAACGTGTGGCGCTCCCGCGCCTCCTGGCCAAAACTGTCCTGCACCTGCCGGCGGAAACCGTCCAGCTGTTCACGCAGCGGCAGCAGCAACCGATCCAAGCTTTGCTTATTTTGCTCGTCCACCTTGCGGCCGCTGTGTTCAAAAATGCGGTTGGCGAGGTTTTCAAACTGGGTGGTGAGGCGCTGTTCGCTGTTGATAAGCAGGCGCTGCTTCTCTTCCGCCGCCATGCGCGTCTCTTCCAGACGGATGGTGACTTCGCGCAGCTCGGCCTCCTGCGCGCTGTTGACCTCGCGCTGGGCGCGCAGCTCCTGATTAAGCAGTTCACATTCGTTGCGCCAATGGTTGAGCTGTTGCAGCTTTTCATGCCCGGCCGCCAACTGGCTGTGCAGGTTGCGTAGCTCCAGCTCGCTCTGCCGCAGCTGCTGCTCGTGGCACTGCAGAGCCTCCTGCCGCGCCGCCGTTTCCTGCTGCGCCTGCTGCAACGCTTGCTCCAGCAACCGCAGTTCGGTTTCATGTTGCGCATTCGTCTGCTGCACCCGCAGACTGGCGATCAGCCACCCCAACAGCATGCCGATCGCGACACCGCCAATCCCATAAATCAGACTGGTATCCACCCTGCCTCCTGTTGCACCTTGCCGTTCCGGCGTTTCGCACGCCCATTGCCCGTCACGTTAAGGGGAGGCTGTATGGATGTCCAGCCTGATTTTGCCCGCCGAGCACAATATTGCGCGGCGCTGCGCAATTTAGCGAGAAATCAGCCCAGCCACTGGCTGAGCCACTTGATGCCGAATGCCCCCGGCGCCAGAATGCCGAACGCCCAGATCATCGCCGACGTGACGTTGGCTAACTGGAAATAACGCTGCGGCATGCCGCAAATGCCGCCCACCAGCGGCACCACGGCGCGCAGCGGGCCGAAGAAGCGGCCGATGAAAATGCCCAGCACGCCCCAGCGTTCAAAGAACGCGTGGCCGCGCACCAGCAGCTGCGGATTGCGCGACAGCGGCCACATATGGGCCACGCGATCCTGATAGTGATAGCCGATCCAGTAAGAGAGCCAGTCGCCGAAAAACGCCCCGACGGCGGCGGCGGCCCAAATCGGCCAAAAGGCGATGCCGCTTTCGCCGATCAGCGCGCCCAGCGCCAGCAGGATCACCGTGGCCGGCAGCAGCAGCGACAAAAACGCCAGCGACTCGCCGAACGCCAGGAAGAAGATGATGGGAATGGCCCAGCCTTCGTGCTGACGCACGACGTCGCTGACCCAGTTGATAACGTCATTGAGGCTCAATGCGGGGCTCCTGATACGCGATAATTCGCCGCCTAGGATAGGCCGGGGCGAGTTAAACCCCGGCTAAACGCGCGGCGATTTACTCGAGGTAGAACGCCTGCAGCGCTTCGCGCTGGGCTGCGCCCAGGCCGTATTCCGCTTCCAGCCAGCGGTCGGTGGAACCGTATTGCTGACGGATGCAGCCCAACGCCGTCATCAGGAACTCCTCGCGCGCGCTGAGCACGTAGGCGAATTGCTCCAGCGCCGCCGCATTCAGCTTGATAGACAGCTGATCCAGCATCTGCTCGCGGAAAGTGGCCAGCGTGGTTTCGGTCAGCAGATAGTCTTCCAGCACCGTCGCTTCGTCGGCCCCCAGCGCGAACAGCACCAGTGCCGAACCGACCCCGGTGCGATCCTTGCCGACCGCGCAGTGCTGCACGATGGCGCCGCCGCCAGGATTGCTCAACAGCTGCGCCAGCCGCTGATAGGCCGCATTGCCGAACGGCAGGCGGCGATACAGCTCCAGCATGAACGCGCGGGCGTCGAAGGCGGCCAGCGTTTCGTTGGTGAGCTTCTCCAGGTTGGCGTTGACTTCGCTGCTCAGCGGGTTAGCCGGCACGTGGTGATAGTCGGCGCCACTCCACAGAATATCCGGCTTGGCCTGCACCTCGTCGGCATCACGGTAGTCCAGCACCGAGCGCACCGGCACGCCGGCGAGAAAGGCGCAGTCGTTTTCCGTCAGCCGCTCGAGGGAACCGGAGCGGAACAGCAGGCCGCGCTTGATGCGGCGCCCGTCGGCCACGCCGTTGCCGCCGAAGTCGCGGAAATTGATGCCGCCGTCGAGCGGCGCGAGCGAAGGATGAAGCAGGATCTGGGCGGTCATAAACGTCCTCGTTGTTTTTGTTATGACAACGCGCGGCGGCCATCGGCGCAGCGCTGAGGAGTATCACCGTAACAGATTCGCCGCGAATGGAAAAACGGGCCGCGTCGGCGGCCCGTTGGGGGAAAGGCGATTACAGCAGGCGGCGGGCGGCGTCCACCACGATCTGCACCGCTTTGCTTTCGGTGTTTTTCATGGTCTCGGCGTTCGGGATCTCTTGCTGGGTGCGGTTGACGATCACCCCAGCCACCATGCCGGCACGCAGGCCCTGGCTGGCGCACATGGTCAGCAGCGTGGCGGATTCCATTTCATAGTTCATCACGCCCATCGCCTGCCACTCTTCCATCGAGCCTTTGAAGCGGCTGACCACACGGCCGGAGTAAGTGTCGTAACGCTCCTGGCCCGGATAGAAAGTATCGGAAGAGGCGGTCACGCCGATGTGCGTGGTGGCGCCGCTGGCCTTGGCCGCTTCCACCAGCGCGGTGGTGCAGGCGAAGTCCGCGACCGCCGGGAACTCCATCGGCGCGAAGTGCAGGCTGGCGCCGTCGAGGCGTACCGCCGCCGTGGTGACCAGTACGTCACCGACGTTGATGTTTGCCTGAATGGCGCCGGTGGTGCCGATGCGCAGGAAGGTGCGAATGCCCAGCTGCGCCAGCTCTTCCACCGCGATAGAGGTAGACGGGCCGCCGATACCGGTAGAGCAGACGATCACCGCCTTGCCGTCCAGCTCCGCGCGCCAGGTAGTGAATTCACGATGGGAGGCCAGATGCACCGGATTTTCCATCAGCTTGGCAATCTTCTCTACGCGCTGCGGATCGCCCGGCACGATGGCAAGCTGGGCCCCTTGTAAATCGTTCTTGGTGAGGCCGAGATGAAAAACGTCAGACTGAGACATACGAGACTCCTCATGGATCATGTTTATTGGGAGGAACAAAAAAGCACTCTACTGAAAATCGCCGCTTAATTACGTGACGACAATCACTATGAAAAGAGAAACAAATTACATGCTACATATTTTTTGTGATTTTTATCACAAAAAAAGAACTATGACGCAACCGGAACGCGCCGCTAAACCTCAGTCTAGCCGACAAACTCGGCTGCTCCTCGCCCGTTGGTTGCCGGCTGAAACTATTTAGCTCATCAATCCGAAATAACCCCAACTTATCGGTTGCTTAGGGACAAAAAAGCCCTCTAACGCACCTTATGGCACTTACGCGGGGCAAAACGCGTAATAACATGATAAAAAGCGCTTAAAAATGCCGCAAAGCCAGATAATTAGCCGTTTTTTATCGACTTGTCCGAAAGTGCGCCACGCAGCGCCAATAATGGGTAATCTTTCCTATAGTTAATCTCAGCGCTTTTTTCTATTGCACGGAGACCGCAATGAAAACCGAACATGTGATGACATTAGAACAGGCTCAGGGGGGATTCGCCCCGGCCGCCGCGCCATTGGCCGCCTCCGCGATTATCACCGACGAACAGGGCATTCACGCCGGGCAAACGACCATCCCTTCCCAAGGCGATGCGCTGCCGGCCTACGTCGCCAAACCCGCCGACCAGAGCGGCCCTTTCCCCATCGTGCTGGTGGTGCAGGAAATCTTCGGCGTCCATGAACATATTCAGGATCTGTGCCGCCGCCTGGCCAAGCAGGGCTATCTGGCGATCGCGCCCGAGCTCTATTTCCGCCAGGGCGACGCCAACGACTACGCCGATATCGGCGAGCTGTTCCAGCAGCTGGTCACCAAGGTGCCGGATCGTCAGGTGCTGTCGGATCTGGATCACGCCGCGCACTGGGCTATTCGCCACGGCGGCGACGCCGGCAAGCTGGCGATCACCGGTTTTTGCTGGGGCGGCCGCATCACCTGGCTGTACGCGGCGCATAACCCGCAGTTGAAGGCGGCGGTCGCCTGGTACGGCAAACTGGTCGGCGAGAAAACGCTGAACTCGCCGAAGCATCCGGTCGATGTCGCCACCCACCTGTCGGCGCCGGTGCTGGGGCTGTATGGCGGGCAGGACAGCGGCATCCCGCTGGAGACGGTGGAAACCATGCGTCAGGCGATCCGCGCCGCCAACGCCGAGGCCGAAATCGTGGTGTATCCCGAGGTCGGACATGCGTTCAACGCCGATTATCGTCCCAGCTACAACGCCGAAGCGGCGGAGGACGGCTGGCAGCGCATGCTGGCGTGGTTCGCCCAGCACGGCGTCAAATAATTTCCCTCGCATAAAAAAGGGCGCCGAAGCGCCCAATCATCACACCAGTAAATCTATAAGCGGCGGTTTATCCGCCGCACGACATCACGCTTGCTCGCGCAGGCGCTGTGCCGCCAATACCATGTTGGCCAGCGACTGCCGGGTTTCCGGCCAGCCGCGGGTTTTCAGGCCGCAATCCGGGTTAACCCACAGGCGTTCCGCCGGGATGTTCTGCGCCGCTTTACGCAGCAGCGCTTCAATCCATTCCACGCTCGGCACGTTCGGCGAGTGGATATCGTAGACGCCCGGCCCGATTTCGTTCGGGTATTCGAACTCTTTGAAGGCTTCCAGCAGATCCATATCGGAACGCGAGGTCTCGATGGTGATCACGTCGGCGTCCAACGCGGCGATGGAGTCCATGATGTCGTTGAACTCGCAGTAACACATGTGGGTGTGGATCTGGGTGTCGTCCCGCGCCACGGCGGCGTTCAACTTGAAGGCGTCCACCGCCCAGTTCAGATACGCCGCCCAGTCGGATTGGCGCAGCGGCAGCCCTTCGCGCAGCGCGGGTTCGTCGATCTGGATGATGCCGATGCCGGCTTTTTCCAGATCTTCCACCTCATCGCGCAGCGCCAGCGCAATCTGCTTGGCAATCACTTCGCGGGTCACGTCTTCACGCGGGAACGACCAGCACAGGATGGTCACCGGCCCGGTCAACATGCCTTTCACCGGCTTGTCGGTCAGCGACTGGGCGAATTTGGCCCATTCGACGGTGATGGCTTCCGGGCGGCTGACGTCACCGATGATCACCGGCGGCTTCACGCAGCGGGAGCCGTAGCTCTGCACCCAGCCGTTTTGGGTAAACACGAAGCCGTCCAGGTTCTCGCCGAAATATTCCACCATGTCGTTGCGCTCGGCTTCACCGTGCACCAGCACGTCCAGCCCGAGGCGCTCCTGCTCGACGATCGCCTGTTTGATGTGCTCACCGATGCTGGTGCGGTAGTTGTTGCCGTCCAAACGGCCCTGTTTGAAGTCCAGACGCAGGCCGCGGATCTCGGTGGTCTGCGGGAACGAACCGATGGTGGTGGTCGGCCAAGCCGGCAGGTTGAAACGTTCGCGCTGCGCCCTGGCGCGTTCGGCGTAAGCGCTGTGGCGTTCGCTGTCCTGCGCGGTGATCGCCGCCAGGCGGCGCTCGACCTGTGGGTTGTGCACGCGGCTCGACTGACGGCGGGCGCGGATCGGCGCGCTGTAGGCGTCCAGTTCGGCCCGTTTCGTCGCGTCAGGCGCGTTCAGCGCCGAGCTCAACAGCGCCAGCTCGGCGCATTTTTGCAGCGCGAAGGCGAACCAGCTTTTCACTTCTTCGTCCAGACGGCTTTCCACGCTCAGATCGATCGGGCTGTGCAGCAGCGAACAGGAGCTGCCGATCCACAGTGGGCGGCTGCCCACCAGCGGCTGCAGACGTTCGAACCAGCGGCTCAGATCGGCGCGCCAGACGTTGCGCCCGTTGATTACCCCCAGCGACAGCAGCCAGTCTTGCGGCAATGCGGCGCTCAGCGCGGCGATATCGTCATGGCCGGCGACCAGATCGACGTGCAGCCCCTGCACCGGCAGCGTGCGGACGGTATCGAGATTGTGGCCGACGCTGTCAAAATACGTGGTCAGCAGCAGCTTCACCTGCCCCTGCAGCGCGTCGTAAGCCGGTTTGAACGCATCCAGCCAGGCTTGCGGCAGTTCCAGCACCAGCGCAGGCTCATCAATTTGCACCCACTCGACGCCGCGTTTCGCCAGCTCGGCCAGCACCTGTTGGTAAACCGGCAGGATGTCTTTCAGCAGCGACAGCCGGTCGAACGGCTCGCCCTTCACCTTACCCAGCCACAGATAGGTCACCGGGCCCAGCAGCACCGGCTTGATGCGATGGCCGAGCGCCAGCGCTTCGTCCACTTCGTCCAGCAACTGAGTCCAGCCCAGCTTGAACTGCTGGCCTTGCTGGAATTCGGGCACCATGTAGTGATAGTTGGTGTTGAACCATTTGGTCATTTCCGCCGCGGCCGCCGGCTCGCCGGTCGGTGCGCGGCCACGGCCGATGCGAAACAGCGTGTCCAGATCGATCGTGCCATCCGCATTCTGATGGCGCGCCGGCACGTTGCCCAGCAGCAGGCTGGTGGTCAACACATGATCGTACCAGGCGAAATCGCCGACCGGCACCAAATCCACCCCGGCCTGCTGTTGCTGTTGCCAATGACGAGCGCGCAGCTCGCGGCCAACCGCCAACAGCTCTTCCTGCGTTGAGTTGCCGGCCCAGTAGCTTTCCTGAGCTTTTTTCAGCTCACGTCGTAGCCCAACGCGAGGAAAACCCAGTGTGTGATTCAAAATTGCCATCGTCATATTCCCCATTTAGCCGTCCAGATGTTTACACATCCATAATCAGCAGGTACTGTATTAACCACAAGCGCAATTTATTCACTGTCAATGTGAAGGACTCTCATGATCGAACTGAAACATTTACGGACGCTGCAGGCCCTGCGCAACAGCGGTTCGTTGGCGGGGGCGGCGGCCCAACTTCATCAGACGCAGTCTGCCCTGTCGCACCAGTTCAGCGATCTTGAGCAACGTCTGGGCTTCAAGCTGTTCGTGCGCAAGAGCCAGCCCCTGCGCTTCACCGCCCAGGGCGAGATCCTGCTGCAGCTGGCGGAGCAGGTGCTGCCGCAGATCCAGCAGGCGCTGCAGGCCTGCCACGAGCCGCATCAGACCACGCTGCGCATCGCCATCGAATGCCACAGCTGCATTCAGTGGCTGACGCCGGCACTGGACAACTTCCGCCGGCGTTTCCCGCAGGTGGTGATGGACTTTACTTCCGGCGTGACTTTCGATCCGCAGCCGGCCTTGCAACAGGGCGAGCTGGATCTGGTGATGACGTCGGATATTCTGCCGCGCAGCGGCCTGCACTATTCACCGATGTTTGATTTCGAGGTACGCCTGGTGCTGGCGCCGGATCATCCGCTGGCCGGCAGGCCGCACATCGAGCCGGAAGACTTGAGTGACGAAACGCTGTTGATTTACCCGGTGCAGCGCCAACGGCTGGATATCTGGCGGCATTTTCTGCAGCCGGCGGGCGTTAGCCCGGCGTTGAAGAACGTCGATAACACGCTGCTGCTGATTCAGATGGTATCGGCGCGGATGGGGATTGCGGCGCTGCCGCACTGGGTGGTGGAGAGTTTCGAACAACAGGGGCTGATAGTGACCAAAACCCTGGGTGACGGCCTGTGGAGCCGCTTGTACGCCGCCGTGCGCGACGGCGAACAGCGCCAGGCGGTAACCGAAGCCTTTATCCGCTCGGCCCGCCAGCACGCCTGCGATCATCTGCCGTTTGTGCGCGACGCGGCACGCCCTGGCGCCGCCGGCGCCAAAGCGTTGACGGCCGACGTATAAACGTGCCGGGTGGCCCGCCCGCTTAGCCGAGCCGTTTCGGCGCCACCCAGCGCCGGTGCACCCACAGCGAAGCGACGATCACCGCCCCGCCAATGATAAAGCTCGGCCAATGCGGCTGCTGTTGCCAGATGGCCAG
Organism: Serratia sp. MF1(2023); assembly: GCF_030954545.1. Classification (NCBI taxonomy): domain Bacteria; kingdom Pseudomonadati; phylum Pseudomonadota; class Gammaproteobacteria; order Enterobacterales; family Yersiniaceae; genus Serratia; species Serratia sp. MF1(2023). The sequence continues at coordinate 55,189 of NZ_JAVHUX010000035.1, read as the reverse complement.
GTTGACCAACAAACCGGCCGGCACATGCATGTTGTTCATGATGCCGAGCGTGCCGGCATCCACCTGCGTCGCACCATAGTTCCACATAAAGTAGCCCAGCCCCGATGCCACCACGCCCAGCCAGATCAACACGCCCCACTGCAGATTGGTGGTCGGCAGCTGCTGCGGATTGCCCCACAGGAACCAGGCCACCACCGCCACCACCGCCGCCCCCAGGTAGAACCAGGAAAATGCGGTGTGCTGCGGCAAGGGGTGCACCTCCATCAGGCGCTTATAGCCGACCATGCCGATGGCGAAGCTGATATTCGCCGCCTGCACCAACAGCAGCCCCCACCAAAAGTGTTCGCTCAGCTGGTGATAGCGGATGATCGCCGCGCCCAGCACCGCCAGCAGCGCGCTGAATACGTAGCCCCAACGCAGGCGTCGGCCGCTCAGCAAATCGTAGATCAAGGTGATGTACAGCGGCGTCAGCACGGTGAACAGCAGGAATTCGGGCACCGTCAGGTAGAGATAGGCGCGGAAGCTGAACAGGTACATGATGCCCAGTTGGAAAGCGCCCACCAGCATATACAGCAGGATCACCCTGGGCTTGATATTGCGCCAGCGCAGAAACGGCAGGAACACCAACGCCGCCAGCCCGATGCGCACCAGCGCCGAGAACCCGCTGTCGACCTGGCCCGCCAGGTACTCGCCAATCAGGCTGAAAGAAAACGCCCACAGGATGGTGGTTATAACCAAAAGCAGCACGATGGGTTCACCCTAAAAAGACCGAAAGGGCGATTGTAACGGAAGATGCGCGCCGCGTTGGCGAAAAGGCGGTTTACATCTGAACAAAAGACAAACTACCGGCAAAATTTCACCGTTGGGTTAGGCTTAATAAAAAGGCGAGGTAACCATCATGAAAACTTCTCACATCCTGTTTGTTCTGCTGTGGCTGCCCGGCCTGGCTGCGGCGGCCAACGGCGTAACCGACCTGCGCTCACAGCAGCAGTTGCTCAACCAAAACAGCCAACAGGCTCAGCAACAGCGCCTGTTGAACAATCGGCAGATGGATCAACGCCGCCTGCAGCAGCAACGGCAGTTCGACAATCAACGGCAGCAGCTGTTGCAAACCACGCCGAACGGCGGGCAGCTGCTGCCCAACGGCAACCAGCCGCGCGATCCGTTCAATCGCACCGCGCCGGCGGTGCCGCAGGCGCCGATGCCGGCTACGCCCGCACGCCCATAACGGTGAGGATCAGCGGCGTAGTGATCGCCGCCAGCACGGTGGACATCACCAGGCTGGTGGCGGCCGGGCCGGTGAGCGTATTGAACTGGCGCGACATCAGGTAGACGTTCACCCCCACCGCCATCGAGCCCAGCAGCACCACAACGCGGGTTTCCATCGGCGGCAGATCCATCATCCAGGCCAGCAGCCAAATCACTAATGGCTGCACCAGCAGTTTCAGCACGCAGATGGCGCTGCTCAGCCGCCAGCCTTCGCCGATGCGGTACTCGGCAAGCCCCATGCCCAGCACCACCAGCGACAGCGGCGCTGCCACCTGGCCGAGCATGCTGATCGGCCGATCGACGAAGGCCGGCAGCGGCAGGCCGGTCAGGCTGAACAGGGTGCCGGACAGAATGCCGACGATCAGCGGATTGGTCAGCACGCTGCGCGCGGTTTTAACGAAACCGCTCAGCGTCGGCGAGCCGTTGCGCGCCCATTCGATCGACACCGTCACCAGCGTCCACAGGATCAGGCCGTTGAACACCAGCACCAGCGCCACCGACGGGATCGCCGCCTCCCCCAGCATTACGCCGGCGATCGGCAAGCCGAGCATCACGTTATTGGAGAAAATGCCGCCCAGCGCAAACACCGATCCGGCGACGCCATCCAGCCGAAAGAGGTGCCGGGCGACGAGACGGCCGAGCACGAATACGATCAGGCAACTGCCGAAAAACGCGATCAGCAGCCGGGCGTCGACCGCCGGGCGCTGCGAGAAGTCGCACATCATGCGAAACAGCATGGCGGGCAAGGCGAGGGAAAACACGAAGCGCGTCAGGCCATCGGTGATGCCGGCAGGCCATTTCCCCCAGCGAATCAGCCCATAACCCAACGCGATCAGCACAAACAGCGGTAAAGACAGCACGATCTGGTGCCACAGTGACATCATAAAGCCAGGCATCGCATTCCTTCCGGTGGTGCGGCGGCAAGGCTTGTCGTCGCGGGATTCATCGGCGCCGGATTAAAAATCCGGGCCGATTAAATCTATCCGGTCGGTGCAAATGCAGTCAACGCCCCAGTCGAGCAGCAGGCGCGCGCGATCCGGCTGGTTGACGGTATACACCAGAATGCGCAGCCCGGCGTCTTTCAACGCTTTTACCCGCTCGGCGGTCAGCGCTTTGTGATCGATATGCAGCGAGACGCAATCCAGGCGTTCGGTCAGCTCGCGCCAGTTGTCGTCCCAGTCCTCCAGCAGCAGGCCGCGCGGCAAATCCGGCACGGTGCGCTGCGCCGCCGCCAGCGCGTCCACCGAGAAGGAAGAAAGCAGCGGATCGGTCTGCCCTTGCCACAGCAGCCGCGCCGCCAGCGCCACCACCCGGCCGGTTTCATCGTCGCTGCCGGTGGTCGGCTTGATCTCGATATTGGCCATCAGGCCGTGTTCCTGGCAGCGTTCCGCCACCTCCGACAGCAGCGGCAGCCGCTCGCCCTTAAAGGCCGAGCTGTACCAGTTGCCGGCGTCCAGCTGCACCAGTTTGTCCCACGGCAGCTCGCCCGCCACGCCCCAGCCGTTGCTGGTGCGATCCAGCGTGTCGTCGTGCAGCAGGAAAATTTGCCCGTCCTGCGCCAGCTTGGCGTCGAACTCGATCATCTTGTGGCCGTGGCGCGCGCCGACGTCAATCGCCGCCAGGGTGTTTTCCGGCGCCAGAGAACCGCCGCCGCGGTGGGCGACGATATGAGGGTAAGGCCAATGTCTGGTCATCAATCCATCCGTAATCCGCTGTCGGTGTCAAAGAAGTGCAGCGCCTGAGCAGGCAGCTGCAAATATAGCGTACTGCCCGCCGCCGGCAAGGTTTCATGCGATAGCCGCACGATCACCCCGTGGCCGCCCCACTGGCCGTGCGCCAGATTATCGGCCCCCAGCAGCTCCAGCGTCTGCAGCTGCAGCGGCACGCCCTGGCCTTGCGCCACCAACTGAATATGCTCCGGCCGAATGCCCAACGTCAACGGCCGCCCCGCCCACTGCGGTTTGGCCGCCGGCAACGGCAGCGCCATGCCGTCCGCCAGCAGCAGCTGGCCGCCGTCGGCGCTCAGGGTGCCTGGCAGCAGGTTCATCGCCGGCGATCCGATAAAGCCGGCGACGAACAGCGAAGCCGGCCGCTGATACACTTCGCTCGGGGTGCCGATCTGCTCCGCCACGCCCTTGTTCATTACGATCACCCGCTGCGCCAACGTCATCGCCTCCACCTGATCGTGGGTCACGTACAGGCTGGTGGTTTTCAGACGACGATGCAGCTGTTGCAGCTCCAGGCGCATCTGCACCCGTAGCTTGGCGTCCAGGTTGGACAGCGGCTCATCGAACAGGAATACCGCCGGTTCGCGCACGATGGCGCGCCCCATCGCCACGCGCTGGCGCTGGCCGCCGGAAAGCTCGCGCGGTTTGCGTTTGAGCAGCGGCTCCAGCTCCAGGATGCGTGCCGCTTCTTCCACCCGCTGGCGGATATGATCCTTGCCGAAACCGCGGATCTTGAGGCCGTAGGCCATGTTGTCGTACACGCTCATGTGCGGATAGAGCGCGTAGTTCTGGAACACCATCGCGATGCCGCGATCCTTGGGCTCCAGATCGGTCACGCGCCGGGTATCGATATAGATATCGCCGCTGGTGGTGCGTTCCAGCCCGGCCACCATCCGCAGCAGCGTGGATTTGCCGCAGCCGGACGGGCCGACCATCACGATGAATTCGCCGTCCGCCACGTCGAGGTCGATCTGTTTGATCACCGGCGTTTTACCGTCGTAAGACTTGGTGACCGCCTGTAGTTTTAATCCTGCCATCGTCGTTATTTCTCGCTATCAACCAGACCGCGCACAAACCAGCGCTGCATCAGAAGCACCACCGCCAGCGGTGGCAATAAAGTCAGAATCATCGCCGCCATCACCTGGTTCCACTGGGTCGGCGTGCCGGAGGTGGAGATCATGCTCTTGATGCCCGCCACCGCGGTGCCCATCGAGGCGTCGCTGGTGATCAGGATCGGCCACAGGTATTGGTTCCAGCCGTAGATAAAGGTGATGACGAACAGCGCCGCCAGATTGGTTTTCGACAGCGGCAGCACGATGTCCCAAAAGAAACGCATCGGCCCGGCGCCGTCGATGCGCGCCGCCTCCAGCAGCTCATCCGGCAGCGTCATGAAGAACTGGCGCAGCAGGAAGGTCGCGGTGGCCGAGGCCATCAGCGGCAGCGTCAGGCCGGTGTAGCTGTCCAGCAGGTTGAGGTTGGAGATCACCTCCACCGTCGGGAAGATACGCACCTCCACCGGCAGCATCAGGGTGAGGAAAATCAGCCAGAAGAACAGGCTGCGCAGCGGGAAGCGGAAGTACACGATGGCGTAAGCCGACAGCACCGACACCGCGATCTTGCCGAAGGTGATCGCCAGCGCCATGATCACGCTGTTCAGCAGCAGCAGCGAGAACGGCACCTTGAGGTTGCCCACGCCGCCCTGCCAGATATTGCGGATGTTTTCCCACAGGTGGCCGCCGGGCACCAGCGTCATCGGCACCTGAAACACCTGCTTGTCGTCCAGCGTGGCGGCGACAAAGGCCACGTACAGCGGGAACAGCACCACCAGCACGCCGATAATCAGCATCACATGGCTGAAGATATCCAGCCCGCGTCGATTCTCAATCATTGATAGCGCACCTTACGTTCAACGAAGCGGAACTGGATCACCGTCAGGCCGATCACCAGCAGCATCAGGATCACCGACTGCGCGGCAGAGCTGGAGAGATCCAATCCGGCGAAGCCTTCGCGGTAGATCTTGTAGATCAACGTGGTGGTGGACTGCACCGGCCCGCCGCCGGTGGCGGCGTCGATCACCGGGAAGGTATCGAAGAAGGCGTACACCAGATTGACCACCAGCAGGAAGAAGCTCACCGGCGCGATCAGCGGCAGCACCAGATGGAAGAAACGCCGCACCGGGCCAGCGCCGTCGATGGCCGCCGCCTCCACCAGCGAGCGCGGGATCGACTGCAGCGCCGCGAGGAAAAACAGGAAGTTATAGCTTATCTGCTGCCATACCGAGGCCAGCACCACCAGGAACATCGCCTGGCCGCTGTTTTGCGCATGGTTCCAGTTATAGCCCAGCCCGTTGAGGAAATGGGTGATCAACCCCAGGCCGGGGTTGAACAGAAAGATCCACAGCACCGCCGCCACCGCCGGCGCCACCGCATAGGGCAGGATCATCAGCGTGCGATAGAGCCGGCTGCCGCGCAGCACGTAGTCCACCAGCGCGGCGAAGAACAGCGAAACCGCCAGCCCAATGCCCGCCACCAGGAAGCTGAAGATCAGCGTGGTGTAGAACGAGTCGAGGTAGTAAGGATCCTGAAACAGCTGCTTAAAGTTATCCAGCCCGACAAACTGGCTGGACAGGCCGAACGGATCGAGGCTCTGCACCGAATACCACAGCGCCTCGCCGGCGGGCCATAAAAAGAAGACGGCGGTAATCAGCAGCTGCGGCAGCACCAACGCATAGGGCAACCAGCTGCAGCCGAAACCGGGACGGGAAGATGACATAGCAGTTAAACCATTAATCGGGTACGCAAGGATCGGCGTGAAGACGCGAGCCCGATCGGACGGGCCCGCGACGCAGGGTTACTTGGTCGATGCTTCGAAACGGCGCAGCAATACATCACCGCGCTGCACGGCGGCGTCCAACGCCTGCTGAGGCGTTTTCTTGCCGGTCCATACGCCTTCCAGCTCCTCATCCACCACGCTGCGGATCTGCGGCATGTTGCCGAGGCGCAGGCCCTTGGTGAACGGCAACGGCGGCTTGTTCAGCATCTGGCGAGTGGCGACGTCGGCGCCCGGGTTCTTGTCGTAGAAGCCCTGCTGCTTGGTCAGATCGTAAGCCGCGGTGGTGATCGGCAGATAGCCGGTCTTCTGGTGCCATTCGGCGGCGATTTCCGGCTGCGCCAGGTACTGCAGGAACTCGGCCACACCCTTGTAGGTGGCGGCGTCTTTGCCGTTCATCACCCACAGGCTGGCCCCGCCGATGATGGCGTTCTGCGGCGCGTTTTTCGCGTCGGCGTCGTACGGCATCATGCCGACGCCGTAGTTGAATTTGGCGTAGTGCTTGATGTCCGCCAGCGAACCGGATGACGCGGTGGTGATGGCGCAGTCGCCGTTATAAAACTTCTCGGTGGATTCGTCTTTGCGGCCGAAGTAGGTGAAATCGCCCTTCTTGTTCATCGCTTCGAGCAGCGCGATATGCTTGACCTGCAGCGGCTTGTTGAACTCCAGCTTGGCGTTGGTGCCGCCGAAACCGTTGTTTTCGCTGGCGAACGGCACGCCGTGCCAGGCGCTGAAGTTCTCCAGCTGGATCCAGCCCTGCCAGCCGCTGGCGTAGCCGCACTTCATGCCGGCCTCACGCAGTTTGGCGGTATCCGCTGCCAGCTCCTGCCAGGTTTTCGGCGGCTGGTCCGGGTTCAGGCCGGCCTTCTTGAAGGCGTCTTTATTGTAGTACAGCACCGGCGTGGAGCTGTTGAACGGCTGCGACAGCAGATGGCCGCTCTTGTTGTCGGTGTAATAGCCGGCCACGGTCGGCACGAACACCGATTCGTCGAAGTTGATGCCGGCCTCTTTAAACACTTCGTAGACCGGTTTGATGGCCTTGCTGGCCATCATGGTGGCGGTGCCCACCTCGTAAACCTGCAGGATCGCCGGCGCCTTGCCGGAGCGGTAAGCGGCGATGCCCGCCGCCAGGCTCTGTTCGTAGTTGCCTTTGTAAACCGGCACAATCTTGACGTCGCTGTGCGACTGGTTGAAGCGAGCCGCCAGGGAGTCCACTTCCTTACCCAGTTCGCCTTCCATCGAATGCCAGAACGGGATCTCGGTCGCCGCCAGCGCCTGAGTGCTGACCGCCAGGGTCAATGCGACGCACAGCGTGGTTTTGCGAATAGCGTAGGTGAGCATGCCTAACTCCTGAAAAAGCTGGTGTAAAAGCGCGTGAGCGAAAAGAATCAGTTTTTTGTTCGGAAGCTAACATGCCATGCGCGGATGACAGAAAAATAACTAAAAAGTGACAGCCATGTGACAGGAGAGTGAAGTGAAGATGGCAGTTTGATGTCGGCGGCGGGCATGCGCTCCGCCGCCGCGGTGATTACAGCGAACGGCGCAGGCGCGCCACCGCTTCCTGCATTTGTTGCTCGGTGGCGGTGGCGAACGACAGGCGGAAGGTCGAACGATCCGGGTTGTCGGAGAAAAAGTATTCCCCCGGCACGAACACCACGCCCTGCTGCAGCGTGGTATTCAGCCATTCGGTGGCGTTGAACGGCTGGCGGAAACGCGCCCACAGGAACATGCCGCCCTTCGGCTTATCGAAGGTGATGTAGTCGCCCAGCTCCTGCTCCACCAAACCGGCCAGGATCTCGCCCTTTTGCTTGTAGGCGGCGCGGATCTTGTCGATCTGCGCCGGCAGGCGATCCAGGCCGAGGTAGCATTCGACGATGCTCTGCGACAGCGCGCTGGCGTGCAGATCCGCCGCCTGTTTGATGATCGCCACTTTATGCAGCAGGAACGGCGGCAGGATCGCCCAGCCCAACCGCAGACCCGGCGCCAGGATCTTGGAGAAGGTCGAGGTATAAATGATGTGGTCGGTGTTGCCCAGCACCCGCTGCGACACCTGATGCAGCGTCGGGTGGCGCTCTTCGGTGAAACGCAGCTCGCCGTACGGATCGTCTTCGATGATCAGGAAGTTATGTTCGGCGGCCAGTTTCACCAGCAGTTCGCGGCGCGCGGCGCTCAGGGTGATGCCGCTGGGGTTGCCGAAGTTCGGCACCACGTACACGCCCTTGATGCGCTGGGTTTTCAGCAGCTCGGCCAGCTCTTCCACCACCATACCGTCGCTGTCTGACGAGACCGACATGATGTTGGCTTCCGCCAGCTCCAGCGTTTGCAGCGCCGCCAGGTAGGTCGGGCGCTCCACCACGAACACGTCGCCGGGGTTGACGATGGCGCGCATCACCAAATCCAATGCCTGCTGCGAGCCGGCGGTGACCATCACCTCTTCCGCGCGCGCGGTGACGCCGCGCTCGGCGCACAGCGCGCAAATGCGCTCACGCAGCAGCGGGCTGCCCTCGGTCAGGCCATACTGGAACGCGCTTTTCGGCTGTTCGGTGATCGCCTGCTGGGTGGCGATGCTCAATCCTTCGAAATCGAACAGCGCATCAGAGGGGATGCCGCCCGCCAGCGAAATGACGTGTTCCATCTTGCTGTGTTTAAGCAATTCACGGATGGCCGAACTTTTTACGTTAACGATGCGCTGCGCGAGTAACCCTTCTGTCTTCATTTCTTCTTCTCGTACCTGATTATTTTAATTCGTAGGGGGGCGGATTAACCGCCCAGATACGCCGACCTCACTGCTTCGTTGGCTAACAATGCAGCCCCCGTATCTTCCAACACCACGCGGCCGTTTTCCAGCACATAACCGCGGTCCGCCAATTTCAGCGCCTGATTGGCGTTTTGCTCCACCAGGAAGATGGTCATGCCCTCTTCCCGCAGCTGCTGAATGATGTCGAAGATCTGCTGGATGATGATCGGCGCCAGCCCGAGCGAGGGCTCGTCGAGCAGCAGCAGCTTCGGCTGGCTCATCAGCGCGCGGCCGATGGCCAACATCTGCTGTTCGCCGCCGGACATGGTGCCGGCACGCTGGCTTCGGCGCTCCAGCAGGCGCGGGAACAGAGTGAACACCCGTTCGATGCGCTGTTGATACTGCCGGCGATCGGCGAAGAAGCCGCCCATCGCCAGGTTTTCTTCCACCGTCATGCGCGAGAAGACGCGCCGCCCTTCCGGCACGATCGCCACCGCTTCGCGCATGATGCGCGAGGTTTGCCACTGGGTGATGTCCTGATCCTGAAAGACGATGCTGCCTTCGCTGGCGCGCTGCTCACCGCACAGGGTGCCGAGCAGCGTGGTTTTACCGGCGCCGTTGGCGCCGATTAACGTCACGATTTCGCCCTGGCTTATCGTGAGACTGACCTGATGCAGCGCCTGAATTTTGCCGTAATGGGCGGATACCTGATTGAATGACAACATATTATTCTTCGCCCAAATAAGCCCGGATCACGTCCGGGTTGCTGCGGATCTCCGCCGGTGTGCCCTGCGCCAGCGGCGTGCCCTGATTCACCACGTAAATGCGGTCGGAGATGCCCATCACCAGCTTCATGTCGTGCTCGATCAGCAGCACCGATACCTTATGCCGATCGCGCAGCTCGACGATCAGGTGGTCCAGCTCGTCGGTCTCTTTCGGGTTGAGGCCGGCGGCCGGTTCGTCCAGCATCAGCAGCTCCGGCCGGGTCACCATGCAGCGGGCGATCTCCAGCCGCCGCTGCTGCCCGTAGGCCAGGTTGCCCGCCGAACGGTTGGCCATCTCCAGCAGGCCGACGCGCTCCAGCCACTCCGCCGCGTGCGTCAGCGCCTCGGCTTCGGCGCGGCGGAAGGCCGGGGTTTTCAACAGCCCGGCAAACACGCCGCTTTTCAGGTGCTGATGCTGCGCCACCAGCAGGTTCTCGATCACCGTCATTTCACGGAACAGCCGCACGTGCTGGAAAGTGCGCACCACGCCCATGCGGGCGATGGCCTGCCCCGCCAGCCCTTCCAGGTGGCGATCGCGCAATTTGATGGTGCCGCCGGTCGGGCGGTAAAAACCGGTCAGGCAGTTGAACACCGTGGTCTTACCGGCGCCGTTGGGGCCGATCAGCGACACGATTTCGCCTTCGTTCAGCGTCAACGCCACGTTGTTGACCGCCAGCAGCCCGCCGAAACGCATCGACAGGCCCTCCACCTGCAGTAAAGGTTGAACGCTCATGCCTGCTCCCCCTTGCCCGCGTGAATGTCCGCCGCCTGCAGCTTCAGCTGCGGCCGTTTCATCGGCAGCAGCCCCTGCGGCCGCCAAATCATCATCAACACCATCAGCGCACCCAGCAGCAACATGCTGTATTCATTCAGATCGCGCATCAGTTCGCGCGACACCACCAGCAGGATCGCCGCCAGAATGACCGCGAACTGCGAGCCCATGCCCCCCAGTACGACGATCGCCAACACGAAGGCCGATTCGACGAAGGTGAAAGATTCCGGGCTGACGAAGCCCTGGCGCGCGGCGAACAGCGTGCCGGCAAACCCGGCGAAAGCGGCGCTGATGGTAAAGGCGGTCAGCTTGATGCGCGTCGGGCTGAGGCCCAGCGAGCGGCAGGCGATCTCGTCTTCGCGCAGCGCTTCCCAGGCGCGCCCCAGCGGCATGCGCAGCAGGCGGTTGATGACGAACAGCGTCAGCACCACCAGCAGCAGCGCCACCAGATACAGGAATATGATGCGATCGCTCGGATCGTATTTCAGGCCGAAGAAGTTATGGAAGGTATCCCAACCGCCGTCGCGCACGCTGCGGTTGAACTCCAGGCCGAAAAAGGTCGGTTTCGGGATCTGGCTGATGCCGTTCGGCCCGCCGGTGATCTCGGTATTGTTCAGTAGCAGGATGCGCACGATCTCACCGAAGCCGAGCGTCACGATCGCCAGATAGTCGCCGCGCAGCCGCAGCACCGGGAAACCGAGCAGGAAGCCGAAGGCGGCGGTGACGATGCCCGCCAGCGGCAGGCTCTCCCAGAAGCCGAGGCCGTAATAGTGATTCAGCAGCGCGTAGGTGTAAGCGCCGATGGCGTAGAAACCACCGTAGCCGAGCACCAGCAAGCCGGACAAGCCCACCACCACGTTGAGGCCGAGGCCCAGCATCACGTAGATCAGCGTCAGGGTGGCGATATCCACCGTGCCGCGCGATACCAGGAACGGCCAGGCGACCGCCACAACGATGAGCAGAGCCGCCAGCAGCTTTTGCCGCGGCGTGGTGCCGTCGAAGCTCGGCAGCACGAACGCCGGGCCGGAGACTTTTTTCAATCCCTGCTGCAGCAGCGGGCGCAACAGCTGGAAGAAAAAGACGATGACGCAGCCGATGCCGATCCACATCCAGCGCACTTCCGCCGCGCCGTGCACCACCAGCTTGGTGCCGTCCAGGCTAAGCTGCATGCCCATCAGGAACGACGCCATCACGAACAGCACCGCCGTGGCGATCAGCGCATTGAGCAGATTGAGTTTCATACTTTCTCAACCTCCGGACGCCCGAGGATGCCGGTCGGCATGATCAGCAGCACCACGATCAGCAACGCGAACGACACCACGTCTTTGTATTCGGTGCTCAGGTAGGCGGAGGTCAGCGCTTCCGCCACGCCCAGCACCAGGCCGCCGATCATCGCGCCGGGAATGCTGCCGATGCCGCCCAAGACCGCGGCGGTGAAGGCTTTCATGCCGGCCATAAAGCCGATGTAGGGGTTGATGACGCCGTAGAACTGGCCGAGCAACACCCCGGCCACCGCCGCCATCACCGCCCCGATGACGAAGGTCAGCGAGATCACCCGGTCAGTGTTGATGCCCAGCAGGCTGGCCATCTTCAGGTCTTCCGCACAGGCGCGGCAGGCGCGGCCCATGCGCGAATAGCGGATAAACAGCGTCAGCGCCAGCATCGCCAGGAAGGTCACGAGCCAGATGGTCAGCTGCATGGTGCTGATGGTGGCGGCGAAGCCGTTGCTTTCCCCCAGCACCCACTGGCCGGTCACCAGGCTGGGCAGCGCCAGATCGCGTGAGCCCTGCGTCAGGCTGACGTAGTTTTGCAGGAATATCGACATGCCGATGGCCGAGATCAGCGCAATCAGGCGCTTGGAGTTGCGCACCGGCTTGTAGGCCACCCGCTCGATGCTCCAGCCGTAGGCGCTGGCGATGACGATCGAGACCAGAAACGCGGCGCCGATCAGCAACCAGCCGACGTCGATGCCGAGCATCATCAGGGCGGCGATAACGATAAAGGAGACATAGCTGCCGATCATGTACACCTCGCCGTGGGCGAAGTTGATCATGCCGATGATGCCGTAAACCATGGTGTAACCGATGGCGATCAATGCATAGGTGCTGCCCAACGTTAAGCCGTTGAACATCTGCTGCAGAAAATAGAGGAGTTGCTCTGACATACTCTGAACCCTTGGCTGCGAAACCCGCCGGCGGAGAACCGGCGGGTAAAGGGAGACGGGGCCGGCAAGCCGACCCGCCGGGCGCAGCGAGCCGCGCCCCACCCTAATCATTATGGCTTATTTGATCGGTGTGGACGTGCCGTTGGCATGCCACTCGAACACGCCGAACTCGAAGCCTTTCAGATCGCCCTTGTCATCCCAGCTCAGCGGCCCCATCACGGTCTCCACCGGCTTGCCGGTTTTCAGATCCTTGACGATGTCCGCCGGCTCCTGGCTGCCGCTGCGCTCCATGCCGGTGGTCAGCGACTGCAGCGCGGCATAGGTGGTCCAGACGAACGGGCCGGTCGGATCCAGCTTCTTGGCTTTCAACGCATCGACGATCGGCTGGTTGGCAGGCACCTGATCGTAGCGCTTCGGCAGCGTCACCAGCATGCCTTCCGAAGCGGCCCCGGCGATGTTGGACAGCGAGGAGTTGCCCACGCCTTCCGGCCCCATGAAGCGGGTGGTCAACCCGGCCTGCTTGGCCTGGCGCAGGATCTGGCCCATTTCCGGGTAGTAACCGCCGAAATACACGAAGTCGATATTTTCTTTCTTCAGGCGCGCCACCAGGGTGGAGAAGTCTTTGTCGCCGGCGGTGATGCCTTCGAACATCGCCACTTCGGTGCCCTGTTTTTTCAGGCTGTCGCGCACCGAGCGCGCCAGGCCTTCGCCATATTGCTGCTTGTCGTGCACCACGGCGATGCGCTTCGGCTTGATGTCGCTGAGGATGTATTTGGCGGCGGTCGGGCCCTGATCCGAGTCCAGGCCGGTGGTGCGCATGATCATCTTGTAGCCGCGGGTGGTCAGATCGGCGTTGGTGGCCGCCGGGGTAATCATGATCACGCCTTCGTCTTCATAAATATCGGACGCCGGCTGGGTGGACGAGGAGCACAGGTGGCCGATCACGTAGCGAATGCCGTCGTTGATCACCTTGTTGGCGACCGCAACCGCCTGTTTCGGGTCGCAGGCGTCGTCGTATTCCACGCCGACCAGCTTGTCGCCCTTGATGCCGCCCTTGGCGTTGATGTCGGCAATCGCCTGGCGCGCGCCGGTAAACTCCATGTCGCCATACTGCGCGACCGGGCCGGACATCGCCCCGACGATCGCCACCTTGATGTCTTTCGCCATGGCCGCCTGGCTCATGGCCATCGCAATACAACCCGCCAGCAATGCCTTACCTGTTGTTAATTTCATCCGCAAATCCCCATCTGTCGTTGTGAACGTACCTGTTGTGTTTGCCTGCGCCCGATCGTTATTGACCGCTTTTGTTATAAGTAATAATGATTTAGGCGCCTTGTCGGCATTATTTTCTAATAAGACTTTATTTTTCATGCCATTAAACAGGAATTTTCTTCTGCAAATCAACTTCATCAGGCAGAAACAAGCGGTGTAAACAGGATAAAATTCGAATTAAATCTGCGCTCTTTACCTTGAGGCGTAGTGCGTTGTGCTGGTTAACAATCCGTTTACTAACTATTTACTCGGAAAATGCCCCGTGCAAAAAACATATTGCACAGTAATCGTACAGAAAAACTTACACAACGCTCTGCACAAGATCTATTACACTGTCGGCATCATTTAGCTGCGCGGAAATTCTGCATGAAACTGACCATCGAGCGCCTGACCGCGCTGTCCCCGCAAGACCTTATCGACCTCGGCAAAATTTGGCCGCACCAGCAGCCGGAACAGTGGCAGAGCTGGCTGAGCGACGGCAAGGCGCTGTTCGCCGCCCGCTTCAACGAGCGGCTGCTGGGGGCGGTGAAAATCGCGCTGCAGAACGACCGCGCCGAGCTGCAGGACCTGCTGGTACGCGAAGTGACGCGCCGCCGCGGCGTCGGTCTTTACCTGGTGCAGGATGCGCAGCGTCAGCTGCCGCAGATCGCCCACTGGCAGCTGTCGACCGCCGGCCTGGCGCCGCGCGAACGCGGGGAAGTCGATAACTTCATGCGCGCCTGCGGCTTCGCACCGCAGGGCGATCTCTGGCAAAAATGAAACGCCGGCTGGCGGCGCTGGTCTTGATTGCGCTGGGGCTGGCGGCCGCGCTCCTCGGGCGCCAGCAGGCGCTGCGCCTGGCCTCAGGCTGGGATCAGCAGGTTTATATCTGGCAGCGGGTCTGGACGCCGCAGCACGCCGATGCGCTGGCACACAGCCGCGATCTGTTCAGTGGGCTGCGCGTGCTGGCGCTGCAGGTGCATCCACGCGAGGGCTGGCGGGAGATCCCGGCCGATCTCAGCCTGCTGCGGCAGGACGGCCGCCCGCTCTGGCTGGTGGCGCGCCTCGACGGCCAGCTGCCGCAGCTGGACCAAGAGGCCATTATCCAGCGCCTGCAGGCGCTCACCCAGCGCTGGCAGGCGGCCGGGTTGCCCGTCACCGGCGTCGAGATCGATCATGACGCCGCCACCGCCCGCCTGCCGGACTACCAACGCTTTCTGCAGCAACTGCGCCAACGGCTGCCCGCCGCTTTGCAGCTCGGCATCACCGCCCTGCCGGCCTGGATCGGCTCGCCCGACCTGCCCGGCGTACTGCAACAGGCCGACAGCTCCGTCCTGCAGGTACATGCGGTGCTCTCGCCGCAGCAGGGGCTGTTTGACGGCTCCTTGGCGCTGCGCTGGGTGCGGCAGTACGCCTCCGTCACACCGAAGCCGTTTCGCGTCGCGCTGCCGGCCTACGGCATGGCGCTGCTGGGGTTTGATGCGCAGGGCGCGCAGGTGGAGAGCGAGTCCTCGCTGCGCGTGGCGGGCAACGGCCGCGAGCTGACGGTCGCGCCGCAGCAGATCGCCGATTTTCTGCAGACGCTGGCGCAGCAAACGCCGCCCCGGCTGCGCGGCATTATCTGGTTCCGCTTGCCGCTGGCGGACGATCGGCGCGCCTGGTCGCTCGCCACGCTGCGAGCGGTGATCGAACGGCGGCCGCTGAACGTCGACTGGCAGGTAAAATTTAGGCCTCAGCCACAGCAAAACGGGCTGTATGATCTGATAATTCATAACAACGGGCCGGTGGACGCCCCGCTGCCGCAAGAGGTGGCCATCCGCGCCGACGACTGCCTGGCGGCGGACGCGGTCGGCAACTACCGGCTGGAATCCGCACCGCAGCGGCAACGCTTTATTCGCATCAGCGGCGATCAGCTGCGCGCCGGGCAATCCCGGCCGCTGGGCTGGCTACGCTGCCAACAACTGACGCCAGGAGGCACCCTTGTCACACCTTGATACGCGCGCGGCACGGAACACCCGCCGCCTTCTTCCGCTGGCCATGCTGATCGGCGCCGCGCTGCCGCTGAGCGGCTATGCCTGCGGCCCGGATTTCCCTAACCGGCTGCTGATCGACCGCAACGGCACCCTGCTGTATATGCCGGAGGGCAATTTCGCCTTCGAAGCCGGCCGGCTGGTGCCGGCGGATAGACAGCTGCCGCACTGGCAAGCCCCCCCGCCGCCGATGCCGCCGAAACCGATGCCGCAGTCGCCGGAAACGGTGGCGATCGGCAAAATGCGCGCCGCCAAAACGGTGGAAGAGGCTGACGCCGTCAATACTCAGGGATTGTCCAACGCCGCACGCCTTTATCAACTGGGCGCCGTCGCTTTCGCCAGCCACGATCCGCGCGCCACAGACTATTTCCAGCAGGTGCTGAAGCTCCCGGCCGCCGAACAGGGCGACTGGGGGCTGCGGGCGCAGTATTCACTTGGGCGGGTGTTGATGGCTGACCACGGTACGCCGGTGAATGAATCGGGTGAAGCGGCCCCCGCCGCCGAGCATCCGCCTAAAGCCGAACTTGAACAGGCGCTGGCGGCGTTCCAGCAGGTGATCGATCGGGTGAAAAGCGGCGCCGCCGATCCCGACCAGCTGGCGCTAAGCAGCCTCGGGCAGCAGGCGCGCATCCACCTGTGGCTGGGTGACGTCGCCCCCGCTGCCCACCTGTACGCACAGCAGGCGGCGCAGGGCGATCCGAGCGGCGGGCAGTCGCTGCAGTACGTCTCCAGCTACCTGGTCAATCCCGACCATCTGGAAACGCTGAAGCAGGTGATCGGCGATCCGTTGATCCAGCAGCTGGTGACCATTGAGCTGTTCGCCCGCAGCGGCAATCTGCAAATGGCGGATACCGACGGCAACGGCCGCTCTGCCCAGATCATCAGCCAGATCCTGACGCTGCTGGACGGCACGGTAAAAAGCGGCTTCGCCGGCAGCGATCGGCTGGCGGCATTGGCCTACCGTTCCGGGCAGTACCCGATGGCGGCGAGCCTGCTGAAAAACGCCGGCGACAGCGGCCTGGCGTGGTGGCTGCGCGCCAAAATGGCGCTGCGCGACGGTGAAGTGAAAGCCGCCACCGCCGCCTACGCCAAGGCGGCAAGCGCGTTCCCCACCGACGAAAGCTGGGGCGAACAGCGTAACGCCGACTTTGTCGCGGAAACCATCGTCCCCGAGTGCCGGGTGGCCGGCGAACAGGCTATTCTGGCGCTGAACCGCGGCGACTATCTGCAGGCGATGGACCTGCTGTATCGCGGCAAGGCGATCTACTGGGCCGACGTGGCCGATGTGGCAGAGCGCGTGCTGACCGTCGATGAGTTGAAAGACTTTGTCGATAAGCACGCCCCGGCGCCGACGACGCCGCTCAAGCCGGTTAACCCGGACGACTACGGTGGCGGCCAGCAAATCACGCCGGAAGTGCAGCTGCGCGAACTGCTGGCGCGGCGCTTGATGCGCGCCGGGCGTGCCGCGGAAGCGCAGGCCTATTTCGATATCCCTAACTACCGGCAAGCGGCGCAGCAGTACGCCGATGAGCTGAAGGCCGCCAAGGACAAATCCGCCGCGCCGCTGGCGCGCGCGCAGGCTTACTATCGTGCGGCCAACCTGCTGCGCGCCCAGGGGCTGGAGTTTACCGGCTATGAGATGACGCCGGATTACGCCATCTATGGCGCCGGCTATTCCTATCTGGGGGATGCGTTCGATACTCGCGAGCTGAAGCATAAAAGCTGGATCGACAGCGCAGAAGCGGCGCGCGCCAAGGCGGCGCTGCCGGCGCAGGACAACCGTTTCCTGCACTATCGCTGGCAGGCAGTGGGGCTGGCACAACAGGCTGCCGATCTGCTGCCGCCGAAAAGCCAGGCCTATGCCGCCGTGCTGTGTAACGCCGCCAGCTGGGTTATCAAGCGCGACGCCAAGACCGGCCGGGCGCTTTATCAACGCTACATTAACACCGGCACTCGCTACCCGTGGGCGGCGAAATTCGGCTACGACTGCCCGGCGCCGGACTTTACCGCCGTGGCGCCATAACGCCGAATTTCAGGCATGAAAAAGCCCGGCTTGCCGGGCTTTTTTTTCGAATATCGCATCGACTCAGGCTTCGATCGCCATTTTCAATTTCTTCATGGCGTTCTTTTCCAGCTGGCGCACGCGTTCGGCGGAAACGCCGTACTGATCGGCCAGCTCCTGCAGCGTCGACTTGTTGTCGTCGTCCAGCCAGCGGGCGCGGATGATATGCTGGCTGCGCTCATCCAGACCTTCCAGCGCATAGGCCAGTTTGTCTGCGGCGTTGCTTTCCCAGTTATCTTCCTCGATGCCTTCAGCGAAGTCTGAGCTCTTGTCCTGCAGGTACAGCACCGGCGCCATCGACTGGCCATCGCGGGCTTCGTCGTCCGGAGTCGGATCGAACGTCATGTCCTGCGCCGCCATGCGAGATTCCATCTCGCGCACGTCTTTGCTGGTTACGCCCAGCTCGCGGGCCACCAGTTCCACTTCGTCCTGGTTGAACCAGCCCAAACGCTGTTTGGTTTTGCGCAGGTTAAAGAACAGCTTGCGCTGCGCTTTGGTGGTCGCCACTTTCACGATGCGCCAGTTG
The DNA here is from genome assembly GCF_030954545.1 of Serratia sp. MF1(2023). Classification (NCBI taxonomy): domain Bacteria; kingdom Pseudomonadati; phylum Pseudomonadota; class Gammaproteobacteria; order Enterobacterales; family Yersiniaceae; genus Serratia; species Serratia sp. MF1(2023). The sequence continues at coordinate 37,058 of NZ_JAVHUX010000035.1, read as the reverse complement.
CGCAATACGTACTCGTGGATTTCCGCCTTAATCCAATGCACCGCAAAGGAAACCAGACGCACGCCGACTTCAGGGTTGAAGCGGCGAACGGCTTTCATCAGGCCGATATTGCCTTCCTGAATCAGATCCGCCTGTGGCAGACCATAGCCTGAATAGTTGCGGGCAATATGAGCGACAAAGCGCAGGTGAGACAGGATGAGCTGCTTAGCGGCATCCAGATCGCCCTGATAATGCAGCCGTTCAGCCAGCTCCCGCTCTTCCTCTGCCGTCAGCATCGGATAGGCGTTGGCTGCCCGGATATAGGCTTCCAAGCTACCTTGGGGTACTAAGGCTAAAGTTTGCATTTCTTTGGTCATTCAAACCCTCTCTATGAGAATACAAAATCATGCAGGTGATTATTACAGCGGGGAAATGATTGATTCTACGGCAGTTGCTGAAGCAAAAGCGGTTCCACACGCCGGGCACCTTAACATTTGCTGCAATTTTTGACCGTACTCCGCCCTAAAAGTTCACCCTTTTTTGCAAGCATTGTTGCTGACAATACGTGACGAGAGTGCAGGCCGATAGGGAATTTGTGCGCTAAGAAGAGAGGTGTTTTGCTGACTTCGCTTGAGGTCACTCTTCTCCCGCAACGCGATCAAAAGCAGCAGGAGAAGAGTATACCAAAAAAATCTTACTGTGGTGTAAATCGGCGTAAATGTTGCACCGTCGCCAGCCAGGCGGCGATCCAACCGATCATCGCGGAGATGATCAGCAGCAACAGCGCCTCGTCCCAGCCCAGCCCGTGCAGGGTGAAGGTGGTGCCGAACACCTTGGCCACCCCGGCGACCACCGACTCCAGCTGCCACACCAGCGCGCCGGACAGCACCAGCGACAGCAGCGCGCCGGCAAAGCCGAGCATCGCCCCGCCGTTAAGGAACGGCCGCAGGATAAAACCGTCGGTGGCGCCGATCAGCTTCATCACGTTGATGGTGTCGCGGCGGCTGAAGATGCTCAGACGTACGCTGTTGCCGATCACTAGGAACACCGCCACGATCATCAGCACGCCGATGATCGCCGCGATCTGGCCCGCCAACCCGGTCAGCGCCGCCAGGCGGGCAAACCAGCTGTCATCCATACGCACTTCTTCCACGCCCTGCACCGCCGCCACGCGATCGCGCAGGGTGTTGAGGGTATCCGAACTCTGGAAGCTCATCTTCGGCGTAACGATCGCCACCGCCGGCAACGGGTTCTCTTCCAGCATGTCCAACGCGCCGCCAAAGCCCGACCAGTTGCGGAACTCGCCGCGCGCTTCTTCACGCGACAGGTAATTCACCTTCTCCACGCCGGCTTCCGCCTTGATGGCGTCGAGCACTTTCAGCGCCGCGTCGTCGTCGAGCGATTTATCCAGGTAGACCGTCAGCTGCGGCGTCGGGTACCACTGGCTGGCCGCGGTGCTGACGTTTTTCCACACGATGTAGCACACGCTCGGCAGCGTCAGGGAGATGGCGATCACCATCACCGTCAACAGCGTCGCCAACGGCTGGCGCAGCATGTCTTTGATGGCGTTCATCCAGGCGTAACGCCACTGCTCGCGCCAGCCGCCGCGCAGCGCCTTGCTCTTGGCGGTTTTTGCGTTATTGGCCATGGTGAGCGCCCCCTTGCATGCGGCCCTGGCTCAGCGTCAGGATGCGGTAATTGCGGCGGGCGATAAGCCCGGTGTCGTGCGTCGCCATTAATACGGTGACGCCGACGCGGTTGAATTCTTCAAACAGGCGCAGAATGCCTTCCGACAGCGCGTCGTCCAGGTTGCCGGTCGGTTCATCCGCCAGCAACACCGCCGGCTTGTTCACCACCGCACGGGCGATGCCCACGCGCTGCTGCTCACCGCCGGACAGTTGAATCGGGAAGTTCTTCGCTTTATCCAGCAAACCGACCTTGTCCAGCGCGGCGGAGACGCGGCGGCGGATGTCTTCGGTACTGGCGCCGGCGATGATCAGCGGCATCGCCACATTGTCATACACCGTGCGATCCAGCAGCAGGTGGTGATCCTGGAAGATCATGCCGATCTGCCGACGCAGGAACGGCACCTCGCGGTTTTTCAAACGACTGATGTCGTGGCCGCCAAACCAGATGTGGCCGGCGCTGGGCCGTTCGATACCACAAATCAGTTTCAGCAGGGTACTTTTCCCCGCGCCGGAATGGCCGGTCAGAAACGCCATTTCCGCCGGGCGCAGATGGAAATCGACCCCCTGCAGCGCTTGCCGTCCGCCCAGATAAGCTTTACTGACCTGTTCAAAGCGAATCATCCGTATTAATCCTCTCGGGCAAAAAGTGCCTCAATAAAATCGTCAGCCTTAAACGGCCGCAAATCTTCGATGCCTTCCCCGACGCCGATATAGCGAATCGGGATACCGAACTGATCGGCGATGGCGAAGATCACCCCGCCCTTGGCGGTACCGTCCAGTTTAGTCAGCGTGATGCCGGTTAAGCCCACGGCCTCATTAAATAATTTCGCCTGGCTGACCGCATTCTGGCCGGTGCTGGCATCGAGCGTCAGCATAACCTCATGGGGGGCCTGGTCGTCCAGTTTTTTCATGACGCGGACGATCTTCTTCAGCTCTTCCATCAGGTGCGATTTGTTCTGCAGACGGCCGGCGGTATCGGCGATCAAGACATCGATGCCGCGCGCCTTGGCGGCCTGCACCGCATCGAAGATCACCGAAGCGGAATCCGCCCCGGTATGCTGCGCCACCACCGGAATGCGGTTGCGTTCGCCCCACACCTGCAGCTGCTCCACCGCCGCGGCGCGGAAAGTATCCCCCGCCGCCAGCATCACCGACTTGCCTTCCGCCTGGAATTGGCGCGCCAGCTTGCCGATGGTGGTGGTTTTACCCACGCCGTTCACGCCGACCATCAGAATGACATACGGGGTTTTCCCGCTGACATCCAGCGGCTGATCGACCTTGGCCAGAATTTCGGACATTTCCTCCTTCAGCTTGCCGTACAGCGCTTCGGCGTCTTTCAGCTGCTTGCGGCTGGCGTGCTGGGTCAGGGAGGTGATGATCTTGCGCGTGGTCTCCACGCCGACATCGGCGATCAGCAGCTGTTCTTCCAACTCGTCGAACAGGTCGTCGTCGATCTTTTTACCGCGGAACAGCCCCATAAAGCCGGAGCCGAGGTTTTGCTTGGTTTTCAGCAGGCTGCGCTTCAGGCGAGCGAAGAAGCCCTCTTTGGTCGGCCGCTCCTGCTCTTGCGCAGCGGCCGGCACCACAGGTTCAAGCGGCGCTTCTTCTTCCGGTTCCGGTTCTGGTTCGACGACCGGCTCGGGCTCAACGACCGGCTCAGGCTCAACAACCGGCTCGGGCTCGACGACCGGCTCAGGTTCGACAACCGGCTCGGGCTCGACGACCGGCTCAGGTTCGACAACCGGCTCGGGCTCGACGACCGGCTCGGGCTCGACAACAGGCTCGGGTTCTACGACCGGCTCAGGCTCCACCACCGGCTCGGGATCGACGTGCGGCTCGGGCTCGTCGTGCGGCTCAGGTTCTCCCTGCGGATCGGGCTCGACGCCCGGCTCAGGTTCGACCACCGGCTCGGGCTCGACGACCGGCTCGGGCTCGACAACCGGCTCGGGTTCAACGACCGGCTCAGGCTCAACGACCGGCTCGGGCTCGACAACCGGCTCGGGCTCGACAACCGGCTCGGGTTCAACGACCGGCTCAGGCTCAACGACCGGCTCAGGCTCAACAACTGGCTCGGGCTCGACAACCGGCTGCTGCTGCGCCACTACCTGCTCGGTCACGCTGACAATCTCTTCGGCCAACGCTTGCGCCGTCGGGTGTTCGGCCGCCGCCGGCAGGTTTTCCGCGATGGGTTCGCCGGCCTGGCCGCTATCCCACTCTCCCGGGGTGTCGACGGAGGCGGCAGGTTCAGATTCCTGGGCGGGGAGCTTGTCATCCAGCTTGGCGGTGGCCGGTTCAGCCGGCGTCTCCGCGGCCTGAGGCTCCGCCTGCTCTACCGGCTGCTCAGGTTGCTGTTGCTCTTCTTCCTTTTCCTTCTGGCCAAACCCCAGCCAGGAGAAAAACCCACGTTTCTTATCTTTTGCCATGTTATGACTCTACTCCGTACCGAAGGCTCGCTTACCCTACATACCTGAAGGATATATGCTGACAATAATCCGCCGAGTCTATCACTTTCCCTCGCGCAGCAACACGCATCCGGCACGCTTTCCGGTGTGAAATCAGACAACAAAGTTTTACCGTTCCCCCCGAAGCCCGTCACCGGTAGAATAGGGGCAACTTTTCGTTAACCTCTACGGCTCCGCGCCGCAAAAGAAATCAAACAACGCTTATGACAAGACTCTCGCCACGGGCGGCGGCCAAAAAACCGCCCCAGGCCGCAGCCGGACAGATCCGCATCATCGGCGGCCAATGGCGCGGTCGCAAGCTTCCGGTGCCGAACAGCCCGGGGCTGCGCCCCACCACCGATCGGGTGCGCGAAACCCTGTTCAACTGGCTGGCGCCGGTGATTCAGGGTGCGCGCTGCCTGGACTGTTTCGCCGGCAGCGGCGCATTAGGGCTGGAAGCGCTGTCGCGCTACGCCGGCAGCGCCACGCTGTTGGAATTCGAACGGCCGGTGGCGCAGCAGCTGGAAAAAAATCTGGCGCTGCTGCAGGGCAAGGGGGTGGTTATCAACACCAACGCGCTGAGCTGGCTGGCGGGCGAGGGCCAACCGTTTGACGTGGTGTTCCTCGATCCGCCGTTTCGCAAAGGCCTGCTGGCGGAGACCGCCTGGCTGCTGGAGCAGCGTGGCTGGCTGGCCGACGAGGCCTGGATCTATGTAGAAGCCGAGGCGGAAAGCGCCGCGGCGGACGTGCCTGCCAGCTGGCAGCTGCACCGGGAGAAGGTCGCCGGCCAGGTGGCCTATCGCCTTTATATTCGTTCGCAAGAGAAAACCGACCATGCTGATTAATCTGGGCCGCCTGCTGATGCTGTGCGTGTGGGGCTTCCTGCTCTCTAACCTGTTCCATCCTTTTCCCAAGCCGCTGAAGTATTTCATCGACGTGGCGCTGTTCTTTATGGTGGTGATGCACGGCCTGCAGCTGGTGCTGTTGAAATCCACCCAGCCGAAGGATCAGCCAATCAGCTACTGGCAAGAAGCCAAGATCTTTATCTTTGGCGTGTTCGAGCTGCTGGCCTGGCAAAAGAAACAGCCGCCCATCAAGAAGAAATGACCGCTACGGCTGAACGCTGAAAGAGACGAAGCGCGTGCCCTGCATGTTCAACGTGCCCTGCTCGCCTTTTTCTATCGGGTTGTATTGCCACTGTTTCAGCCGAAGCGTGATGTCTTCACCGCCCTGGTTCGGGCTGAACACCACCTCGTAATACATTGGCTCATTGACCAGCGGTTCGCGCTGCGGCGCGCGGGTCCTGGCGACCGGGAAGCTGCGCTTGTCGCTCACCGTCACCTGCAGACTGCGCATCGGCGCGCGATCGTTTTCCGCCTCCCGCTGGCGCTGTTTGAAGTAGCGTTGCGTGGCCAGCACGGCGATCAGCGCAATCACGGCGACAAAAAATAACGGTGGTTTGCTCATCGGTTTCCCATTTCCTTCACGGCCAAATCGGCGTAAACATAGCATTCTCAAGAAAGCATTGTCGATCGTCGGCAGGCTACCTACACTGAAATAAGAAGTGACATTGGTGACAGTTTGGAGCCGGTTGTTGCGGCTCCCTCATGCATAAGGAAGACATAAATGAGTTGGCCGTTCCTTGCCGTATTCTTTTCCGGTTGGCTGTTCGTCGACGCCTCATACCGTGGCCCGCGCTGGCAGCGCTGGGTGTTCAAACCCGTCACGCTGCTGCTGCTGTTGCTGTTGGCCTGGCAGGCGCCGGTGCTCGGCGCCGCGGGTTATCTGATCGTGCTCGGCCTGCTGGCGACGCTGATCGGCGACGCGCTGCTCCTGTTGCCGCGCGAGCGGGTGCTGTACGCCATCGGCGCCTTTTTCCTGTCCCATCTGCTGTATACCCTGAGCTTCGCCAGCCAGATGACGTTCAGCCTGTTCTGGCCGCTGCCGCTGGCGCTGCTGGCGATCGGCGCGTTGCTGCTGGCCACCCTTTGGACCCGGCTGGAAGAGATGCGCTGGCCGATCGTCACCTACGTGGCGATGACGCTGCTGATGGTCTGGCTGGCGGGCGAGCAATATTTCCTGCGCAGCACCGATTTCGGCTTCTCGCTGCTGACCGGCACCTCGCTGCTGCTGCTGGCCAACGTGGTTTGGCTGCTCAACCGCTACCGTTTCACCTTCCGTGCGGCGGACGCCATCGTGGCTTTCTGTTACTTCTCCGGCCACTTCCTGATCGTGCGTTCGCTCTACCTGTAACTCTCTGCCGCGGGTTCGGCGCGCCGAACCCGTTTTTCATTATCAAGCCAGCGCTTTCAACGTCAGGGCATCATCGGCGCCCAGCTGATTGCGATACAGATCGCCGTCGCGCGAGAAGAACGCCAGCGTGCTGCCATCCGCCCGCAGCAGAGCGATGCCGTCCGGCGCCGGGCGCCAGCCCACGACTTCCGCCGCAAACACGCTTTGCAAACACCGTTGCCGATCCACCAGCTGATAGCCGTTGGTTTCACTTTGCTCATTCGCCAAAAACTCGATTTGGCATTGCCGCTCGCTGTCGGCCACCTGCCATTGCCCCGCCAGCGACTGCGCGGTCGGCAGCGCCAGGCTGCCGGCCATGACCGCACTTGTCACCATCATGCCGCCCGCCGCCAAAGCGGTGCGCGTTAAAGTACCTTTCATACCGGGCTCCCGCATCACGCCCGGCCGAGACTGCGCCGGGCGTTCCGTTGCTGTGTTACACGATAAAGTCAGTGGCGACGTCAACCTGGCCGACGATTTTCACCAGGAAGTCCGGCGCCTGATGGCCACCGATATTCACCGACAAATCGGTCACGTTGTTGGAAGCGTTGTAGCTCAGCAGCGCTTCGCCGGCCGTGCCGCTGAAGTGATCGACGAAGTGAATGAAATCGCTGCTCTGCGCCTCTTTGTTGAAGAACGACAGGTCAATTTTGTCGATCCCTTTCTGGAAGTCGCGGATCCAGTCTGAAGCGCCCGGTGCGGAATCGCCGGCGGCAGAGAACACGAAGATGTCTTTGCCGGCACCGCCCCACAGCTCATCCGCCCCGCCGCCGCCGAACAGCACGTCGTTACCCGCGCCGCCTTTCAGCACGTTGTTGGCCGCGTTGCCGACAATCACGTCGTTGCCGGAACCGCCAATGGCGTTCTCGATGGTCACACCGGCAGCGATCGAGACGTTGCCCTTCAGGCCACCCACATCGGAGAACGATTTCTCGTTCAGGTTGATGCGCTGGTTAGCGGTGTAACCGGAGAAGTCGAAGGTATCGTTACCGCCCGCATCCCAGGCCGCAAAGATCACTTTCTGCGAGTTGCTGGTGGTGCTGAGGAAGTCGCGACCGGTGTTGGAGTTAAAGCCGTACACGGTGTCGCCGGTGCGGGTCGACAGGTTGGCGCCATACAGATGCTGAATGGCGGCGATGTCATCCAGCAGCGGAGCCGCGGCATAGTGGCCGCCGTTGTCGCCACCGGTGTTGGTTTCACTCCAGTAGCTCATCAGGCTGAACTGGCGGGTATCCTCCGCATAGGTGACGTCGCGATAGGTCGGGTTACCCTCACCGGCGTTGTAGTCGCCCGGGTGGCTCAGGCCCAGCGCATGGCCAATCTCATGGGTGAACGTCTGACGGCCGTAGTCTTCGGTCGCCGGATGCTTCACGTTGGATTGGTTGACGTTGTACCAGGTCTGGCCGCCCAGATCCTGGCCCTGCCAAATGGTGTTCGGCAGGAAGGCGTAGGCCTGGGTGCCGTAATCATAGTGGCCGGGACGATCCTGGCTGTAGTTGCCGAAGGTGATGTTGGCCTTTTGTCCGGCCGCCACTTCGGTGAAGGTGATATTGGCGACGTCCGCCCAGGACTGCAGCGACAGCTTAGCCTGCTGCTGCTGTTCCGCGCTGAACTTGCTCAGCCCGGTGTCGCCGGCGACGTTGGTGGAAGAGAACTTATAGTCCGGGAAGGAGAAGGTTAATTTGACCGGCTGGCCAAATACCTTGTAACCGTTCCAGGTTTGGTTCTCACGGGTAATAAACAGCCCAGCTTGCTCGTTAGAAAATGAATCCTTGCCATTAATCTGAATCCCGTTGCCCCGCTCATGATAATGCAGCAGGTCGTCTACAGCATCGTAGCCGGTTGTCGCGGCCGCAAGGCTGGATTCAGTAATTTCAATTGCCTTTTTAGTAGATTGCATTGGTTCGATTCCACTCATTACCTGATTGATATCAATCAGACAGATAGACATAACCTCCCCGTAAGCCACGGTTAATGAACCTCAGGCCTGCTGGAAGGGGCTTATGCGCCGTTGCCGGCAGTGTGTTAGGTAGAATTAATGCATATATATCAGCAAATAAGATCACCATTAAAAATGGTAATCGATTCCAATTATAGGCAGGGTCGCAAAACTGCACATAAAATAATCAACCATTTATTATCGCAACGAAAGTTTGTTATGCTGCTTTTCTGGCTTCTTTACAAAACAAATGAAACTTGATGAGGAGAAGTTGGCACCAAACTTCAATAGCAATGCGGCCTGCAGACTCAAGCGAATCATGCTGGCTTTCCCTAGGGTAAAAGGTAAATTTTGCTAAAGCGTTATAGATTAATAACTCTTTATTATTAGGTCGGGCGATTTTTTAGTTTCTATAGGAATATTATTTTCTTATTTAAACTATCGGCGGCGAGCCTGTTTCCCCAAATAGGGGATAAGAAAAGCCGATAGATTAAAATTCGCATTATTCATTATTGAATGAATCCCCCTTTCTACGCTTAAACGCCGTTAGCAATAATTCTCATCGGGCGCTTGACTCTGGAGTGGACTCCAGGGTGTAGAGTCAGTTGAGCAAACCCGTTTAACAGCCCGAAGGGGGACGTTATGCACAATCAGCAAAACCATAATCATCAGGAACATCACCACGCCGAAGGCGGATGCGGCTGCAACCACAGCCACAGCAAAACGCAGCATGGCTGCAGCAGCGAACCGAAAAACGCCGCCGCACAGGCCGAACAGGCCCACCATCATCACGATCATGGCGATAGCGGCTGCTGCGCCGCCACGCCCGACGATCCGGACGAGGAAAGCGACAGGCTGGCCGCCGCTCCCCCTTCCGGTAGCCAACGTTTCAGCTGGAAAGTCACCGGCATGGACTGCCCCAGCTGCGCCAAGAAAATCGAAAATGCCGTCACCGCACTCCCCGGCGTCGACAGCGCGCGCGTGTTGTTCGCCACCGAAAAGCTGGTGGTCGACGCACAGTCCGACATCAGCCTGCGGATCCAGGACGCGGTCGCCCAGGCCGGCTTTACCCTGCTCGGCACTCAGAACGCCAAAGCCGCCGCGCCGAAAACCTCACGCTTCGGCGAATTCGCACCGCTGCTGCTGTTAACTACCCTGATGGTCGTCAGTTGGGTGCTGGATCGGGTTAACCCGGAGCTGGGGCGCATCGCCTTTATCGCCACCACGCTGGTCGGATTGGCGCCGGTCGCCGCCAAGGCGCTGCGTTTGATCCGCTCCGGCACGCCATTCGCCATCGAAACGCTGATGAGCGTGGCGGCCATCGGCGCGCTGTTCATCGGCGCCACCGCCGAAGCGGCGATGGTGCTGCTGTTGTTTATGGTCGGCGAACTGCTGGAATCCTACGCCGCCAACCGCGCGCGACGCGGCGTGACGGCGCTGATGGAGCTGGTGCCGGAAGACGCGCTGCTGCTGCAAGGCACGGAACGCAAACGCGTGCCGGTCGCCAGCCTGCGCCCTGGCGACGTGATTGAAATCGCGCCCGGCGGGCGCCTGCCGGCCGACGCCGAGCTGCTCAATCCGTTCGCCAGCTTCGACGAAAGCGCCCTGACCGGCGAATCGGTGCCGGTCGAGCGCCAGCAGGGCGAGAAAGTGGCCGCCGGCAGCCTGTCCGTCGATCAGGCGGCGCAGATGAAGGTGATCTCCGAGCCCGGCAAAAACGCCATCGACCGCATTCTGCAGCTGATTGAAGAAGCCGAAGAGCGCCGCGCGCCGATCGAACGCTTCCTCGATCGGTTCAGCCGTTACTACACCCCGGCCATTATGCTGCTGGCCGTCGCGGTGATCCTGGTGCCGCCGCTGCTGTTCTCGCAGCCGTGGGATACCTGGATCTATCGCGGCCTGACGCTGCTGCTGATCGGCTGTCCGTGCGCGCTGGTGATCTCGACCCCGGCGGCCATTACATCCGGGCTGGCGGCCGCCACGCGGCGCGGCGCGCTGATTAAAGGCGGCGCGGCGCTGGAGCAACTGGGCCAGATACAAACCATCGCCTTCGATAAAACCGGCACCCTGACCGAAGGCAAGCCGACGGTGACCGACGTGCTGCCGATCGGCGCGCTCACCGAACAGCGGCTGCTGCAGCTTGCCGCCGCGGTGGAGGCCGGTTCACATCACCCGCTGGCGCAGGCGATCATCAACCGCGCCGCCGCAAGCGGGGCCGAGCTGCCGCTGGCGCAGGCGCGCCGCGCGCTGGCCGGCGTCGGCGTGGAAGGGATCGTGGACGGCAAGACCGTGCTGATCAGCGCGCCGGGCAAGCTGGCGCCGGGCCTGCTCGCCGTTCAATGGCAGAGCAAGGTAGACAAGCTGGAAAACGCCGGTAAAACGGCGGTGGTGGTGCTGGAAGACGGCGCGCCCATCGGCTTGCTGGCGCTGCGCGACACGCTGCGCAGCGACGCCAAACAGGCGATAGCCGAACTGAACGCGCTGGGTATTCGCGGCGTGATGCTGACCGGCGACAACCCGCGCGCCGCCGCGGCGATCGCCGGCGAGCTGGGCCTCGACTATCGCGCTAGTCTGTTGCCGGAAGATAAGGTCAACGCGGTCACCGAGCTGAGCGAACTGCGTCCGACGGCGATGATCGGCGACGGCATCAACGACGCCCCGGCGATGAAAGCCTCCAGCATCGGCATCGCCATGGGCAGCGGCACCGACGTGGCATTGGAAACCGCCGACGCCGCCCTGACCCACAACCGGCTGCTGGGCGTCGCGGAGATGATTCGCATCTCGCGCGCCACCCACGCCAATATCCGGCAAAACATCACCATCGCGCTGGGGTTGAAAGGGATCTTCCTGATCACCAGCCTGCTGGGGCTGACCGGTTTGTGGCTGGCGGTGCTGGCGGACTCCGGCGCCACCGCGCTGGTCACCGCCAACGCGCTGCGGTTGTTGAGAAAGCGCCAATAACGCGGCGCCAGGCCTGGTTCCTCAATGGGAACCCGGCATTATCGATTGCAGCGGCAGTATTAAGGATATTGTCGGCGCGTATGTAAAACCCGCAACACCCGGATGTGAGTTTCCAGCACCTGGTAAACCAGGAGATAACGGGGATGTAGGGGGATTTCATGCGTGCCGTCCACTCTGCCGCGCCGGAAAATTCGAGGATGTCTGGCGGCGGGAATGACGGCCTCCATGATGAGAACCTTCATTTTTCTGGCCGCCAGAGGGTTATCATTGGCGATGAATCCCACAATCTCCACCAGATCCTGACGTGCGGCTCGAGTCCATTCGATGTTGAGCATTATGCCTGCTTCGCTTTGATCCTGGCTTCTGCAGCAGCGATAACAGCATCCATTTCAGCCATCACGTCATCATGAGGAATGCCGGGCCGCGGCTCATCCATGGCTTCCTGAACTCTTTCAAGAAACCAGCGCTCATAGCCCTGTGTACGTTCCTCATTTTCCATCTTGGCAACCGTAGGCAGTAGTAAAATACTCATCGTTTGTCCCCTTCGAACGCTCCCCGATCGCAGGGAGCTTATCTCACGAGGCGATTAAAAACTATACACCTTTACGTAACAGATAACGGTATGGCGCCTGCTCGGTCTCCTGCGCCACCAGCGTATGCTCCATAAAGCGGCAGAACCCCGGAATATCGCGGGTGGTGGCCGGATCGTCGGCGATAATCAGCAGCGTTTCGCCGTTGTCCATATGGCGCACGGTTTTGCGCACCATCATCACCGGTTCCGGGCAACGCAGGCCCAGCGCGTCGAGCGTCTGGTCTGCCTGGGCAAATAAGTCAGTCATGCAATTTTTCTCGTTCAAAACGATCGGCGAACGCTCGCCGCATCTCATTAGCGCCTAGTTTACGCCGGTAGTTTTTCTGTGCAAGATGCGTTAACGTTTGCGTTAAATTTAACCATTGCATTGGTTGCGCAAACGCGTATCATGCCGCCGCGCAGCGTTTTTTGCTGTTTTGACAAGACACACTGGGTTCCCTCACCCCACTGCTAAAAAGGCTACAATATGTATTCGTTTACCGCACAGCAGCGCTTCACGGCGTTGGTCTGGCTTTCGCTGTTTCATATCGCCATCATTACCTCCAGCAACTACCTGGTGCAGCTGCCGATCACCGTTTTCGGCTTCCATACCACCTGGGGCGCCTTTACCTTCCCGTTTATCTTCCTCGCGACCGATCTGACCGTGCGCATCTTCGGCGCGCCGCTGGCGCGGCGGATTATCCTGGCGGTGATGGTGCCGGCGCTGTTCATCTCCTACGTGATCTCCACCGTCACCTATCAGGGAGAATGGCAGGGCTTCGCGGCGCTGGGCAGTTTTAACCTGTTCGTGGCGCGTATCGCCGTCGCCAGCTTTATGGCCTACGTGCTCGGCCAGATCCTCGACGTTCACGTCTTCAATCGCCTGCGCCAACGCAGCGCCTGGTGGGTGGCGCCGGCGGCGGCGATGTTCTTCGGCAATATCAGCGATACGCTGGCGTTCTTCTTCATCGCCTTCTACAAGAGCAGCGATCCCTTCATGGCCAACAACTGGGTGGAGATCGCGCTGGTGGATTACAGCTTCAAGGTAATGATCTGCCTGCTGTTCTTCCTGCCGATGTACGGCGTGTTGCTGAACATGCTGCTCAAACGCATCGCGGCGCGCAGCGGCAGCCTGCAGCCGGGCTGAGCCGTGTTATTCTGGGCGGCCCTATCCTTTGGAGGCCGCCCATGACCCCAATCGTCCGCACCGCCACGCTCGAAGAAATCCACCGCCTTTACCAGCGCATCCCCGAATTCGGCGGCCTGCATAGCCTGGCCGATCTGCAGCGGCGCATCGGCGGTGCCTCCGCCAGCCTGTTGATCGCCGACATCGACGGCCAGCCGGCCGGTTTCAAACTCGGTTATCAACAGCGGGAAACGGTGTTTTACAGCTGGCTGGGCGGCGTGCTGCCGGCATTTCGTCGCCACGGCGTGGCGCAGGCCTTGTTGGCCGAACAGGAGCGCTGGGCGCGGGCGCAGGGCTATCGCCGGCTGACGGTCAAAACCCGTAACCGGTTCCGCGCCATGCTGACGATGCTGCTCGCCCACCACTATCAGATTGTTCAGCTGGAAAAGAAAGGCGAAGTGGCTGATTATCGGCTATTACTGGAGAAAAACTTGTGACAACATCTGCCTTGCATTTCAGCCTGGAATAGGTTGCGATACGACAGTGAATCCCTACCGGAAAGGAAGAAGGAAGCCCGATGCGTAAAGTAGCGAAATTGATGGGTATCAGCCTGCTGGCGCTTGGCCTCGCGGCCTGCGACGGCGACACCAAAGACACCAAGGCAGCGTCTGACGGCGCGGCGGCCAGCGCGCCGGCCGGGCAGCAGGTCAGCCTGCTGGACGGTAAACTGGCGTTCACCCTGCCGGTCGGCATGGCGGATCAGAGCGGCAAGCTGGGCAACCAGGCCAACAACATGCATGTTTACGCAGACAGCACCGGCCAGCGCGCGGTGATCGTGATCCTGGGCGACAAGACCGCCGACAGCCTGGAGACTCTGGCCAAGCGCCTGGAGAATACCCAGCGCGCGCGTGACGCCAACCTGCAGGTGATCACCAACAAAGCGCTCGACGTCAACGGCGTGCCGCTGCGTCAGCTGGACAGCATCATCACCAGCGGCGGCGAAAAAGCCTATTCCTCCGTCCTGATCGGCTCGCTGAACAACAACATGCTGACCATTCAGGTGACGCTGCCGGCGGACAATCAGCAGCAGGCGCAGGCCGAAGCCGAAGGCATCATCTCCACCCTGAAGCTGAAGCAGTAATCCCACAGAGGGCCGGCTTGCCGGCCCTTTCGTTTTTATGCCAGCGCCTGCGCCAGCAGGGTGATCGGATGCTCACAGTGCTTGCTGGTGGACATTTCTATCTGCCATTTGCAGGTCTCGCAGTCGGTCACCACCAGATCCACTCCGCTCTCTTCGATCTGCCGGAACAGCGGCGCGCCGATGCCTTGCGAAGTGGCGTAGTTCTCCGATTTGAACCCGTAGGTGCCGGCGATGCCGCAGCACTGCGAATCCAGCACCACCAGCTCCAGCCCCGGTATCTGCCGCAGCAGCTCCAGCGTGTAGGCGGTCCAGCCCATCTTCTCCATATGGCAAGGCGTGTGATAAGCCACCCGCAGCGGCGTGCGCTTCAGCGGCAGGCTGCGCCCCTGATTGATCAGGCGATAGAGATAGCGCGTCGCCAGCTCCACCCGGTCGCGCACCGGGGTGGTGTCCACGTCCAGCAGATGAGGATATTCGTCGCGCAGGGTGAAGGTGCAGCTCGATGAGGTCGCCACCACCGGGATGCCGCGCTCCAGCACCGCTTCATGCAGCGACTCGGCGTTAACCCTGGCCTGCTTTTTGGCCTGCTCGATAAACCCGTTGGCGATCAGCGGCACGCCGCAGCATTTCTCGCGCTTCAGCAGCTGCACGCCGATATCCAGCGCGTTGAATACCCGGATCAAATCCTTGCCCAGCTGCGGATGGTTATAGTTGACGAAGCAGCCGTGGAAAAACGCCACCTGCTCGGCATAGCGCCGCTGAGCCTGCGCCTGTTGCCGGTACCAGCGGCGGAAAGTGCCGAACGAGTATTTCGGCAGTTCTCGCCGGTGATCGATCTTCAGCGCCTTGTCCAGCAGCTTGCGCACCGGTTTCAGCCCGGTAGCGGCGTTGACGATCGGCGCGAACGGCGTCGACAGCGAGCCCATGATGTCGGTGTGGCTGAGGATGGCGTCGCGCAGCGTCGGCTTGCTCTGGGCGAAGTCGGCACGGGCGCGCTGAATGATATCGCCGATTTTGACGTCGGACGGGCAGGCCACTTCACAACGTTTGCAGTTGGTGCAGTATTTCAGCGCTTCGTCGTACAGCGCCGGATCTTTCAGCCGCAGCCGCTCGCCGTCCGGCCCCGCCTGTTTTGGCCCCGGATAGAGCGGGTTCACTTTGGCGACCGGGCAATAGGTGGTGCAGACGGTGCATTTGATGCAGCTTTCAAAGCTGTGGTCCTGATGCAGGCTCATGCGTTTTCCTCCGCGGCGATCTGCTGCGCGACGTGCAGCGCACCGATCAATGACACGCCGGCGCCGCAGCCTTGCTGCAGCGGATCGTAGCCGCCGGCAACCGCGCCGATGGCGTACAGATTGTCGAACGGCATGCCCTGCTTCATCGCCCGCAGCCTGCCGTCGGTGCGCACGCCAAATTGCAGATAAGGCTGCGGCGCGAACAGCTCGCGCCGGCTCCAGTCGGCGCGATCCGCGCGGCTGTGTACGTCCAGCCCGAAGATCGGCTCGCGCACCCCGTCGAAATCCGCCACCAGCCCGTTGCTGAAGAAGCTGCCGCTGGCCAACACCACCTGCTGCGCCCGCAGCGGAATATCACCGTGGTTGCGGGTATACAGGCCCGTGACGCGGCCGGCTTCGCACTCGGCGCGCAGCACGCTGTCGCCGGGCATGAAAACGCCGCCCAGCTGTTGAAAACGCCGCCGCAGCGCCTGATGCAAGCGCATGCCGGGCACCGAAGGCGGTAGCGTCGGCAGCAGCCGGATCGGCTTGCCGACCGCATCCTGCAGCACCGCCAGCGACGCGTCGTCCTCCAATCCCAAACAGGCCGGCAGAAAGAGCGCGTCGGCTGCCCCCGCCAACCGCCGCAGTTCCTCGGCCATCGGCGGCAGACTTTCCATCAAATCCAGCACCCGGGCGATGTTTACCGCGCGGAACTCGCTGGGGTTATTGCGCAATCTGTCCAGCGCCGGCATGTGCAGATAGGCCACCTCCGTCTCTACGCCGAGCTCCCGGCTCAGAGAGTCGGCGGCCATCTGCGGCTGGAAGTCGAGGAAGCCTTCGATGCCGATCACCGCAATGCGCCGCCACGGCAGTTGGCCGGTCAGCGGCAGCGTCGGGATCGCCTGCGGGCTGAGCCAGGTGGCGCGACGCGTGCCAAGCGGCGTAATGCGCAGATGGTTGTTGGCGCCCTCGCCCTGCAGGTTCAGCCCGCAGCGCTCCAACAACCGCTGCGCGGCGGCGGACAGCGCCGCCACCCGGCCGGGCCCGATCAGGGCATACGGATGCTGCGGCGCCTGCTGCGCCAGCTGCGGTAGCGCCGCCAGCGGCATTTCGACCGGCGTGCCGTCCGGCAATCTCGCCAGCAGGTCGAGCGAGCCGGAGGAGAAGTAGAGCGCGCTCTGGCCGGAACTGACCACCGCACAGCGCTTGCCCTGTTCGGCCACGGCAATGGCGCAGCTCAGGCCCGCCAGGCCACCGCCAATCACCACTACGTCAAATCGCATCATCCGCCTCCTGCTCCTTGTCGGCCTGGGCCTCAAGCCCGCATAGCCCCTGGTAAACCCAGCTGGTAAATTCACTCTCGCGCAGCGCGTCGCCCCAGGCGATCGGCCGTACGCCTTTCCACCGTTCGTTGAGGAACTGCGACAGCTGCGCGATGGACTGCTGCGACGTGCTGACGTTAAAGCGCGTCAACAGCCCGGCGGCGCGGCAGGCACAGAGTTCGCCCTGGCAGGTGCCCATGCCGACGCGGGTGCGGCGGCGCAGATCCACCAGGTTATTGACGGTCAGCGAGTTGACCGCATAACGCACTTCCCCGGCGGTCACCGCCTCGCATTCGCACACCAGGCTGGTGTCGAGCCGATCGGCCGCCGGCACCTGGCTGGCGCGATCGCCGTGGCGGTAAATTGCCGAGCCGCGAATGCTGGCGGGCAGAGAAACCACGCTGCGCACCGTCTCCTCCGCCGACTGGCGGGAGCCGGGCAACGCATCCTGCGCGGTGGTGCACGGGCGGTTTACGCCAAGCTTTTCGCACACCTTGTCGGTGGCCCACTCCGCCATCAGGCGGTAGGTCATCAGCTTGCCGCCGGTGATGGTGATAAACCCTTCCAGCCCGTCGCGGGCGGCGTGATCGAGCAGCACGATGCCGCGGCTGACGTTGCGCCCGCTGGGGTCGTCGTCGCTGGCCACCAGCGGCCGTACCCCGGCGTAGGCGCGCAGAATGCGGGTCTGCGCCAGGGTGGGCGCCAACAGCGCCCCCTCGCGGATCAGAATGTCCACTTCCTGCGGGGTCACCAGCATGTTGTCAATTTGGTCGTAGTCGATATGGGTCGAGGTGGTGCCGATCAGCGAGATGGTGTCGCCCGGCACCAGGATGTCGGCGTCCGCCGGTTTGCGGCAGCGGTTGATCACCATGTTGTTGATGCGGTGGCCGAGGATCAGCAGCGCCCCCTTGGCCGGGAACATGCGGATGCGCAAATCGGCGTATTCGGCGATCTGCTGGCCCCAGATGCCGGCGGCGTTGACCACCACCGGCGCATGCAGCGCATAGCGCCGCTGATTCTGATGGTCGTAAACGCGCACGCCCGTCACCCGATCGCCGCTGCGCAACAATCCCACCACCTGGTGATAGGTCAGGATCTGCGCGCCATGTTCGCGCGCGTCCAACATGTTGGCGGCGGTCAGCCGGAAGGGATCGACGGTGCCGTCCGGCACGCGCACCGCGCCGATCAGCGCCGGGTTAGCCGCCGGCTCCAGCCGCAGCGCCAGCTGCGGGTCGATCGCTTCGGCGCCGATGTCGGCCTGGCGACAGGCGGCGATAAACTGTTGCTGATAGTCCAGCGAGTCCTGCGGCAGGGTGATGAACAGCCCATCGGTGCGCTCGATGCAGTGGTGGGCGATGCGTTTCAGGATGCGGTTTTCTTCGATGCACTCGCGCGCCGACTCGCCGTCGGTCACCGCATAGCGCGCGCCGCTGTGCAGCAAACCGTGGTTGCGGCCGGTGGCGCCGGTGGCGATGTCGTGGCGCTCCAGCAAAATGCAGCGCAAGCCGCGCCGCGCGCAGTCGCGGGCGATGCCTGCGCCGGTGGCGCCGCCGCCGATGATGATCACATCCGTTTCGCCGCCGTCAAAATAGCTGCTCATGTCGCTCCCTCAGGATCGGTAGTTATGAGCCTATTGAGCCACGGTTATAAGGGTCTTTGTTTGATAAGGAACAAGAACGAACATCAAACGAAATAAAAATGTCCACAAAAAACCATCAATGTGATCATAATCACGATTTTTGGACGTTTTTCTATTTCATAACGTTAACGAATCGCTCAAAATCCGCCGTGGTTTCATAAAAGTGTAACAATTGCGCCATTCGTCACAGCGACACCAGGCGTATTTGACGACAATGGCGCTCGTTATGGAACACAAAAACACCACATTCGATATCCGCTCAATCATCAAATGAACGTAAAAGGTCATATTGATGTGATAACAGATAAAGCCATCGGAGGCGCTCATGTTGAGTATTTTTAAGCCGGCCGCACACATCGCCCGTGTGCCGAGCGATAAGGTAGACCCGCTCTACCGTAAGCTGCGCTGGCAAATTTTCCTGGGGATCTTCTTCGGTTACGCCGCTTACTATCTGGTGCGTAAGAACTTCACCCTGGCCATGCCTTACCTGATCGAACAAGGCTTCAGCCGCGGTGACCTCGGCTTCGCGCTGTCGGGCATTTCCATCGCCTACGGCTTCTCCAAATTCATCATGGGTTCGGTCTCCGAC
This sequence comes from Serratia sp. MF1(2023), assembly GCF_030954545.1. Classification (NCBI taxonomy): domain Bacteria; kingdom Pseudomonadati; phylum Pseudomonadota; class Gammaproteobacteria; order Enterobacterales; family Yersiniaceae; genus Serratia; species Serratia sp. MF1(2023). Next base: position 18,153 of record NZ_JAVHUX010000035.1, on the reverse strand, counting down.
CGTTCCAACCCGCGAGTGTTCCTGCCTGCCGGCCTGATCCTGGCGGCGGCGGTGATGTTGTTCATGGGCTTCGTGCCGTGGGCCACCTCCAGCATCGCCATCATGTTCGTCCTGCTGTTCCTGTGCGGCTGGTTCCAGGGCATGGGTTGGCCGCCGTGCGGCCGCACCATGGTGCACTGGTGGTCGCAGAAAGAACGCGGCGGCATCGTCTCCATCTGGAACTGCGCCCACAACGTGGGTGGCGGCCTGCCGCCGCTGCTGTTCCTGCTGGGTATGGCCTGGTTCAACGACTGGCACGCGGCGCTGTACATGCCGGCCTTCGGCGCCATCCTGGTGGCCCTGATCGCCTTCGGCCTGATGCGCGACACCCCGCAATCCTGCGGCCTGCCGCCGATTGAAGAGTACAAAAACGACTACCCGGACGACTACAGCGAAAAAGACGAAGAAGAGCTGACCGCCAAGCAGATCTTCATGCAGTACATCCTGCCGAACAAGCTGCTGTGGTACATCGCGGTCGCCAACGTGTTCGTCTATCTGCTGCGTTACGGCATTCTGGACTGGTCGCCGACCTACCTGAAAGAAGTGAAGCACTTCGCGCTGGACAAGTCTTCCTGGGCCTACTTCCTGTATGAATACGCCGGTATCCCGGGCACCCTGCTGTGCGGCTGGATGTCGGACAAAGTGTTCAAAGGCAACCGCGGCGCCACCGGCGTGTTCTTCATGACGCTGGTGACCATCGCCACCGTGGTGTTCTGGATGAACCCGCCGGGCAACCCGACCGTGGACATGATCTGTATGCTGGTCATCGGCTTCCTGATCTACGGCCCGGTGATGCTGATCGGCCTGCACGCGCTGGAGCTGGCGCCGAAGAAAGCCGCCGGCACCGCCGCGGGCTTCACCGGCCTGTTCGGCTACCTGGGCGGCTCGGTCGCGGCCAGCGCCATCGTCGGCTACACCGTAGACTTCTTCGGTTGGGACGGCGGCTTCATGGTGATGATCGGCGGCGGCGTGCTGGCGGTTATCCTGCTGCTGCTGACCATGCTGAACGAAAAGAAACACCACGCGGAAATCGCTGCCGGCAAGCGCGGCTAACCGTCACACGACTTTTGCATGATTTAAAGGCCGCCCTGCGGCCTTTTTACTACCCTGCCCCCAACAACAAGGAGAAAACGGAATGCGGACTCAAGTCAAAGCCCTGCTGACAGGGATCATTCTCGCTACCTCAATGGTCAGCGCCGCGCAGGCGGCGGACAAAGTAGTGATCGCCCACCGCGGCGCCAGCGGCTACCTGCCGGAACACACCCTGCCGGCGAAGGCGATGGCCTACGCGCAGGGCGCCGATTACCTCGAACAAGATCTGGTGATGACCAAAGACAACGAGCTGGTGGTGCTGCACGACCATTACCTCGATCGCGTCACCGACGTCGCCGAACGCTTCCCGGATCGCGCGCGCAAGGACGGCCGTTATTACGCCATCGACTTTACGCTGGCGGAGATCAAATCGCTGAAGTTCACCGAAGGCTTTGAAATCGAAAACGGCAAGAAGGTGCAGGGCTACCCTGGCCGCTTCCCGATGGGCAAATCCGACTTCCGCGTACACACCTTCCAGGAAGAGATCGAGTTCGTGCAGGGTCTGAACCATTCGACCGGCAAGAACATCGGCATCTACCCTGAAATCAAGGCGCCGTGGTTCCACAAACAGGAAGGCAAGGACATCTCCAGCAAAGTGCTGGCGGTGCTCAAGCAATACGGCTACACCGGCAAAAACGACAACGTCTACCTGCAGTGCTTCGACGCCAACGAGCTCAAACGCATCAAGAACGAGCTGGAGCCGAAGCTGGGCATGGATCTGAAGCTGGTGCAGCTGATCGCCTATAACGACTGGCAGGAAACCTACGAGCAGAAAGCCGACGGCAAGTGGGTAGAATACGACTACGACTGGATGTTCAAGCCGGGCGCGATGCAGAAAATCGCTCAGTATGCCGACGGCATCGGGCCGGACTACCACATGCTGGTGGTGGCGGATAAATCCAAGCCGGGCCACATCGTGCTGACCGACATGGTGAAAGAAGCGCACGCCAGCAAGCTGGCGGTACATCCGTTCACCATCCGCGCCGATGCGCTGCCGAAGTACGTGACCGACGTGAACCAGCTGTATGACGTGATTTACAACCAGGCCGGCGTCGACGGCGTGTTCACCGACTTCCCGGACAAGGGCGTGCAGTTCCTGCAGAAGCAGGGCCAGCACAAGTAATGCCAAGGGCGCCGCAAGGCGCCCTTGTTATTTCCGAGAAACGCCCGGGTTATGTCAGAGGAACATCTTGCGCAGATAGTGCGGCACCGCGTTATCGACGTTGGAGCCGATCACTTCCAGCTCCGGCAACATATCCTTCAAGCGCTGATGCGCGTCGCGCATGATGCAGCCCTTGCCGGCCATCGACAGCATCTCCAGATCGTTCATGCCGTCGCCGAAGGCGATGCACTCTTGCAGCGTATAGCCGATGATCTTGGCCACTTCTTCCAGCGCATGCCCTTTCGACACGCCGCCCGCCATCACTTCCAGGCAGGTCGGGAACGAGAAGCTGACGTTGACCCGATCGCCCCAGCGCGCGTTGATGGCGTCTTCCACCTGCAGCAGCCGCTCGTGATCTTCGCAGGTGAAGTAAACCTTGCAGACGCCGTCGGTTTCCAGCAGGCCCGGTTCGAACAGCTGATATTTGAACACCGACTCCTGGAAGAATTCTTCCTGCTCCGGGCTTTCGCGGTTGGTAAACCAATCGTCGTTGCGGTAGACGTTGGTGGTGATCTCCGGATCGTCGTGCAGCATGCCGTACAGATCGCGGGCGATATCCTCGTCCAGGTTGTGACTGAAAATCAGCTCGCCGGCGGTGTTGTGCACCCGCGCGCCGTTGGAGGTGATCATAAAGGCGCTGATCTCCAGGCTGTCGCGGATCTGCGCCACGTCGATATGGTGGCGGCCGGTGGCGAATACGAAATGCACGCCGCGCTGGGTCAGCAACTTCAGCGTTTCTTTGGCGTACGGCGACAGGGTATGGTCGGGAGACAGCAGCGTGCCATCTAAATCGGAAGCGACGACGTGATACATAGCGTTATGTTCTAACCTCTGATGGAGTTGTCGGCGGCAGCGCGCCGCCTAAGTGTTGAGCAAAGAAGCGCAGGATTGCGTTCAGTGCTTCGGCGCGCATCGCGTCCCGCTCGAACAGGATCTCATGGCGTGCGCCGTTGATAACCCACGGAAGCCGCCCTTCGCAAGGGCGCCCCGCGTCTGACAGAGCCTGACAAAAAGCCTGGTGCGAACGGTTGTCGACGACTCGTTCTTCACCGGCTTGCAAAAGCAACAGCGGCGTTGTGATCGCCCCGGCCCGAGCGATAATCTGCCGGCCGGCGCGGATGCTCTCCCGCACCCAATGGTAGGTCGGCCCGCCCACCTGCAGCTCGGGGTAATCGGCGTAATAGCGCAGGCTGCGCCGGTAGCGTTCGCGGCTGTGGGTCAACACGTTGACCACATACGGCAGCGGCCGCCACTGGCCGGTGCCCACCGCGTAATAGTCGCGGATCGCCGGGTGGGCCTCCGCCCAGTCGAGAATGCGGTCGGCCAGCCAATCCGGCATCGGCAACTGGATGCCGAACATCGGCGCGCAAAACGCCGCCGCGTCGAACGCCTGCGGCCGGCGCTGCAGGAACTGCGCCAGGATCGCGCCGCCCATCGAATGCGCCAGCGCGAAGCGCTGCCGATAACCGCGCGATTCGACCTCGCGCTGCCAAAGCTGCTCGAAATCGTCCACGTAGTCGGCGAAGTTTACCACATGACCGCGGTGCGTATCCGCCAGTAAACGGCCGGAGCGCCCCTGGCCGCGATGATCGACGATCACCACGTCGTAACCGCAGTGGAACAGATCGTAGGCCACCTCGGGGTATTTCACGTAGCTTTCGATGCGGCCGGGGCTGACCACCACCACCCGCTGATGTCGCGCGGAGCGAAAACGTACAAAGCGGATCGGCACGCCGTCCACGCCGCTGAACTCGCCCTCTTCCCGCAGCCGCCAGAAGTCCAGCAGCGGCCCGGTGGCGAAGGCAGCGAACTGCGTTTCACGCGTTAACCAGTCATCGGAGCTGAGAGTGAACGAGGTCATCGAGAGCGTTTTCCCTGTGGGGCCGGCGGAAAATGTGACCGCTGGCACAAGAAATCATACTAGCGTATTGTGATTCAATTCTTACAAAAAACGGCGCCGCCTCGGCGCATTGTGGCACAAAACGACACTTTCAGGGAGCCGAAGAACCATGACCTTGGACTGGTGGTTAACCTATCTGCTGACCACGCTTATCCTCAGCCTGTCCCCCGGCTCAGGCGCCATCAACACCATGAGCACCGGCATCAGCCACGGCTATCGCGGCGCCGCCGCGTCGATCGCCGGGCTACAGGTCGGGCTGAGCGCGCACATCGTGCTGGTAGGCATCGGCCTCGGTGCGCTGATATCGCAATCGCTGCTGGCGTTCGAGCTGCTGAAATGGCTGGGCGCCGCCTACCTGGTGTGGCTCGGCATCCAGCAATGGCGCGCCGCCGGGGCGCTGGATCTGCATGCGCTGGCGGGCAGCATGCCGCGCCGCCGTCTGTTCCGCCGCGCGGTGCTGGTCAACCTGACCAACCCGAAAAGCATCGTGTTCCTCGCCGCGCTGTTCCCGCAGTTCATTTTGCCCAATCAGCCGCAGGCCGAGCAGTATTTGGTGCTCGGCGTCACCACCGTGGTGGTGGATATTCTGGTGATGATCGGTTACGCCACCCTGGCGACGCGCATCGCCGGCTGGCTGAGAACGCCGCGCCAAATGCAGCTGCTCAACCGAGTATTCGGTTCGCTGTTCATTCTGGTGGCGGGGCTGCTGGCGACCGCCCGCAAGGCCTGAAAAAAAGGCCGGGCATCGCTGCTCGGCCTTGGGCATGTCACTGCCGATCAGCGGGTAAAGATCAGGTGTAACCCGAAGCCGGTGAACAGCACCCCCGCCACCCCGTCGATCCACTTGGCCAACCGCTGGTAGCCGCGGCGCATCGCCGGCAGCGCGAACACCACCGCCACCAGGCTGAACCAGACGAAGGTCTCGGCGACGATCAGCAGGAACAGTCCCCAGCGCGCCCCGGCGCCGACGCTGTCGCCGACGAACAGCGAGAACACGCTGCCGAAATAGATCACCTCCTTCGGGTTGGACAGATTGGTCAGGAAACCGCTAATAAAGCTGCGCCCGGCCTTCGGCAACGCTACTTGGGCCTCCGCCGCCGGCTGCGCTTGCTGCGCCCGCGCGGAACGCAGCAGTTGCCACCCCATCCAGCACAGGTAAATGCCGCCGCCAACCATGATGATCTGATGCAGCCAGGCCATCTTCTGCAGGATCAGATGCAGCCCCATCAACGCCACGCCGGCCCACACCACGATGCCGAGCGAAATGCCGACCACCCCCATCATCGCCTCGCGGCGCGAGCGGCTGGCGGCGGTTTGCGACACGAAAAAGAAGTCCGGCCCCGGGCTCATCAGCGCAATCAGATGCACCAGCGCCACGGTGAGAAACAGCATCAGCATGATTTATTGCCCTCAGTCTTCGTCATTGTCGAGATGGTCGCGGATCATCGCCATAAAGGGCGCGCCGAAACGCTCCAGTTTGCGCTGGCCGACGCCGTTGACGCTCAGCAGATCGCCGGCCTTGATCGGCATCTGTTCGGCCATTTCCAGCAGCGTGGCGTCGTTGAACACCACATACGGCGGAATGTTCTCTTCATCGGCAATCGATTTGCGCAGTTTTCGCAGCTTGGCGAACAGCTTGCGATCGTAATTGCCGCCGTAGGATTTCTGGTTGGCGCTACCGCGCGACTTCAGGCTCTGGATGCGCGGCACCGCCAGCTGCAGCGCCACCTCGCCGCGCAATACCGGGCGCGCCGCCTCGGTCAATTGCAGCGCCGAGTGCATGGCAATGTTCTGGGTGATAAAGCCCAGGTGGATCAGCTGACGCAGCACGCTGGTCCAGTGTTCGGTGGTTTGATCGCGGCCGATGCCGTACACCGGCAGCTTGTCGTGACCGTATTCGCGAATGCGTTGGTTGTTGGAACCGCGCAGCACTTCCACGATGTACCCGAGGCCGAAGCGCTGGCCGACGCGGTACACGCAGGACAGCGCCTTGCGCGCATCCTCCAGCCCGTCGTAGCGCTTGGGCGGATCGAGGCAGATGTCGCAGTTGCCGCAGTTCTCGTGCTTGCCTTCGCCGAAGTAGTTGAGCAGCACCAGACGGCGGCAGGTTTGCGCCTCGGCGAACGCGCCCATGGCGTTCAGCTTGTGGCGTTCGATATCCAGCTGCTGTCCGGCGGGTTTTTCCTCCAGACAGCGGCGCAGCCAGGCCATGTCGGCCGGATCGTACAGCAGGATGGCTTCGGCCGGCAGACCGTCGCGCCCGGCGCGGCCGGTCTCCTGATAATAGGATTCGATATTGCGCGGAATGTCGAAATGCACCACGAAGCGCACGTTGGGTTTGTTGATGCCCATGCCGAAGGCGACGGTGGCCACCACCACCTGCAGATCGTCGCGCTGGAACGCTTCCTGCACCTGCGCACGGCGATCGTTGTCCAGCCCGGCGTGGTAGGCGCCGACGCTCAGCCCGCGGCTCTGCAGACGCGCGGCGGTGTCTTCCACCTTGGCGCGGCTGTTGCAATAGATAATGCCGCTCTTGCCGCGCTGATCCTGCACGAAGCGCCACAGCTGATCGAGCGGCTTGAATTTTTCCACCAGCGTGTAGCGGATGTTCGGCCGGTCGAAGCTGCTGACCTGCACCAGCGGATCCTGCAACGACAGCAGGCGCACGATATCGCCGCGGGTGGACTCGTCGGCGGTGGCGGTCAGCGCGATCACCGGCATCGACGGGAAGCGCTGTTTCAGCTGACCCAGCGCGCGATATTCCGGCCGGAAGTCATGGCCCCACTGCGAAATACAGTGCGCCTCATCCACCGCCAGCATCGCCGGCGGGCAGTGGTCGAGCAGGTTGAGGAAGCTTTCCATCATCAGCCGTTCCGGCGCGATGTACAGCATCTTAATGGTGCCGTTGCGGCAGCCGGCCATGACGTCCAGCTGCTCCTCGCGGGTTTGCGTCGAGTTGTAGCAGGCGGCGGAAACGCCGTAAGCCAACAGTTGGTCGACCTGGTCCTTCATCAGCGAGATCAGCGGGGAAACCACCAGGGTCAGGCCGTCCATCACCAGCGCCGGGATTTGGTAACACAGCGACTTGCCGCCGCCGGTCGGCATCACCACCAGGCAATCCTGCCCGCCGATCGCGGCGTTGATAATCGTTTGTTGGCCCGGACGGAATTGCTGGTAGCCGAAGGTATCGCGCAATACCTGCTCGGCCAGCAACTCTCTGTTAATCACTGCTGCGGTTGACACACACTTCCCCATTTTTTCATCGGTACACACCCACCGGGTATGATTACATAATATCGTTCAGCATGACACCAACGCCCACCCGTGTCTGCCGGAAGTTGTAGTCGATCAGCGATTCGCCGTAGCCGCTGAACACCTGGGTATAGAATCGCACGTTGCGGGTGATCGGATAGCTCCAGCCCAGTTCCGCGCCGCCGTAGCCGCTGTTCCAGTTGTAGTGGCTGTCGACGCTGAACACGCTGTCGCCCCAGGCGTAACCGACCTTCAGCCGGTAGTATCCCATGTATTTGGTGATGTCCGGGTTGTCGTCGTTGCTCGAGCTCTCCGAGAAGCGGAACCAGGGCTTGAGATCCACCTGCCAGTTGCCGTTTTGCGCCATCAGCCGCGCATAGCCACGATTCCAGCTGCGCGACGTCGGGTCCGAGCGGCCGTTGGATTGATGGTTAACGCCGATTTCAACATCGCGCAGCGTCCAACCGGCAAAGCGGTAATCGGTCGCCCACCCCACGAACAGCTGCGGCTCGTAGTTGGTCTCGCGGAACGGCGAAGACTCGCCGCGGTTGGACAATTGCCACCAGGAGCGCTGAGTATAAGACGCGCCGAGCACCGAGTTGTCGCCGGCAATGCCCCGCCACAGCGGAAACGCCAGGCTAAGCTGGTATTTCACCTCGTCCTTGCGCGCCTTGTCGGCCCAGTTGTATGTCTTGATGGCCTCTTGGTTGATATCGCTGGTGTCGGTATACAGCAGGTAATTGGGATCGTAAGGGTACAGCGTGAACGGATTATCGTGCTCCTGCAGCAGGTTGGCGATAATGCTGCCGCGCACCGCCGGCTTATCGTGAATCTGCTGCTCTTTGGCTTCCTCAGCCAATGCCAGCGCCGGCATCAGCAGCGTGGCGGAAACGATCCCTGACAAAATGCGCATAACCTCTCCTCACTCCAACGAAAAAGGGCAATCCCGGAAAAAATCAGGCCATTTTACACACAAAGGAGGCTTTACCGCAGCGCAGGCCGGTTTTATTGGAATAGTCTGGAAAGCAACAATGGTTAAGCATAAAATCAACATTCCATTAACCTGGACTGACCAGTTAGCTCCCTTAAAACGCAAAAGAAAAACGGAAACCCGCTATGTCGACCACACCACTGACCCTGGAAGCCGCCCGCCGCAAGATCGGCGAAATCTTTGTCTACCACATGCCGTTCAACCGCGAGCTTGGCCTGGAGCTGCGCCGCTTCGACGATGATTACGTCGAGCTGAGCTTCACCAACCAGCGCAAGCTGGTGGGCAACGCCGCACAGGAAATTCTGCACGGCGGCGTGATCGCCGCGGTGCTCGACGTCGCCGCCGGGCTGGCCTGCGCCGGCGGGGTGCTGACGCGCATGGAGCCGCTGATCGAAGAAGAGATCGCCGCCAAACTGTCGCGCATGGGCACCATCGATCTGCGCGTCGACTACCTGCGCCCCGGCCGCGGCGAACACTTCGTCGCCTCCGCCAGCGTGCTGCGCAGCGGCAATAAGGTCGCCGTCGCGCGCGTAGAACTGCATAACCACGACGGCCTGCATATCGCGACCGCGACCGCCACCTATCTGGTCGGCTGATGATTGTGTGCGGTGGGCGTCTTCAGTACACTCACCGCATCTTACGTTCCCCACCGAGTGACGTCATGGACGCAAAGCAAACGCGTCAGGGCATTTTCTTCGCCCTGGCCGCCTATTTTATGTGGGGCATCGCCCCGGCCTATTTCAAACTGATTCAGCAAGTATCCGCGGACGAGATCCTTACCCACCGGATCATCTGGTCGTTTTTCTTCATGCTGGCGCTGATCACGCTGGGCCGCAACTGGCCGAAAGTGCGCGCCGCCTGCCAAAATCGCAAACGGCTGCTGCTGCTGGCGGTCACCGCGCTGTTGATCGGCGGCAACTGGCTGCTGTTCATCTGGGCGGTGAACAACCACCATATGCTGGAAGCCAGCCTGGGCTACTTCATCAACCCGCTGGTTAACGTGCTGTTGGGGATGCTGTTTCTCGGCGAGCGCTTTCGCCGCATGCAGTGGGTGGCGGTGGCGCTGGCGTTCACCGGGGTGCTGGTGCAGCTCTGGCAGTTCGGTTCGTTGCCGATCATCGGTCTGGGGCTGGCGTTCAGCTTCGCCTTCTACGGCCTGCTGCGCAAGAAAATCGCCATCGACGCCCAGACCGGCATGCTGATCGAAACGCTGTGGCTGCTGCCGGTGGCGGCGGCCTATCTGTTCCTGTTCGCCGACAGCCCCACCAGCCACCTGAGCGCCAACCCGTGGTCGCTGAACCTGCTGCTGGTCGCCGCCGGCATCGTCACCACCGTGCCGCTGCTGTGCTTCACCGCGGCGGCCACCCGGCTGCGCCTGTCGACGCTCGGTTTCTTCCAGTATCTCGGCCCGACGCTGATGTTCCTGCTGGCGATCACCTTCTACGGCGAAACCGTCGGCCAGGACAAACTGGTGACCTTCGGCTTTATCTGGGCGGCGCTGATCCTGTTCACCCTCGACGCGCTCTACACCCAACGCAAGCTGCGCTGAGCCCGGCGCCGCCGGGTTACAGCCAGTTCTTGCGCTTGAAGTACAGGTAAGGGGCCAGACCGGCCAGGATCATCAAGGTGATGGCGCCCGGGTAGCCGAACGACCATTTCAGCTCCGGCATGAATTCGAAGTTCATGCCGTAGCTGGAGGCCACCAGCGTCGGCGGCAGGAACACCACCGACACCACCGAGAAGATCTTGATGATGCGGTTCTGTTCGATGTTGATGAAGCCCATCGCCGCCTGCATCAGGAAGTTCACCTTCTGGAACAGCGATTCGTTGTGCGGCAGCAGGGATTCGATGTCGCGCAGCACTTCACGCGCCTGCTCCAGCTGGCCGGTCGGCAAACGCGCCTTGCGCACCAGGAAGTTGAGCGCGCGCTGGGTATCCATCAGACACAAACGCACCTTCCAGCCGATATCTTCCAGCTCCGCCAGCGTCGATAGCGCGGCGTCGTATTCATCGCCCTGATGCCCTTCCATGATCACCCGGCTGAGCTGTTCCAGATCGCTGTAGATGTTCTCTATCTCGTCCGCCAGCTGTTCAATCTTGGTTTCGAACAGATCCAGCAGCAGTTCGTAGGCGTTGCCTTCGAGCATGGTCTGGTTGCGGGCGCGCATGCGGTACAGGCGAAACGCCGGCAGTTCACGCTCGCGCAGGGTATACAGGCGGCCGTCGCGGATGGTGAACGCCACCGTGGAGTTGCCGGCGTGATCTTCCGCATCTTCAAAGTAGAAGAAGGAGTGGATATGCAGACCGTCTTCATCTTCGAAGAAACGGGCGGAGGCTTCGATGTCGTCCAGTTCGGGACGCGTCGCCAGGCTTTGTCCCAGCTCATTCTGCACGCGCTCACGCTCGCCCTCTTCCGGCTCGACCAGATCAACCCACAGCGATGACGTGAGATCATCCGAGTCGTCCAGCTCCAGACGGGACAAGCGGCGGTTATCTAATTTAAAAGCGCTCAGCATGTGCCAAAACTCCGTGAAGGTAACGGGTGCGGACAACGCGTTGAAGCACAGAAACAGAGGGGATGCGTATCACCGATTTGTTTCAGACCATGAAGAGATCTGACTCATAGCGACGCTTTGCGGGGTCGCCGACAACCACGAAGGCTATCAGCAAAAACGGAGAGCCTTAGAAGTTATACCTGCGGCGCAGGTCAGTGAGCCAGTATCTACTGGGTGTGTCCAAGGCGTCTGTCCTCAATGATAATAGTGCGCGCATGTTACGCCGAGAAGAAAAAGCCTGTCAACACGTTAGGCGGGATAATTGCGCAACAAATCATCACGATGTTCAATGGCAAAAATGGCGCCTAAACCGTACTGAAAAAGTCGCGGCGATCGCTTACCGCCACCAAGAATGTTGCTAAGATGACATCACCCTAATGGTACGACAAGCATGCGGATTTAAACGATGAAACAGATTACCGCCCATGAACTGACCGCGATGAGCGAACAGGCCGCCAGCGTGCCCCGCCTGCGCGCGCACCGCACCTTACACGAAGAGTTGAGCGACCCGGTGCAACGCCTGGCGATCGCCATGGAACCCGGCACCTATATCCGCCCGCACCGTCACCCGCAAACCTGGGAACTGCTGACGCCGCTGCGCGGCCGTTTTGTCGTCTTGCAGTTCAACGATGACGGCGTCGTGACGCAGCGCACCCTGCTCGGCGAAGAAACCAAAGTGCTGGAGATGCCGGCATTTACCTGGCATGCGGTGTTGTCGGTCGATGCCGGCGGCGTGGTGTTCGAAGTAAAGCAGGGCCCGTATCAGGCGTTGACCGAAGAGGACTGCATGCCGTGGGCACCGCAGGAAGGCGGTGAAGGCACCGAAGCGGTGATGCGCTGGTATGCCACCGCGCAGGTCGGCGATCGCTACCCTCACTGATCCTGAACGATTGCAGGGGCTGCCCCTGCAACGCGCCCCTCTCTTTTATACCGTTTCCAGGCGAGCGTAGGCCGCCACCAGCCACTTGATGCCCTCGCCCGGGAAGGCGATCTGCAGCCGGCTGTGCTCGCCGCTGCCCTCCAGATTGACGATGGTGCCTTCACCAAACTTGGGATGGCGCACGCGCTGGCCCAGCTTGTAGCCGGTATCGTTCTCGCTGATCGGCGTGCCCATGCGGCGGTGATTGACCGGGCGCGATACGCTGGCGCGCAGGCGCACTTCTTCCACGCACTCTTCCGGCAGTTCGCCGATAAAGCGCGACGGCCGGTGGTAAACCTCTTTGCCATACAGACGGCGCGTTTCGGCATAGGTCAGCGTCAGCTTCTGCATGGCGCGCGTTACGCCCACATAGGCCAGGCGGCGCTCCTCCTCCAGACGGCCGCCTTCATCCAGCGACATCTGGCTCGGGAACATGCCCTCTTCCATGCCGACGATAAACACCAGCGGGAACTCCAGCCCCTTGGCGGAGTGCAGGGTCATCAGCTGCACCGCGTCCTGATAGGCGTCGGCCTGGCCTTCGCCCGCTTCCAGCGCCGCATGCGACAGGAACGCCTGCAGCGGCATCAGATCCTGATCTTCGTCCTGATAGCTGAACTGGCGCGTCGCCGTCACCAATTCCTCAAGGTTTTCGATGCGCGCCTGCCCCTTTTCGCCTTTCTCCTGCTCATACATGATGAACAGCCCGGAATCGCGGATCACCCGGTCGGTCTGCACGTGCAGCGGCATGTCGGCGGTTTCGTGCGCCAGCGACTCCACCAGTTCGATAAAGCGCTGCAGCGCCGACGCGGCGCGGCCGGCCAACACCTTGTCCTGCATCAGCTCACGCGTCGCCTGCCACAGCGTCAGCTGGCGATCGCGCGCCGCCTGGCGCACCACGTCGAGGGTGCGATCGCCGATGCCGCGCGTCGGGGTGTTGACCACGCGCTCGAAGGCTGCGTCGTCGTTGCGGTTGGAAATGAGGCGCAGGTAAGCCAGCGCATCCTTGATTTCCTGGCGTTCGAAGAAGCGCTGGCCGCCGTAGATGCGGTACGGCATCGCCGTCTGCAGCAGCGCCTCTTCCAGCACGCGCGACTGGGCGTTGCTGCGGTACAGGATGGCGCAGTCGTTCAGCGCCCCGCCGTTGTCCTGCCAGGTCTTGATGCGGTTGACCACGAAGCGCGCTTCGTCGAGTTCGTTGAAGGCGCAGTAGATGGAGATCGGTTCGCCTTCGCCGCCTTCGGTCCACAGGTTTTTGCCCATGCGCCCGTCGTTGTTGGCGATCAGGGTGTTGGCCGCTTTCAGGATGTTGCTGGTGGAACGGTAGTTCTGCTCCAGGCGGATGGTTTCCGCGCCGGGGAAATCTTTCAGGAAGCGCTGGATGTTTTCCACCTGCGCGCCGCGCCAGCCGTAGATCGACTGGTCATCGTCGCCGACGATCATCACGTTGCTGTTGCCGCCCGCCAGCAAACGGATCCAGGCGTACTGGATACTGTTGGTATCCTGGAATTCGTCCACCAGCACGTTGGTGAAACGTTCGCGGTAGTGGTTGAGGATATGCGGCTTGTTCAGCCACAGCTCGTGCGCGCGCAGCAGCAGCTCGGCGAAATCCACCAGCCCCGCGCGATCGCAGGCTTCCTGATAGGCCTGGTAGATGCGCAGCCAGGTGGCTTCTACCGGGTTGTTGTAGGTCTCGACGTGCTGCGGGCGCAGGCCCTCGTCTTTCTTGCCGTTGATGTACCACATCGCCTGACGCGGCGGCCACTGCTTCTCGTCGACGTTCAGCGCCTTGATGATGCGCTTGAGCAGCCGCAGCTGGTCGTCGCTGTCGAGGATCTGGAAATCCTGCGGCAGGTTGGCTTCCAGGTGGTGGGCGCGCAACAGACGGTGCGCCAGGCCGTGGAAGGTGCCGATCCACATGCCGCCCTGGCTGGTGCCGATCAGATGTTCGATACGGTGGCGCATTTCCGCCGCCGCCTTGTTGGTGAAGGTCACCGCCATGATCGAATACGGCGAGCAGTTCTCCACCGACAGCAGCCAGGCGATGCGATGCACCAGCACCCGCGTCTTGCCGCTGCCCGCTCCGGCCAGAACCAACAGGTTGCTGCGCGGCGCCGCCACGGCTTCACGTTGTTTTTCATTCAGGCTGTCGAGCAGATCGGAGACGTCCATAGGCACCACTAATGGTTAAGGGAAAACCCGCCGCTGACGGGTTTTTCACTGGAAATTTATACAGAGTTCTGGCAGGGATTATAACAATGCTGTCAGCGATGCCAACTGCGAAATCTCAATATGCGGCAGCAGGCGGCTGTCGGCGGCCTGCATCAGGCAGCGTTGCCGATCGTTGATCCAACAGGCCTGCAGCCCCGCGCGCAGCGCGCCGGCGACGTCGGTGGTCAGATCGTCGCCCACGTGCAGGATCTGCTCGGGCGCCACGCCCAGCCGCTCGACGGCCAGGTGATACATGTCCTGATACGGCTTGGCGCGCCCGTCCGGCCCGGAGCGCAACACGAACTGGAAATAACCGTCCAGGCCGCACTGCGCCGGATCGGCGTTGCCGTTGGTGATCGCCACCAGCGGGTAGCGCGCGGCCAGCGCCTTCAGCGTGGCGTGGGTCGCTTGCGGCACCTCGATGCGGCTGCGCCACAGCGCGAAGTTTTGCATCGCCGCATCGGCCCCGATCGCCGCGTCGGCATCGCGCAGCCCCTGCCGGCTCAGCGCCAGATGAATGGCGCGCCAGCGCCACTGGGTGACGTCGTGGTAGATCTCCGGATCCTGTTCGCGCAGCTCCTGGCGCAGGCGGTGGAAATCCGCCGACTGGAAGCTGTTCAGACCGGGATGGTAGCTCTGCAGGAAGGCCACCGACTGTTGTTCGGTTTGCCGGATCACCGGGCGATTGTCATACAGCGTGTCGTCCAGATCGAAAGTCAGCGCCGCCAGCGGGCGCAGCGGGCGATAAAAATGCATCAGGATTTCCCCCGTTTGGCGCGCGGATGCGCGGCATCGTACACGTTCGCCAGATGTTGAAAGTCGAGGTGGGTATAAATTTGCGTGGTGGTCAGGTTGGCGTGGCCGAGCAGCTCCTGCACCGCGCGCAGATCGCCGCTGGACTCCAGCATGTGAGTGGCGAAGGAGTGACGCAGCTTGTGCGGGTGAATATGGCTGTTGACGCCCTGTTTCACGCCCCATTCGGCGAAGCGCTTTTGCACGTTGCGCGTCGAGATGCGCCGCCCCTGATTGGACAGGAACATCGCGTCATCTTCCGGCCCGAACAGATCGCGCATCGCCAGCCAGTGTTCCAGCCAGGTGACGGCGGTGCGCCCGATCGGCAATTTGCGCTCTTTGCTGCCTTTCCCCATCACCCACACCTCGCCGGCCGCCATATCGACATGGCGGCAATCCAGCCCCACCAGTTCGGAGAGGCGCAGGCCAGCGCCGTACATCACCTCCAGCATGGCGCGATCGCGCACCGCCAGCGGATCGTTGAGATCGATCTCCAGCAGCTGGTTCATTTCATCGACGTCGATGTTTTTCGGCAGATGGCGGCCGCTGCGCGGCGTGCGGATGCCTTTGGCGGGGTTGGCGTGCAATACGCCCTGGCTGACCAGCCAGTCGAGGAAACTGCGCAACGAAGAGAGCCGCAGCGCCAGGCTGGCGGACTGCAGGCCGGCGCGTTTGCTGCGCGCCGCCAGCATGCGCACCCGGGCGGCGTCCAGCGCCGCCCAGTCGGTGACGCCGATCTCCTGCGCCAGGCGCATCAGCGCCGCCAGCTGGCGCGAATAGCTAAGCTGCGTCAGCGGGCTGAGTTGCCGTTCTACCTTGAGATAACGCAGAAAAGCGTCCACCGGCTGCTGCAGGCTGGGCGCAATCGGCGTCATGCGCGTTCGACCCAGCGTTCCAGCAGCGCCGGCAGCATGTGCGCCAGTTGATTGAGCATCACCGTGCCCATGCCCTGCTGATAGTGTTGCGTATCGCGGCTGCTGAAGATCACCATGCCCAGTTCGCCATCGTCGCCCAGCATCGACAGCGCCACCGAGCCAATCTGGCCAATCTGTTTGGCCTGCGGCAACAGCAGCAGCAGTTCGGGGCCGTTCAGGCCGCCGAGGTAATGTTGTTCGCTACCCAGCCGCTGAATGCGAAACGGCTCGAACGCCGAACGCGTCAGCGCCAGGTGGGTAAAGTCGGAAGGCGCGCCGATCTTCCAGCGCTCGGCGAACAGGCGCACCGTGGCGCCGGCCAAACCAAAGCCGCGCGCCCAGCGCTGCAGCCGGTTGAGCATGTCCTGCAGGCTGTCGGCGGTGGCCAGATCGGCCTGCAGGTGCAACAACCGGGCGAACAGCCCTTCGTTGGCGCTGGCCTGCTCCATCAGCAGCGTGATCTCTTCTTCCAGCCGTTCGATGTGATTGCGCTGGCGGGCCAGATGCCATTCCACCAGCGAAACGGTGCCGCGCACCGGGTGCGGCACGCGCATCTGCTCAACCTGGCGCGCGTTGCGAATAAAGAAATCCGGGTTCTGCAGCAGGTACTGCATCACGGTGTCGTCATCCAGCGCCAGGCCGGCGACGCTCTGTTCTTCTACGCTTTTCATAGATGAATAAATCCGTCATAGACATGGGTTGCCGGGCCGGTCATAAACAGCGGGTTGCCCGGCCCTTTCCAGCGAATATGCAGGCTGCCGCCCGGCAGTTCTACATGCACCTCTTCTGACAGCAATTCCTGTTGGATCCCCACCGCCACCGCCGCACAGGCACCGCTGCCGCAGGCCTGCGTTTCGCCGGCGCCGCGCTCGTAAACGCGCAGCTTGATATGATCGCGGCTGACCACCTGCATAAAACCGATGTTGGCTCGTTCCGGGAAGCGCTCATGCCCTTCCAGCACCGGCCCGAGCAGCTCCACCTTGGCGGTTTTTACATCGTCCACCTGCAAAACACAATGCGGGTTGCCCATCGACACCACGCCGCACAGCACGGTGTGTTCCGCCGCGCGCATGATGTAGGTCTTTTCCGCCTTGGCGGCGCGGAACGGCACCGCCTGCGGATCGAAATTAGGCTCGCCCATGTTGACGCACACCAGATCGTCGTCGGTGACGCTGAGCACCATGCGCCCGGTTTGGGTGCTGACACGGATGTCGCGTTTGTTGGTCAGCCCTTTCAGCCGCACAAAGCGCGCGAAGCAGCGCGCGCCGTTGCCGCACTGCGCCACTTCGCTGCCGTCGGCGTTGAAAATTCGGTAGTGAAAATCCAGCTCGGGATCGTAAGGCGGTTCTACCACCAGCATCTGGTCAAAGCCGACGCCCAGGTGCCGATCGGCCAGCCGGCGGATCAGCTCAGGTGAAAAATAGACATTCTGTGTAACGGCATCGACCACCATAAAGTCGTTGCCCAGACCGTGCATTTTGGAGAACTGCATATCATACTCCGCTATCTGGACGCGCTATCCGTCTTGATTTTACGGCGGCGCTCGCCACCGTAAACAGTGTGTTACTGGTCGACCATCGACGGTTTTTGCTGAGAGCCAGACTGCTCCTGCTGGTTCTTTTGCACCTGATCGCCCGTTTGCACCGGCGGCTTGGCCGGTTTTTGGCTGGCGGGGTCGGCAGGCGGGAAGTAAAGCGGGCCTTTCAGACCACAGCCGGCGAGGCCGGTAACCAGAACGGCCATCAGCGCATAGCGTAGTTGTTTTTTCATTTGCATTAATGCCTGTAATTCATGCGTCCAAGGTCTCTATAATCGCAGGTGGATCATGAAAAGCAATAGGAATTGAATATGAACGACAGCGAGTTTCACCAGTTGGCCGACCAGCTGATGCTGAATATTGAAGAGACACTGGACGATTTTGACGGCGATGCGGACATCGATTACGAAACCAATGGCGGCGTAATGACGCTGAGCTTCGAAAACGGCACCAAAATCGTCATCAACCGCCAGGAGCCGCTGCACCAGGTGTGGCTCGCCACCAAGGCCGGCGGCTACCACTTCAACTACCGCGACGGCGCTTGGTTATGCGATCGCAGCGGGCAGCCGTTTTATCAGCTGCTCAGCGAAGCGGCCAGCGCGCAGGCCGGCGAGGAATTGCAGTTTTCCTGAGGCAATGCAGGGCTCGGCAATGAACTGACCCCCAGAAGTTGGACGATGTAAATTCAGGCGGCCTTCATGGCCTGGGTTCGATACTCTACCGGACTCAGGCCTTTTAGTTTCTCTCTGAGGCGGCTGTGGTTATAGTAATCAATGTAGTTCTCTATTTCTT
>NZ_JAVHUX010000015.1:0-49732 GCF_030954545.1 Serratia sp. MF1(2023) | reverse complement strand
AAGGCGAGTCGATGAGAAAACGACTGGCACAGGTTGACTGAAAGTGAACGGTCGGTGTAATAAAAAGAAGTTAGGGCGCGTTAGGAAATAACGCGTTCACGTTCCCCCGGAATAACCGTTCAACTTCGGCAGAATACGCACTGCGGCAACATTCACCGTTTTGGCGATGCGGCGCGAAATCGGCCGCCGTTGCTTTGCAGGTTGGAAAGATGTTAATAGTACCGGGCAAACGGGAATTCGCGTCGTTATCCGGATTAATGATGATCCACAAAAATAGAGACAATTATGGTTCAGGCGTCATTGAAGATTGAGAATGCACCGGTCACCTTGCGCGAATTGGCATTGGCGAAAATTAGGCAGGCGATTATCTCAGGGTATTTTCAGGCCGGCGATCGTTTGGTGGAACGCAGCCTGTGCGAGGAGCTGGGCGTCAGCCGCAGCGTGGTGCGCGAGGTGATCCGTTATCTCGAAGCGGAGGGGCTCATTGAAACGCTCGGCAAGAAAGGGCCGATTGTCGCTATTCTGACCTGGGAAATTGCCGAGCAGATTTATACTATTCGCCTGCTGCTTGAACAGGATGCCGCTCACGACTGCGCCCTGAAAGCCGGGCCGGAAGATAAAAAGAAACTGCATGAAAAATTAATTGCGATTAATCAGGCGTCGGCCGGGCAGGACGATATTCAGCGCGTTGAAGCCTCGCAGGCCTTTTATGAAACCATTTTCCAAGTGGCCCATCACGCCATCGCCTGGGAAATCGTTCAACGCCTGAACAGCCGCATCAGCCGCCTGCGCGCCCTGACCCTGAAGACCCCGGAGCGCCAGCTGGCCGGCTTCGAGCGCATGACGCGCATTTATCACGCCATCGAACAAAACAATCCGACGCAGGCCAGGCAAGAAGTCATCGATCACCTGACCGAGGCCGCCGCGCTGGCCAAGCGCATTCTGCAACAGGAGTCCTGAGATGCCCGCTTACTGGATCGCCCATGTTACCGTGAAAGATCCGCAGCAATATCAGCATTACATGGATTTGGCGCCCCAGGCGTTTCGCCAGTTCAACGCCCGTTTTCTCGCCCGCGGCGAACAGGCGCAAACGCTGGAAGGCCCATCGTTTGTGAAACATGTGCTGATCGAATTCGACGACTACGCCACCGCGTTGGCCTGCTACCATTCGCCGGCCTATCAGTTGGCGAAACAACAGCGGTGCCACGTGGCGGAAGCCATGATTACCATCGTCGACGGCTTGCCGCCCGCCCATTAAAAAGCCCCCGCCGTTACGGCGGAGGCTGGGTGATGTGAGGCGTGATAACCGCGTTCAGAAGCGCCGGGTCAAGCCGGCGTTTTCCGCTAGTTATTTCTCTTCAGGATCTTCCCAGTTTCAGCCCAGATCTGGCTGCGATAATGATCGTCTTCCTGAGAGAAGAAAAGTACGGTCAGCCCATCCTTGTCCAACAGCGCAATGCCATCGGGAGCAGGACGCCACGCCACAGGCTCTTGCGACAAGACGTCGGGCGTGCAATCAGATAAAAATTTCAGGCTATAGCCGCCGGCCGATTCCACATTCTCCGCGTTGAGCTGCACAACACAAGACTTTGATTTATCACTGACCGTCCACTGCCCGGATAGCGTTTCGGCGGAAGGTAACACCAGACTGCTTGCCATAGAGGCTCCTGAAAACAAGAAAATTATTCCGACAAGAATAAATTTGCACATAGCTGGCCCATGCGAAACGGTGGGCATCATCGCCCACCGTTGCCGTTTTACACGATAAAGTCAACAGCGACATCGGCCTGCCCGACGATGTGCACCAGGAAGTCTGGATTTGCACCGCCATGGATATTGAAGGCCAATTCACTCAGATTGCTCTGGGTATCATAGGATACCAGCGCCTCACCGGCCTGCCCGCTGAAATGATCGACAAACTGAATGAAATCACTGCCTTTAGGGCCCTGGTTGAAGAAGGACAGATCGATCTTGTCCTTGCCTGACTCAAAGTCCCAAATGGTATCAGGAGCCCGAACAGGCGAGTCATTCACATCAGAGAAGACAAAAATGTCGTTGCCTTGCCCTCCCCATAATTGATCCTGGCCCGCTCCACCGTAAATGACATCGTTGCCGGCGCCGCCTTTTAGCGTATTGTCTGCGTGATTCCCAACAATGACGTCATTACCTGAGCCCCCTATCGCGTTTTCGATGGTGACGCCAGCGGCGATGGAAACATTCCCTTTTAATCCCCCGACGTCGGAGAAAGCGCCTTCGTTCAAGTTGATACGTTGATTTTGGCTATACCCCGAGAAATCAAGGGTGTCATTACCGCCTGCATCCCAAACAGACATCACCAGTTTGTCGTGGCTGTCGTTGAGCGTATAGAAGTCTCGGCCTGTATTTGAATTAAACCCGTAAACGGTGTCGCCGGTTCGGGTGGTCATATTGGCGCCGTAAAGATGCTGGATGGCCGCGATATCATCAACCAGCGGCGCAGCGGCATAGTAATGGCCATGATCCGCGTTGGTAATGGATTCATTCCAGTAACTCATTACGCTAAACTGCCGGGTATCTTCGGCGTAAACTGCCTTGGTATAATTTGGGCTGCCTTGCCCCGCATTATAAGTGCCCGGGTGATCTAACCCGAGAGTATGGCCAATTTCATGGGTAATGGTTAAGCGACCGTAATTACCTAGCTCAGGATGCAAATTTTCGGAGTGATTCTTAATGTTGTACCAACTTTGCCCATCAGAATTGAACCCCCTGTAATCATTGCCATTATATGAGAACGGTTTCAAGGCATACGCTTGTCCTGTCCCCTCATAATTGCCAAAGGTAATATTGGAGGGTTGGCCTGCGGCAACTTCGACAAATTTGATGTTGGCAACATCGGCCCAGGATTGCAAAGACAGCTTCGCCTGTTCTTGTTGCTGTTGCGTGAACGCGCTCAGCCCCGTATCACGTTCCGGGGAGCGGTGGCCCAGGTTCAGTTCGTTATAATCCCAATCCGGGAAGGAATAGGTCACCGTCGCCTCTTTTCCCGTGACGTGTACGCCATTCCAGGTTTTATCGCCGCGCGCGATCTGCAACCCCGCCTGATTTATGTCATAAGACGGTTTGTTATTTATCGTCAGGCCATTCCCGCGCTCATGGTAGTGAATAAGATCGTTAACGCTGTCCCAACCCGTTTCGTTTCCATTCATGGTATTACCCATAACTTTCTCCACAAAGTAGCTAGTATTGCTATGACATCCGAAATGTCCCTTGGGGATAATCAAGATCCTGAGAATAGCGATCACCCGATACGCCCCACTCTTTTTGCCTATCCCTTTACAATTGACTTTTAACTACCCGATGCCTCCTTACCCATGATTGAGAACTGATGCAACTGCGTGAGATCGCGATATGTCCGTGCAAAATGCACGGAAATAATAGGCGCATTGATCCGGCAAGGGTTTGATTCCAGAGTTCGCGCGTTGAGGCTAAGTTGAGATGCCGCTCAAAGGGGCGGATGACAACGGCCGTTCGATGCATTGTCTCGTTGCCAGAGACCACAGCAGACGTGGTCTCGTGTTGTGACCGTTGCCTGTTATCCGAACCGTTACCCGAAGAAAATTACGTGAATGCATTTGCGCCACCATCCAGTTTTGCTAATGATTAGCATTCGCGAGGCTATCTCACACGTAAGCAAAGTGTCAACAGATGAAACAAAACATTTCTTGATTTGCATCATGATTTTTTCGCTAAGCCTCAGTGAACGGGCGATGACGGGCGTTGCAGAGTGCATAAAATGGCGTTTACCACCGTCTGGACTGAGGTTTTTGTCAGTGTTACCGCATAGAGCAGGCAGAATACCGTTCGGAAGTACATCATGGCGACTGAACATTTGGCCACAGAGAAACATCAGGAATGATTAATTTTCACGGCAATAACGCGGCGTGGTCCGATTACTTATTTTTCGCTGCAATATAAGGGATGCTTATAAATAACAGGAGTATTCCTAATGCGTTCACGCGGGATGTATTCCATGCTGGCGGGCCGATTTTTAGCCGCGCCCGCTGGCTATTCCCATTTTAATTGGCAAGACTATATTGAAAGAAGCTCTGCCCTAGAGCGAGAATATGGGTAATTTTCCGAGGAAATACCGCATGACCCTGTTGCCCAAGCAGAGCAATAACAAAAATCCGATTGATCTCTATGGCGAAATCGTAGACGACTTGCCCGGCCTGATTTGCTTCGGCAACCGCCTTGGCGGTTACTTCAATAAACAGTGGCGCGACTATACCGGCGCCATCGCCGGTGAACACGGCGCCGCCGACTGGCTCGATGCCCTGCACCCCGACGATCGCGAGCGGCTGGCCGCGCAATGGCGCCAGGCGATCGTGGCCCTTTCCTCGTTCGCCGGCGAAGCCCGCCTGCGCGATCGCAGCGGCGCCTACCGTTGGTTTATGCTGGCGTTCAACGCCCGGCAGGACGGCATGGCGCTGGAGCTCAGCTGGTACCTCACGGCGACCGACATCCATCCGCAAATGCTGCAGCGCCAGCAAAACGTTCAGGCGCTCTCTATCCAGCAAGACATGCTGGACGCCAGCGTCGACTGCATCAAAGTGATCAATCACGACGGCACGCTGCGCCACATGAACCGCTCCGGCAGCCTGGCCCTTGGCCTTGATCCGGCGCAAAAAGAGTTTGGCATGCCCTGGCTGGGGCTGCTGTCGCCCGAGATCCGGCGCCGCGGCAGTAAGGCGCTGCGCAGCGTCAGAGCCGGAAAGAATGCGCGCTTCACCGGATTGAGCGTGACGCCGCAGGGTAAAAAACAGCACTGGGACAACATTCTCACGCCGGTCAGCGACGAACACGGCGCCGTGGCCGAGATCTTGTGCGTCTCGCGCGACGTGACTTCGCAGCGCGTGATGGAACAACGTCTGTTGCTCGCCAGCGAATATGACGAATTGACCGGCCTGCCCAACCGGCGCCTCTTCAAGAAAAAGCTGAAGCAAGAGATGAAGCGCGCCCTGCACGGCAACAAGTCCCTCGGGCTGATGCTGTTGGATCTTGACCACTTCAAGCTGGTGAACGACACGCTGGGCCACGCGGCGGGCGACCATCTGCTGCGGATCTTGGGTAAAAGACTCAGCGCCTGCATGAATGCGCACTCGTTCGTCTCCCGCCTCGGCGGCGACGAGTTTGCCGTGGTGATCAGCGACGTCGAAAACGAGCAGGATATTTTCCGCATCGCCAACAAGTTTCTGCTGCAGCTGGAGACGCCGATCACCCACGGCGGCAAGACGCTGCATTGCGGCATGAGCCTTGGCGGCGCCATCTACCCCAAAGACGCGCGCGACGCTTCGGAACTGATGAAATGCGCCGATACCGCGCTGTATGAGCTGAAAGACGGCGGCCGCGGCGGTGTCTATATGTTCGACCGCAAAATGATGGACAAAGCGCGCGCCCGCGCCAGCCAGCTCAACTACGCGCGCCAGATCGTGCGCGACAACTGCATCCGTCCCAGCTACCAGCCGAAGGTCTGCCTGACCGACGGCAGCATCGTCGGCTTTGAAGCGCTGCTGCGCTGGCACTGCCCGATCAACGGCGTGCAGCTGCCGGCAACGGTAAGCGAAGCGTTCAACGACTACGAGCTGGCGACCAAGATCAGCGAGGCCATGCAGCTGAAGGTCTTCGCCGATATCGCCCGCTGGCGCGCGGCCGGCGTGGCGGTGCGGCCCATCTCGCTGAACGTGTCGCCGATCGAGTTTTTACGCGACAACTACGCCGAAACCTTCCTGCAGCGCCTGCTGAAGTTCCACATTCCCCACCCTCTGATCGAACTGGAAGTGACCGAACACGCGTTCAACAAGCACGGCTCGAAGTACGTGCTGCGCGCGCTGCAAATGCTCAAGGAGATGGGCATCCGCATCGCGCTGGACGATTTCGGCACCGGCCACTCCTCCTTCAGCCATATCATGGATTACCCGCTGGACTGCATTAAGCTGGACTGCGACTTCGTTCAACGGATGAATACCGAACCGGCGATCCTGGCGATCGTGGAAAGCATCGACATCCTCGGCCAAAAACTGTCGATCGATATCATCGCCGAGGGCGTGGAAACCGAGCAGCAGCGGCAAACGCTGTGCGAAGCCGGTTTCCATATCGGCCAGGGTTATTTGTTCAGCCGGGCTGTGGAATCCCAGCGGGTGCCCGAGCTGCTGCAGGCGATGCCGCAACTTGTCGACGGCCGTTAAGCGCCCCGCCGTTCGCCGAACGGCGCCAGTTGCATGCCAACCAGCGTCACCACGCAGATGAGCGCCCCGGCGTAGAAGGTGGAGGCGGAACCGAACAGCTCCCACAGGGTTCCGGCCCCGAGACTCGCCAGCAGCAGCGCCACGCCGCTGATCAGATTGAACATGCCGAACGCGGTGCCGCGCAGGTGCGCCGGCGCGGTATGCGCCACCATCGCCGCCAACAGTCCCTGCGTCATGCCCATGTGCACGCCCCACAGCGCCACGCCAAACAGCACCCCGCCCCAATGATCGCTCAGCGCCAACACCACATCGGCGACGATCAGCACCAGCAGCCCGGCTTTCAGCAATCCTTCATGGCTCATGCGATCGGACAGTTTACCGAACGGATAGGCCGAGCAGGCGTAGACCAGATTCATGGCGACCATCACCAGCGGGATCAACGCCAGCGGCGTGCCGCCCTGCTGCGCCTTCAGCACCAGGAACGCTTCGCTGAAGCGCGCCAGCGTGAAGACGGCGCCGATACCCACCACCCACCAATAGCCGCGCCCCAGCAGCCGCAGATTGGCGCGGGTGATCGGGTTGGTGCGCTTGTGGGTTATCGCGGCGGCCGGCTCTTTCAGGCCAAAAAACAGCAGCGCAATCGCCAGCGCCGCCGGGATCGCCGCCACCCAAAAGATGGCGCGAAAATCGTTGTGCCACAGCAGCATCAGGCCGACGGCCAGCAGCGGCCCTAAAAAGGCACCGACGGTATCCAGCGACTGGCGCAGCCCGAAGGCCGCGCCGCGAATCTCCGGCGGCGTCACGTCGGCCACCAGAGCATCACGCGGCGCCCCGCGGATGCCTTTGCCCACGCGATCCAGCAGGCGCGCGCTCATCACCATGCCGGACGACGACGCGATGGCGAAAAACGGTTTGCTGATGGCGCCCAGCCCGTAGCCCAGCAGCGCCAACCCTTTGCGCTTGCCGAGGTAATCGCTCAGCACGCCGGAGAACACCTTGACGATCAATGCCGTCGCCTCCGCCAGCCCTTCGATCAGCCCGATGACGATCACGCTGGCGCCGAGCGTCGTCGCCATAAACAGCGGCAGCAGGCTGTGGATCATTTCCGAGGAGACGTCCATCAACAGACTCACCCCACCCAATACCCACACGCCGCGCGGTATGCGGCCCAACGTAGCGAAACGCGACGACATGGTTCATCCTCGAGAGATTCAGCGCCACCGGCGGCGCTTCATGACATTTCCAAGATTGGATAGTTGATTTTGTTCGTTCACAGATCTGCCGCCTTTAGAGATAGTGCAACGACCTTGTGACACCCATAATAATGAAGGTAATTAACATAATGATATATAGCAAAAAGATGATTGTGATGGCGGCGCTGCTGAGCTTTTCCGCCGCGGCCGCGCCAGGGGTGGATCTCGTCGCCAACGAAACGCCGATCCACACGGTGAAGAGCGCCGAAGCCGTGTCCAAAATCCCCGCCGGCTTCCGGTTCGTGGAACCCGGCACGCTGACGGTGGCCATTTCCCTGCTGGGCAGCGGCCCGCCGTTCGGCCTGTACGCCCGCGACAATAAAACGGTGATCGGCAGCGAGGCGGACATCGCGCGCCTGGTGGCCGACGGCTTGGGATTGAAACTCAAGCTGGTGCCCACCTCGTGGGAAGACTGGCCGCTGGGGGTGGCCTCCGGCAAATATGACGCCGCGGTTTACAACATCACCGTAACCAACGAACGCAAGACCAAATTCGATTTCGCCACCTATCGCCAGGATACGCTGGGGTTCTACGTCAAATCCGACAGTAAAATCACCCAGATCAACACCGCGCCGGATATCGCCGGTAAAAAGATCATCGTCGATTCCGGCACCAATCAGGAAGCGGTGCTGCTGGCCTGGGACAAGGAGAACCGCGCCAAGGGGCTGGCACCGCTGCAGCCAGTGTACGTCACCGACAAGGCCGCCTCCACGCTGGCCATTCAGTCCGGCCGCGCCGACGCCACCTTCGGCCCCAACGTCTCCGGCGCTTATCAGGCGCGGCTGACCGGCAAAACCCGGCTGGTAGGCATCGTGCCCGGCGGCTGGCCGAAGACCGCCAACATCGCCGTCACGCTGAAGAAAGGCAATGGCCTGGTGGATGCGGTGCAGGCATCGCTCAACAGCGCCATCGCCAACGGCAGCTATCTGCAGGTGCTGGATCGCTGGGCGGAGAGCGACGAGAAGATCGCCCATTCGGAGATTAACCCGCCGGGGCTGGGGGATTGAGAGAGCAACAGGCTCCGCGCAGCGGAGCCTTATCGCCGCTCAATCGAGAAGTGTCATTCCGCCGCCGCTTTCTGCCTTCCCAGCTTGCGGTACAGCGTGCTGCGCGAAACGCCGAGCGCCTTGGCCGCCAGGCTGAGGTTACCGCCCGCCCTGTCGATTGCCGCCTGCAGCGCCTCCAGGCCGGTATCGGCGTTCTCTTGGTGCGGCGCCAGCACCGCGATGGACTGCGGCAGATCGTCCAGAGTGAGCACCGCATGATCGTCCGCCAGCGCCAGCAGCACCTTGAGCGTACTCAACAGCTGCCGCACGTTGCCGGGCCACGGGTAGCGCGCCAGCATCGCCAACGCTTCCGGCAGCAGGCGAATGTCGCGCCGCTCACCGCCCAGCTCTCGCCACAGCTGCATAATAAAGGCCTCCAGCTGCGCCCGCTCTCGGAGCGGCGGAATGCGCAGGCTGTATTCCTGTATGCGGTACAGCAAATCCTCGCGAAACGCCCCCGCCTCAACCTGCCGATGCAGATCGTGGTGCGTGGCGCAGACCAGCGCGAAATCGACCGGATAAGCGCTGCGGCTGCCGAGCGGCATGACCGTTTTTTCCTGTAACACCCGCAGCAGCCGCGTTTGCAGGCCCGCCGGCATGTCGCCGATTTCATCGAGGAACAGCACGCCGCCGTCCGCCTCGCGGATCTTGCCGATATAGCCTTTCGGGTTGGCGCCGGTAAACGCCCCCGGCGCATAGCCGAACAGCTCGGATTCGATCAGCGGCTCGGGCAGCGCCGCGCAGTTGATCGCCACGAAGTTGCCGTTGCGCCAGCGGCTCTCTTGAAACAGGCGTCGGCTGAAGTGCTCTTTACCGCAGCCGGTTTCGCCGGTCACGCACAGCGAAAGGCCGGCGTTGAGGATCCGCAGCGCTTTCTGATGCTGCTCGTCATGCCATTCCGCCGGCGGCGTGGAACGCAGGGCGCTGACGCGGCGCTGCGGCGCCTCGAGCAGAGAATAATAGTGCCGTTGATTGCCGGCCAGCGTCTGACGCGGCGCGCCGGAGGGCTGTCGCAACAGATCGGGGAACAGCTGGGCGAACTCGACGGAGCCGAATGCGGCCGGCGAGAGCTGAAACTCCATCATCGCCAGCCGATTGGCGGCGACCAGCACTTCGTCGTGAAACACCAGCAGCAGCTCCTGCGCGCTGCCCAGACGACCGGCATCGGCGTGCAGGCGCAGCGTCCAGTGACGATCGGCGATCGCGCTTCTGACCCAGCGGTGTTCGATATGCCGCACCGCCTGCATGATCAGGCGCTGCGCATCGCGGTACGGCCGCTGCGCGGGGGCGGAGAGATCCAGTATGCCGGCAATGCGGCCATCCGGCCGATAGATCGGCGCGGCGGTGCAGTTCAACCCGGCGTTTTGGTTGAGGAAATGCTGGCCGCCGCGCACTTCGCAGAACGCGCCCAGCGCCAGCGCGGTGCCGATGGCGTTGGTGCCCCGCTCCGCTTCTCCCCACTGGTTGCCCGGCGCCAGCGCAAAGCGCGACGCCTTGTGCAAAAAGTCGGTATTGCCGCGGGTTTCCAGCACCAGCCCGTCGGCGTCGGCGATCACCACAATGGCGGGCTGGCGCGTAATTTGCGCGCCCAGCTGCTCGATCAGCGGCTGTACCCGTTGCGGTACCCAGTCGTTGCGGCTGCGCAGCTCTTCGAGCAGTCCGGCTTTGATAAACGGGATATGGCGATCGGCGCGCGTCAGGCCGTAACCCCGGCTGCGCTGCCAGGATTCCGCCAGCGGACTGGCGCCCTCGGTGGGCAAGCGGTCGTCAGGCAACATGCGTTTCTCCCCCGTTTGCGAGTGTTGCAAATATGTATCACAGATGTGTATCAAGCGTTGCGACACGGGACACAAAAAAACACCGACGGCGGCGGAATCGCCCGATTCGCTAAGCCACATCATTTTTTAACACGCTAATAAATAAGCCCTTTTTGTCATCATTCTCGCCTTTCGTTAATCTGGCACGCGCCGTGCTTCTCTGTGCTGCGGCGGCATGCCGCATTCACAGGCGCAGCCCAATAGCGCTGATTTTCATCTGCAGAGAGGTGCTTAACATGAAATATGTCCACCCCGGTTTGCCTGGCTCGCTGGTTTCGTTCCGCAAACGCTATGGCAACTACATTGGCGGCAAATTCGTCGAACCGGTATCCGGCAACTACTTCACCAACACCTCGCCGGTGACCGGCCAGCCGATCGCCGAATTCCCGCGTTCCGACGCCAAGGACATCGAGCTGGCGCTCGACGCGGCGCACGCGGCGGCGGACGCCTGGGGCAAAACCAGCGTGCAGGCGCGTTCCAACGTGCTATTGGCGATCGCCGATCGCATCGAATCGCGGCTGGAGATGCTGGCGCTGACCGAAACCTGGGACAACGGCAAACCGATCCGCGAAACCCTGAATGCCGATCTGCCGCTGGCGGTCGACCATTTCCGTTACTTCGCCGGCTGCCTGCGCGCGCAGGAAGGCACCGCGGCGGAGATCGACCAGAACACCGTGGCCTACCATATCTATGAACCGCTGGGCGTGGTCGGCCAGATCATCCCGTGGAATTTCCCGCTGCTGATGGCCGCCTGGAAACTGGCGCCGGCGCTGGCGGGCGGTAACTGCGTGGTGCTGAAACCGGCGGAACAGACCCCGCTCGGCATCAGCGTGCTGATGGAAGAGATCGGCGATCTGCTGCCGCCGGGCGTGCTCAACGTGGTGCAAGGCTTCGGCGCCGAGGCCGGCGAAGCGCTGGCGCGCAGCAAACGCATCGAGAAGATCGCGTTCACCGGCTCCACGCCGATCGGCCGCCACATCCTCGCCTGCGCGGCGGAAAACATCATCCCCAGTACCGTCGAGCTGGGCGGTAAATCGCCCAACATCTATTTCGCCGACATCATGCAGGCGGAGCCGGAGTTCATCGACAAGGCGGTTGAGGGGCTGGTGCTCGGTTTCTTCAACCAGGGGGAGGTCTGCACCTGCCCTTCACGCGCGCTGATTGAAGAATCTATCTATCCGCAGTTTATGGAAAAAGTGCTGGCGCGCATCGCCACCATCCGCCAGGGCGATCCCTTCGACACCGACACCATGCTCGGCGCGCAAGCGTCGCAAGAACAGTACGATAAGATCCTGTCCTACATCGACATCGCCAAGAATGAGGGCGGCAACATCCTCGCCGGCGGCAAACGCACGCAGCATGGGGATGAATTGCAAAACGGTTTCTACCTGCAGCCGACGTTGATTACCGGCAACAACAGCATGCGCTTCTTCCGCGAGGAGATCTTCGGGCCGGTGATCGGCGTCGCCACCTTTAAAGATGAAGCCGAAGCGCTGGCGCTGGCCAACGACACCGAGTTCGGGCTGGGCGCCGGGCTGTGGACCCGCGACATCAACCGCGCCTATCGCATGGGCCGCGCGATCAAGGCCGGGCGCGTGTGGACCAACTGTTACCACCTTTATCCGGCGCACGCCGCGTTCGGCGGCTACAAGAACTCCGGCATCGGGCGCGAGACCCACAAGGCGGCGCTGTCGCACTATCAACAGGTGAAAAACCTGCTGGTCAGCTACGACGCCAAACCGCTGGGCCTGTTCTGAGCCGGGCGTAACAACCAGAAGGCCACCCGCAGGTGGCCTTCCTTTTTAGTTTAGCAACGGTTACTTCGCCATGCCGAGATCGATTACCATGCGACCGCGAATGGTGCCCGCCTTCATCTCGTCGAAGATGGCGTTGATATCGCCCAGCGGCCGCTTGGTCACTTTCGGCGTCACTTTGCCTTCGGCGGCGAACTGGAACGCCTCTTTCAGATCTTCGCGCGTGCCCACCAGCGAACCCACCACCTGAATGCCGTCCAGCACCAGGCGCGGAATGCTCAGATCCATGCTCTCCGGCGGCAGCCCCACCGCCACCACTTTACCGCCGGCGCGCACCGCATTGACCGCCGAGTTGAAGGCCGCTTTCGCCACCGCCGTCACCACCGCCGCGTGAGCGCCGCCGGTTTGCTGTTGAATGATCTCCTCGGCGTTTTGCGTTTTGGAATTGATGGCCAGATCGGCGCCGATCTGTTTGGCGAACTCCAACTGGCCGTCGTTGACGTCGATGGCGATCACCTTGGCGTTAAACACGTTCTTGGCGTACTGCAGCGCCAGGTTGCCCAGCCCGCCCAGGCCATAGATGGCGATCCACTGCCCCGGCTTGATATCGGAAATTTTCACCGCCTTGTAGGTGGTGACGCCGGCGCAGGTGATGCTGCTGGCGGCGAAAGAATCGAGCCCGTCCGGCACTTTCACCGCGTAGTCCGCCACCACGATGCACTCTTCCGCCATGCCGCCGTCAACGCTGTAGCCGGCGTTTTTCACCGAACGGCACAGGGTTTCGTTGCCGCTGACGCAGTATTCGCAATGGCCGCAACCCTGGTAAAACCAGGCGACGCTGGCGCGGTCACCCACTTTTAGCGAGGTGACGCCCTCACCGACGGCGGAGACCACGCCGATGCCCTCATGCCCCAACGTAATGCCCGGCACCTCGCCGAAATCGCCGTTTTTCACGTGCAAATCGGTGTGGCACACCCCGCAACACTCCATTTTCAACGCCGCTTCGCCGTGCTTCAGCGGGCGCAGCACTTTATCCTGAATGTCTACGGTATGGTTTTTCGTCACTACGGCAGCTTTCATGGTGTTTTCCTTAGCAGAGTGGGAAGTACAGTTGTTAATGTAGTGACTGTATTCGGTGAGGGCAAGCGCCGCATGATTTGTGTAAAAACAAATAATTAAATATGAACCAGCATGATTATTTCATAAAAAACAATTAACAGACGGGCGCGATCTCATTCGCATTGACCGCAGCGGCGGCGAACGATCGCGCACCTCTGGCTTGATTCAGCGCTTAAATCGATTCACGGGAATTTTCAGGTAGCGTTGCCCATCGTCTTCGCAGTCAGGCAACACGCCGCCGCGAATATTGACCTGCAGCGCCATCAGCATGAGTTCCGGGTGCGGCAGCGTGGCGTCCCGCTGCTTTCTTTGCGCAATAAAGCGGGATTTATCCATGTTGACCACCCAGGGATTGTTCTCGCGCTGCTCTCTCACGGTGCTTTCCCAGCGGGCCTCACGCCCCGCCGGGCGGTAATCATGGCCGGTAAACAGGCGGGTATCCGCCGGCAGGCTCAAGATCCGCTGCAATGACTCCCACAAGGCTTCCGCATTGCCGCCAGGAAAATCGGCCCTTGCGGTACCGCTGTCCGGCATGAAGAACGTATCGTGGATAAACGCCGCATCCGCAATGTAATAAGTGACGGACGCCAGCGTGTGCCCGGGAGACAGCAGGACTTCAGCGCGCAGGTTGCCGATAAAAAAGACGTCGCCGTCCGCGAACAGCGCATCCCAGACGGTATTGGCCGCAGGCAGGTCTTTTAAGTTATAGATCTCTTCCCACAGCCCCTGAACGGCGGTAATTTTTTCACCGATGCCGGTGAAGGCGCCGGTTTTCTGCGCCAGCCAGGTGGCAGCCGAAAAATGATCGGCGTGCGGGTGCGTATCCAGCACCCAGGCCACTCCCCACCCCCGTTGATGGATAAAATTCAGGATATCTTTGGCCTGTTGATGCGAGACCGTGCCCGATCGGCGGTCAAAATCCAGCACCGGGTCGATAATCGCACAGCGGCGCGCCTCGGGATCGGCAACCACATACTGCAGGCTGCCGCTTTCCGGCTCATAAAACGCGTGAACTTCCGCCGTGGCCCGCACGGACCGATGCTTGCCGTACCAGCTGAGCGCCTTATCGGCGTCCGCGCCGTATTCGTCGCATTGGCGGCGAAACTGCGCTTCATCTATCTGACCTTCGCGCAACGCATACAGCAGGGAAAGGCAGGCAGAGCGAGCCCCGCTTCTGCAGTGCGCCAGGGTTTTCTTGCCTTGCCGCAACAGAAACTGGAAGGTGTAAACGGTCTCCCAGGTCAGCGTATCGAACGTATAAGGGAGATAGACGTAGCGCATCCCCCCTTGTTCAGCCAACGCTTTCTCTTGCTGATGGTCAAGATACTCCCCCGGCTCCTCGTCCGGCCGATTGTTGACGATAAGGCGGTAGCCCTGATGAGACAGCGCCTTGAAATCACTCGCTTCGGGCGCGCCCGAAAAGGAGAGCTGAGGGTGGTAAGTGCGGATGCGCATGTTTTTTTCCTTCCGTTTCATAGGCTTTTAAATAACATATACAGGGCCAGCGCCAGGAGCATGAGGGCATAGAGCACGTTGATAATGCCCTCGCGTTTTTTCAGGCGCTCGGCGAGTGCCACCCCCACCACGCCCCCCAGAACGCCGCCGACGATGAGCCAGCACGTAATGGCGAGCGACACCTTTCCGGACATGGCGTAGCTGGCGCTGGTCGACAGCCCCATGGCCGCCACGACCACCAGTGAGGTTGCCACCGCCTCAACCATCGAGAAGCGAAAAAACCAGACCAGCGCCGGCACAACCAAAAATCCGCCGCCAATGCCCAGAAAGCCCGCCAGCCCGCCCAGCGCGAGAACGCTGGGCCATACGATGGCGGGATGAACGGCAGAATGGGAGGACGGCAAGGGGTTGCCGGCAAGGGGATTTCTTTTCAGCGTCAATCCGGCGACCACCAGCATCAACAGGGAGAAAGGCAGGGTTATGTAGTGTCCGTCCGTGATTTTTCCCATCTGAGAGCCGGCCAGAGCCCCCATGACGGCGAGCAGCGAAACGACAAGCCCGGTCTGCCACCTGACGTTGCCTTTGGAGGCGTGCGCGGCCAGGTTGATCAGCGCGTTAATGGCCACAGACATGGCGCTGGTCCCTATAATCAAATGCGTATCCGGCACTTTCACCATATACAGCAATAATGGCACGCAGACGATTGAGCCGCCGCCGCCGGTCAGAGCCAGGAGAAATCCCACAATTCCCCCGGTGACCACTAACAGCATCACGATATAAAAACTGAAATGGAAAAAATCCACTGCGTTAATCCCTTAATGATGCTCATGCCATTTATTAACGATCAGTTCACCGGCAATGTCAAATAACTTATTTCGATTTGTTATTACATATAGCTAAATGGAATATGTGATTTTTTATATAACCACAAGTTCTATGAATTCGCTTTTAATCTGGGCGACAACCCCCTACTTTCTTATGAAAGGAGGCCTGCATGAAACCAGAAAAAATAAACCCCCAGAAAAGCGTCGTTATTATTGGCGGCGGCTCATCCGGAATAGGTATCGCGGCAAGCATAAGGAAGCGAGTTAAAGACATCGATATAACGATAGTGGAGCCTAACGATTGTCATTATTATCAACCGGCATGGACTCTGGTGGGTGGCGGGCTCTTTGATATCACGAAAACACGGCGCTCCATGCATGCCGTTCTGCCCTCAGGCACCGCATGGATACAGGATAGCGTGGTCAGGGTTGAGCCCAGTCAAAAATACATCGAGACCCGCCAGGGGCGGAAAATAAACTATGACTTTCTTATTGTTGCATGCGGACTGATTTTACGCTGGGATAAAATAGAGGGCCTTGAAGAAACCCTGGGATTAAACGGCGTCACCTCTAATTATCGCTTTGATCTTGCCGAATATACCTGGCAACTGGTCCGCGAAATGAAAGGCGGCCAGGCGATATTTTCTCAGCCACCGCTCCCCATCAAGTGCGCCGGCGCACCGCAAAAAGCCTTGTATCTATCATGCGATTACTGGCGTCGCCAAGGCATCCTGAATAATATTAACGTCAATTTCTGCCTTGCGGGCGCGGCGGTTTTCGGCATTCCGCAATTTGTTCCCCCGCTGACCGAGTATTTGGAAAAATACCGAGCACAGGTCAATTTCAGTCATCATTTGATCCGCGTTGATGGCGAGAAGCGGCAAGCGACATTTGCCGTAGAGACAAATGAAGAAGGAAAACGCGAGTTAACTCTGCCCTTCGATATGCTCCACGTGGTGCCGCCCCAATCGGCCCCGGCGTTTATTTCGCAAAGCGGCCTCGCTGATGGTGCCGGCTGGTGCGATGTGGATAAATCGACGCTGCAGCATAAGCATTGGCCGGATATTTTTGCGGTAGGCGACTGTTGCTCGACGCCAAATGCCAAAACCCTGGCGGCAGCCCGCAAGCAGGTGGTGGTGGCGGCTGAAAACGTCGCGGCGCTGATTCAGGGCGCGCCTCTCACTGCCCATTATGATGGTTATGGTTCCTGTCCATTGACGGTTGAGAAAGGCAAAGTTGTGCTGGCGGAGTTTGGCTATGACGGTAAATTGCTGCCCACGTTTCCGCTGCTCGACGCCACCCAGCCCAGCCGTCTGGCCTGGTGGCTGAAAGCCTGGTTTTTACCCCGGTTTTATTGGGCGGGCATGCTGCGTGGGGTTGAATGGTTTGCCAGCAGCAAGCGGCCGTGACGCGCGCTCGGCCCCCCTCTCATTCCTGCCGCTGCAGACGCTTGACTATTTGGCGAGACGAGGCCACCATCGTTTGCAGGTTCCTCAGGCTGATTGCAAGCCGTTACCACTACCGGTCGATCATCGATGAAAAATGCCCCCGCCGTTACGATCCACTACTGTTCACAATGCAACTGGCTGCTGCGCGCCGGCTGGATGGCGCAAGAGCTGCTGAACACCTTCGGCGACGATCTCGCCTCCGTCACCCTGATGCCGGGCACCGGCGGGATCTATCAAATCAGCGTCGATGGCGTAATGATTTGGGATCGCAAGATTGACGGCGGTTTCCCCGATGCGGCGCAGTTAAAGCAACGGCTGCGCGATCACAGCTTCCCCGAACGCTCTCTCGGCCACAGCGACGGTAAAAAAGCCCGGCACTGAAAATCGGGCGGTAAGCACGGCTTCAGCTTAACGCATAGCTGGCCGCCATCACGACGCCGTTCATGGTCATATGCAGCCCGATGGGCAAATAGATCCCTTTGGATTTGACTCGAGCGGCCGTCAACACCAGCGAGATGAGCACCAGAGCTGCCAATGTGCGCCAATCGGTGTACTGGGTATGCAAAACGGCAAAGATGACAGACACCGTTAACGCGGCCCAAAGCACCTTGTCGTTAAACCAATACATCAGTGCGTTAAACAGACAGCCGCGAAATACGATCTCTTCATAGACGGGGACGACGAAAATCAACAAAGCGGCATTGAGCGCCAAAATCTCGCCGGGCAATGCCACCTGCTCCGTCACCCAGGTTTCCGTTTTCTCCACGCCCATCAAACGCGGGAAAATAAACTGAATCACCAACAGCGCGAACAGCAGCAGTGCAAAATCGCTGCGCTTAACCTCGCCTTTGCCCAATCCTTCTCTGCGGCGGAAAAAGAGCAGGTATAACGAAAAGATAGCGACGAATTCCATTCCATACAGCAGCGGCAGCAATAGCCCTTGTCGCATCAAGGCGGCTCTGTTCTCAAGGAACAGCGGAATAAACGTAATCAGGAACATCAGCAAAAACATGGAAAAGCAGCCGTTGACGGCTCGCGTTCTCGCGATAAACGCATTGTCGACCATCTAACCATCCTTAGTTTTGAGCAGCGATTGACGGAACAGTAGCAAGGCAAGAGACCGCGGCAGTTTATCCCCATGCGATATCATTGTCATGAACCCGTTCGAAGCAAACGTACATTCGCAAATTTCTCCAAGCCATTGGCACGCGGTTGATTTCGCCCGGGTCTCCTGAGTTATACTGAGCGCTCTTTTAGCCACGTAATTAATAAATTTTTATGATTGAACGCTTGCTCGAAAACACGATGTACGCCTCCCGTTGGCTGCTCGCACCGGTTTATGTCGGCCTTTCACTGGCTCTGGTCGCCCTGTCGATCAAGTTTTTTCAGGAGATCCTGCACGTCCTGCCCAACATTTTTTCTATCGCCGAAGCCGATCTGATCCTGACCCTGCTGTCGCTGGTCGACATGGCGCTGGTGGGCGGGCTGTTGGTGATGGTGATGTTCTCCGGGTATGAAAACTTCGTCTCGCAGTTGGATATCACCGAAGGGAAAGAAAAGCTGAGCTGGCTGGGCAAAATGGATGCCACCTCGCTGAAAAACAAAGTTGCTGCGTCTATCGTTGCCATCTCCTCCATTCACCTGCTGCGGGTGTTTATGGACGCCAAGAACGTGCCGGACAACAAGCTGATGTGGTATGTGATCATCCACCTTACCTTTGTGCTGTCCGCCTTCGTGATGGGCTACCTGGATAAAGTGACCCGCTCCAAGCACTAAACGCGCTGCCACACCCGATCGCCAGGATCGGGTGCCTCCCTCTCGCTCCTCTCTTCGCCTGTTTCTGCGCCGTCGTTTTTTTCATCTGGCACATCTGATGATAATTTTATTATAATGTTATTACACTCATCATGGACTGAACGCCGGCCCTCGCACCGGTTTCGCCGCAGACAGGATCACGCTCTCTCATGCCATTGACTGGTCACCCCCTGCAATTCAACGATATTCAGGCGATTTTGCCTCATCGTTATCCCTGCCTGCTGGTCGATCGCGTGCTGCCCGCCGGCACCTGCATTGCCGAAGGGCGGTTGAGCGCCATCAAGAACATCACCGCCAATGAGCCGACGTTCTGGAACGGCCACGCGTACTTCGCCGGATTTCCCGGCGTGCTGTTGGTGGAAGCGCTGGCGCAAAGCACCGGTCTGCTGGCCCACTACTATCTCGGGGCGCTGAATGAGGGGGAGCATTACTATTTCGCCGCCATTCAGCGCGCGCGGTTTTATCGCGCCGCCCGCCCCGGGGACCAGGTGCTGATGGAGGTCGCTTTTGTTCGTCGGCGCGGGGCGATCGCCCGCTTTACCGGCCGCGCCAGCATCGATGGCCGGCGCATTTGCACCGCCGATTTCATGTGCGCCCGTAAATAGGCCGCTTGCCAAAGGAGCCCTGCGAATACCATGTCTCTGGTTGACAGCTTACTCAGAACCCTCGATTTCTCTCCGCGCGGCCAGGTGATCGCTCGCGAAGCCGACGCCTGGGGCGAAATCATCGTTTCCGATCACAAGGACTACCGCACGCTGCGGTTTGACGGCATCTGCGAACAGAGCAAGATGAGCCTCAGCAACCCCGCGCAGCCGATCCACAACTACATCAAAGCGATGCTGATGGCGGTGGCCTGGCAACCGCCGAGCTCGGCGTTGATTTTGGGGTTGGGCGGCGGCAGTCTGCTGCGCGCGCTGCACGCGCTCGATCCGGCGATGCGCCTCGACGTCGTCGAGCTGCGCGCTGCGGTGATCGCCGTCG
The DNA here is from genome assembly GCF_030954545.1 of Serratia sp. MF1(2023). Taxonomy (NCBI): domain Bacteria; kingdom Pseudomonadati; phylum Pseudomonadota; class Gammaproteobacteria; order Enterobacterales; family Yersiniaceae; genus Serratia; species Serratia sp. MF1(2023). The sequence continues at coordinate 29,996 of NZ_JAVHUX010000015.1, read as the reverse complement.
CGCGCCGCTATTTTACGCTGCCGGCCACCGACACCATCAGCCTGCGCACCGCCGACGCCATGGACTTCGTGCGCCCGCCCGTCGAGACGCGCTACGATCTGATCTTCTCCGATCTCTATTCGGCGTTCGCCATGGATCCGCAGCAAGGCACCCAGACCTTCCTGGAAAACTGCGCCGCGCGGCTGAACGACGGGGGCTGGCTGGTGCTCAATTACCACGATCTGCCTGACGAAAACAGCCTGCTGTACCACAGCCTGCAGCGAATATTCGGCACCGTATTGTTTTGCGTCGCCCCCAGCGGCAACGTGATCATTTACGCCACGCCGGCCCAGGTGACGCTGCCGCTGAGCGCGCTGCGCAGCCTGGCCGCCGGCAGCGGCGAGCTGTTCAACTGCGAACTCGGCTACCTGTCACGCAAAATAGAGCGGTTGCATTTCCGCTAAAGACGGGCGGCGACGCGGTCTGGCTGGCCGCTTCGCCCACATGGTATTATCATTCAGTTATCATTCTCTGGAGGATCCTGATGGAAAAGAAAACGGCGCGGCTAACGGTGCTGATTGACCCGGACAAGAAAAAAGCCCTGGAAGACCTGTGCCTGCAGCAGGACGTCACCCCTTCCCAGGTGGTGCGCCAGCTGATCCGCGATTACCTGCATAAGCATCAGGTGGACTATCCCAGCCAGCCGACTCACGCCAACCCGCGCGTAGAGAGCAATTGAGCGGCGGCCTGCCCCGCATACCGTGAAGCGCGCTATTCCCCTGCGCGCGTCCCTAATCCGAATCCTCCGTTGCGGTCTGTCCATTCGGCAATATCGCTGCTACTGTTTTATGCGTTCATACTCTCTCTTCGGAAAGGAAGCGCCATGTTCAGCCATATTACCGTCGGCGTCAGCGATCTGGACGCCGCCGCCGCCTTCTACGACGCCATCCTGTTGCCGCTGGGATTACAGCGGCGGGAAGTGACGCCGGACGGCGGCCCCGCCGCCCGCTGCTGGGTGATGCCGGGCCAAACGCTGCCGCGTTTCTATGCTTACCAACCCTTCGACGGGCAACCCGCCAGCGCCGGCAACGGCAGCATGCTGGCGTTTCTCGCCGCCGATGAGCTGGAGGTCAAACGCGCTTACGCCGCCGGCCTGCTGGCGGGCGGCAGCGGTGAAGGCGAGCCCGGCGAACGCGCGCATTACGGCAAGGGCTATTTCGGCGCTTACCTGCGCGACCCCGACGGCAACAAGGTCCATGTGGTGTACCGGGGCGATCTCGCCTGATGAAATGTTCGGTTCATATCGCCACCGGCGTGACCGGATTCATCGCCGTCACCCCATCGGACAACGGGTTCGCGCAAGCACGTTACGCGGTTCAGCGCGAATCGTAACGCAGCATCAGGCGGCGGCCGCCGAAGGCGATGAGCAGCGCCGCTAACGCCAACAGCGCCGCCACGCCGTAGGTCACCTGCATGCCGTAAGCCGCGGCGGCGGCGGCGCCCGTCACCCGCTGCGAAGCCAGATAAAACAGCGCCCCCAGCGCCGAAGCGCCAGTGATCGCCCCAAGATTGCGCGCCAGGTTCACCATGCCGGCGACCAGCCCGCGCCGTTCGGGAAACAGATCCTTCATCAGCATGGTGTTGTTGGCCACCTGAAACAGCGCATAGCCGGCGGTCAGCAGCGCGATGGGGCCAACATAGCCGAGCACGCCCCAGCGGTTAAGCAGCGACAGCAACGCTGCCCCGGCGGCCACCGCCGCCAGCCCAAACTGGCCAATGCGCTGCGATCCGAAACGATCCACCAGATAACCGGCCGGAATGCCGGTCAGGATCGCCACCGCCGGCCCCGCCGACATCACCAGCCCGACCTGCGCTGCGCTTAGCCCCAGCGCGCGCGACAGGTAGAACGGCCCGACCACCAGCGTGGCGGTCATGACCGTCATCACCAGCGCGCTGGCCGCCAGCCCCGCCGTCAGGGCCGGGTGGCGGAACATCGCCGGCGCCAACAGCGGCGATGCGGCGCGGCGTTCCACGCCGATGAACAGCGCCCCCGCCAACAGCGCCCCCAGCATCAACGCCAGATTGAGCGCACCGAAGTTGCCGCGCCCAAGGGTCATCGCCAGCGAATAGCAGAGCAATGCACCGCCCAGCAGCAGCGTACCGGCGCGATCGAACGGTTCCTGGCGCGCTGCCGGGTGCGGCCCATTCGGCAGGTATCGCCAGGCAAGCCACAGCGCCAGCAGCCCCAGCGGCAGATTGATAAGAAACATCGCCCGCCAGCCGAAACCGGCGATCAGCGCGCCGCCCAACGACGGCCCCAGCGCGGTGCCCACTGCCGACATCGTGCCGAGCAGCCCCATCGCGCGGCCGATTTTATCCGTGCCCAGCGCTTCGCCCGCCAGCGCCATGGCGATCGACATCATGACCGCGCCCCCCAGCCCCTGCGCCATGCGCGCCGCCAGCAGCAGCCAAAGCTGCGGGGCCAGCGCACAAGCGAGCGAAGCGGCGGTAAACAGCGCGATGCCCGCCAGCAGCAGGCGGCGGCGATTAAGGCTGTCGCCGAGGCGGCCGATGCCGATGATGCAGGTGGTGACGGCCAGTAAATAACAGAGCAATACCCACTGCACCGCCTGGAACGAAGCATGGAACGCGGCGGCGAGCGCCGGTAGCCCAACGTTGGCGATGCTGATGCCGAGCGATGACAGCAGCATGCTCAGAGACAGTGCGGCCAGTATGCCGCGGACGCCCTGCGGCGAAGGATGGGATAACATGGTAAACACTCCTGACATAGACTGAGGATTAGCCTATGTCAGGGGTTGGAATGGCGGAAGACGCACGGTATGCACTGTATCCATGCGTCTGACGCCTTATCTGACGCGAGCCGTTACCAGGCGGCGATTTCCGCCTCGGTGAGCGGCAACGGCTGAGTCACTCCGGTTTCCGCCGCCAGGGTGGCCGCCTCCAGCACCGCCATCACCGCCAGCGCCTGCGCAGCGGTAACCGGATTGCTGCCGGCGCCGCGCAGGGCGTCGCGTACCTGGAAGTAATACTGGCGCTGATCGCCATCCGGCGTCGGCAGCGTGCGCACCGGCTCCGTGCCGATAAACAGGCTCATCGCGTCGTCGTCTTTGCCCCACTCCGCCGAGCCCGGCGTCACGCCGGCCAGCAGTTGGCTCTCCTGCCCGTCGGCGCGCGTTTTGACCACGCTGCCTTTCTCGCCGTGCACGGTAAAGCGCGACACGCCGCCCGCCACCAGCATGCTGCCATGCAGGATCACGCGGTGCGTCGGGTAGTTGAGCACCACGTGGGCCCAGTCGTTAACCTGCGCGTTGGGGCGCAGCGTGGCGATGTTGGCCTGCACGCTGTGCGGCAAACCGAACAGCTGCAGCGCCTGATCGACCATGTGCGGCCCCAGATCAAACCACAGCCCGCTGCCCGGCAGGTTCTGCTCGCGCCAGCGCACCCGCACTTCGGGGCGGTAACGATCGATGTGCGACTCAAAGTGCGTCACCTTGCCGATCAGCCCCTGTTCGATCACCTGCTTCACCCCCAGGTAGTCGCTGTCCCAGCGGCGGTTCTGGAACACCGACAGCAGGCGATCGTGTTTTTCCGCCGCCGCAATCAGCGTGCGCGCCTGCGCCAAGTCCAGCGTAAAGGGCTTATCCACCACCACGTGCTTGCCCGCCTCCAGCGCGGCCAGCGCCAGCGGCGCATGGGTGTCATTCGGCGACGCGATCACCACCAAATCCACCTCTGGCCGGCGGATGGCCTCCAGCGGATCGGCGATCACCTGCGCGTGCGGCAGATCGGCATGCACCTTGGCAGCATCGCGCGAAGCCACCACGCTCAGTTCCAGCCCCGGCACCGCGTTAATCAGCGGCGCGTGAAACGCCTTGCCGACAAAGCCGTAGCCAATCAGCGCCACCTGCAACGGTCGAGCGGTATCGTTCATCAGTGTTCTCCTCTAGCGGTCGTCGGCGACGACACAAAGTTCAATCAGTGACTGTTCGTCCAGGTTGTCCCACGGGCGATCGGTAAACAGCCGTTGGATCTGCGCCAGATCCGCAACGTGATGCGGTTCGCAGCGATCCAGTTTCATATGGTCGGCCACCAGCCAGCGCTCGCCGCTGTTGGCCAGCATGGCGCGTTTGACCTCTGCATCGGCCTCGTCGCCGGCGCTCAGCCCCAGCTGCGCATGCACCGCGCAGGCGCCCAGCAAGGCGATATCCGCGCGGTAGCGTTCCAGCAACGCCAGGGTGGCGCTGCCGGCGAACAGCCGCTGGCGCGCATCCCACTGGCCGCCGAGCAGAATCAGGTTGATCTCCGGTCTGTCGCTCAGGCACTGCGCGATATCCAGCGAAGCGGTGATCACCGTAGCCGGCCCGCGCAGCGCCTGTGCCACCGCCAGCAGCGTGCTGCCCGCATCCAGCATCAGGGTGCTGCCGGGCGGGATCTGCGCGGCCACCGCGCGGCCGAGCCGCTGCTTGACCTGCGGCAACAGCGCCGCGCGCGCCTGGCGCGGCATGCCGGACGGTTCGAGCGCGATCGCCCCGCCGTGATGTTTCTGCGCCAACCCTTGCCGCTCGAGATCGGCCAGATCGCGGCGCACGGTATCGACCGAAACGCCGATGGCGCCGGCCAATTCCGCCACCGCCGCCTGCCCGCGTTCGCTGAGCAAATCCAGTAAATGGCGCTGTCGTGCCGCTTTGTGCATGGGTTTATTCCGCAGTAAAAAGCATAAAACAGCAATATACAGCAGAAAACAGCATCAGAGAAGCCGCAATGATGCGCACCGGAGATCAAACATCTTTTCGCCTGCGGGATGATGATGAGGGCATAACGCATAACAATCAGGAGAAGTGATGAGCATCGATCTGACGTTTGCAGACCTGAGCGCGCGCGCCGTGCAATACAACGCCCGCGCTTCGGTGGAAGATTTTGACGCCTGCATGGCGGAATACGCCGCGCTGGCCCAGCGTGCCAGGGCGCAGACGCCGGGCATTTACGATCTGCGCTACGGCATGAGCGCCGCCGAGCGCCTCGACCTGTTCCCGGCCAGCGCACAGCCCGCCCCGCTGCTGGTCTTTATTCATGGCGGCTACTGGCATTCACAGCGCAAAGAGGAGGCCTGCTCGATGGCCGCCGCGTTTGCCCGCCGCGGCGTGGCGGTCGCCACGCTGGAATACACGCTGGCGCCGGAAGCGACGCTGGCGGAGATCGTGCACGAGGTGCGCAGCGCCGTCGCCTGGCTCTATCATCACGGGGCGCCCTTCGGCATCGATCCGGCGCGCATTTTCGTCAGCGGCAGTTCAGCCGGCGGCCACCTGTGCGGCATGCTGATCGCCGACGGCTGGCAGCAACGCTATCGCCTGCCGCCCGACGCGATCAAAGGCGCGCTGGCGCTGAGCGGCCTCTACGATCTGCGGCCGCTGTGCGATATCTATATCAACGACTGGCTGCACCTGACGCCCGAACAGGCGCAAGCCCTCAGCCCGCTGTTTTTGCTGCCGGCGAAAGAACATGCGCCGCAGATCCTGCTCGACGTCGGCCAGCGGGAAACCCAAGGCTTCAAAAACCAGACGCAGGCCTATTATGACGCCTGCCTGGCGCGCGGCCTCGACGTCCAGCTGCTGGCCGATCGCCACTGCAATCACTTTACGCTGGTCAACGAGCTGGCCGATGCGGAAAGCGCGATGTTTCGGCAGGTGATGGCGATGATTGACGCAACGCAACCGTAACCTGCCGTTGCAGCCACAGCCTGGCGGCGATCGCGATCGCCGCCAGTGCGGCAAACATGGCCCCGCACAGCAGGCTGCCCGGCAGCCCCCAGGCAGCGATAAACCAGCCGCCCACCAGCGAACCCACCGCCACGCCCAGATTGATAAAGGCGATATACAGCCCGGTGGCGAACGCCGGCGCCTGCGGCGCTTCGGAGGTCAGCCAGATCTGCGTCACGATCAAACCGCTGGTGTGCGCCGCCCCCCAGTACAGACAAAGCGCCGTCATTGAACCGATATTCGCGCTGCCGTAGCAATACAGCAGCGCATAGGCCGCCATCAAGGCTATCGGGTGCAGCAACACCGTCACCGCACGATGACGGCTCAACCACTTGCCGGCCAACAGGTTGCCCGCGACACCGCCCACACCGAACGCCACCAGAAGCAAGCCGATGGCGCCGCCGCTGAGGCCGATTTCACGGCTGAGGTACTCGGCCGCGTAGGCGTAGACGGCAAACATGGCGGCAAAGATCAGCACGCAGGTGGTGATATTCAGCCACAGCGTGCCGCTGCGCAGGATGGCCAACTGCTTGCCATAGCTGAGGCGCTGCACGGCCGCATCAGGCAAGCGCCACAGCAATCCCAGCGCCGCCAGCAGGTTGACCAGCGCGCAAAATCGGAACGACGCCTCGTAACTGAACTGCCCGGCGATCCATTGCGTCAACGGTATCCCCAACACCATGCCCATGCTGGTGCCGATAAACGCATAAGCGGTTGCTTTGGTGGCTAGATGCGGCGGATAAAGCGCCGTGGCCGCCACCATCGCCAGTGAAAAGTAGATCGGGTGAAACAACGCCGGCAAAATGCGCAGCAGCATGAGCATGGCAAAGCTGTCCGCCTGAGCGGCCAGCGCGCTGGCTGCCGCAAACACGGCCAACGCGATCAACAGCATGCGTTTGCGATTAAACCGCGACGCCAGCAGCACCAACAGCGGCCCGAACAGCGCAATGGTCAGGGCGAAGACCCCGACCAGCCAGCCGGCCTGCGCCGTGGAGATGCCATAGCGCGCGATGATCTGCGGCAAGATACCCACTACGCCAAACTCGATGCAGTAAACGCCGAACAGCCCCAGCGCGATGAAGAAAATCGGTGGCAACAGGCCCATCACATCGCTCCCGTCGCGGCATAAACCGCCTGACAAATCTCGCCGACAAAGGCGCCGGACATCCCCTCCAGCGCCGTGTTGGTAAACGCCACCACGCTGAGCTGCCGGGCCGGATCGACAAACCACGAGTGGCCATAGGTGCCGCCCATCCGCCAGCTGCCAACGGACTCCGGCGTTTGCGCGGCGACGGGATCTTTCAGCACGGTGATGCCCAGGCCAAACCCACGCCCAGGCCAAAACGGCATCGGCAGATCGCCGATTTGGTTGGTGGTCAGCGCCGCCACCCAATCAGCCGGCAGCACCTGCCCGCCCCCCTGGCGCAACGTTTCCAGCAGGCGCAGGAAATCCTCCGCCGATCCGACCATGCCGGCGCCGCCGGAGGCGTACGCCTGCGGATCCAGCGCACGCGCCGGCGACAGATGAAAACCGGCGCTGCCGTCGATGAACGGTAAACGATCCGGCTGGCGCAGGCGGCGTGGCTCGCCGGCATGATCGGCGTATGCGGCCGCCAAACGCGCGGCGTCCACCGCCAGGAAATCGGTATCCGTCATCGCCAGCGGCCCGGTCACCCATTTTTTGACCGCCTGCGCCAGCGGCAGGCCGCTCGCCTGTTCAATAACCGCGCCCAACACATCGGTGGCGATGGAATAACGCCACGCCGCGCCGGGCGGAGCCAGCAACGGCGCGGAAGCGATACGCCGCACATTTTCCTGCAGGCTTACCGCCGCCTCATCCATGCCGTCGGAGACCGCCGACTGAGCGTAGAATCCCCCTTCCGGCTGGAAAAAACGGTAGCTTAATCCGGCGGTGTGGGTCATCAAATGCCATAGCGTCATCAACGGTTGGGTGCCGTCCGCCAGCCGCGGGCGAAAATTCGGCAGCCAACGCGTGATCGGATCGTCTAACCGCATGCCGCCTTGCGCCATCAGCGCCAACGCCGCCGTGGACACGATCGGTTTGGACACCGAAGCCAGCCGAAACAGCGTATTGCACGCCATCGGCTTGCCCGCTTCGCGATCCGCCATGCCCACCGCGCGTCGATAAACGATCTCACCGCCCTGCGCCACCAAAACGACCGCGCCAACCAAGCGTTTTTCGCGCAAAGCTTTTTCTAGCGCGCCGTCGATCGCGTTGGTGGAGGATCCGTATTCACTCATCTTTATTGCTCCAGGTAGTCAGCCCATGCTGTCGCCACCGAGCATAGAGCGTGGTGATTAACGGAAAAACAGGCTAGATTTCCTTTCATAGCGGACATTCACATCCGCAATGGGGCAAGCAATGGATAATCTGTCTGGGGTAAGCGTCTTTGTGCAGGCCGCGGAGACGCTGAGTTTCGTTGAGGCCGGGCGCGTGCTCGGCATTTCCGCTTCCGCGGTGGGGAAAAGCATCGCCCGCCTGGAAAACCGGCTGGGCGCGCGCCTGTTTCACCGCAGCACGCGCAGCATGACGCTGACCGCCGAAGGCCGGCTGTTTCTGCACCGCTGTCAGCGCATTCTCGGGGAATTGGCGGCGGCGGAACGGGAAATCAGCGATACGCACAGCGCGCCGCGCGGCAAGCTGCGTGTCAGTTTGCCGCTGGTGGGCGGCCTGTTGAATCCGGTGCTGGCGGAATTTGTTCGGCGTTACCCGGAAATTGAGCTGGAAACCGATTTTTCCGACCGTCGGGTCGATGTCATCGAAGAAGGTTTTGATGCCGTGGTTCGCGTCGGCGAGACCGAAGACTCACGGCTGATGAGCCGCCAGCTGGGCACGTTTCATCTGCAGCTGGTGGCCTCGCCGGATTATTTGCGCCAGATGGGGATCCCGCATCAACCGGCGGAACTGCAAGGCCATGCCTGCCTGCTGTACAAATTTCCCTCTACCGGCAAAGTGGAGCCCTGGCCGATCGCCGGATGGGAAAAGCTGCTCGCCGAAGGGACCAACGCCCGGCTGGTCTGCAATACCGTCGATACCCTGATTTATCTGGCGGAAAGCGGCCAGGGCATCGCCTGTTTGCCGGATTTTGCCGTAAAGCGCGCACGGGAACAGGGGCGATTGCAATCGATCTTGTCTGAGCATTGCCACCACACCGGCAGCTTTAAAGTCCTCTGGCCTTCCAGCAAACACCTGACGCCAAAACTCAGGGTGTTTATCGATACGCTGAGCGCCCGGCTTTTTCGGGATTAGAGACGGTATACGCGATGGAGTAATGATGGGAAGGAAAATGCGGGGGCCGGAGGACGAGAACCGCCCCCTGGCGTGCCGATCAGCCTTTTTTGCGGCCGATAGCGGAAAAGACGTTGAACACTTCACCCAGGCCGTAAATCGCGCCGAGCAAAACGGCCACCATTACCGGCACCAGGACCACCACGGTGGCCAAGCTTTCAATCATTTCTAACATCGTTCTCTCCTGGTTTATAAGCACAGCGAATCTGTGCCGGAAGAAAAGGTTTCCGGCCAATCGGTTGAGTATCGTGGGGAGGCAGTCTAAAACGTGAGCTACATCACACTTGATGCGAGCTAATGTAACTTACACAATTACATTAACGCAATGCAAAAAATGCTCTGCGCGAAGAAGGAATTGGCGCGGGTTTTTATTGCGTATCCGCTTGATATTGCGGCGAACAAGGGACAAAAGGATAGCCTGCGCGCCGCTCGACCTGCCCGGCCATTTCGGCGATGCTGGTTTGCGCCAGGCTGGCTTCCAGCGCGAGACCGACGCGCGCAAACTCTTGCTCCAGCACCGGGGTAATGGCGTGGCCGATATAGCACGCATCGTTAGGCCGGGTACGGTGCAGCATGAAATACGGTTGATCTTCCACCGCGCGATACACATCCAGCAACGAGATCGCTTCCGCCGGCCGCGCCAGCAGCGCCCCGCCGCCTTGCCCCATCTGTGAATAGGTCAGCCCCGCCTCCGCCAGCGCGCCGAGGATGCGCCGCACCACCGTCGGGTTGGTGTTGACGCTGCGCGCGATATCTTCGGAACGCACCGTCTGGCCACGGCACAGCGTGATATTGGTCAGAATATGGATGGCAACGGCAAATCGCGTAGAGGTAGACACCTTGGCACCTGCTCAGAGTTTCGTTTATGTCGGACTAAAACATAAGGAAAACGTATCAATTTCCGGTAATACACATAATGAGTAGGGATAAGAAGAATGTCAACCTGCCCACGCCCGGATGCGGCGGGGCTCAGGCTTCGGCACGGATTTCCGCCACTTTGTCGGGATAAAATGCCAGATGATCCTTGATCGCCACCACGGCGTTATAGGGCATTTCATAGCTCCAGGCCACATTGGCCTCCTGCTCGCCGTTAAGCGCCAGGGAGAAATAACTGCAGTCGCCCTTATAAGGGCAGTAGCTGACGTGCTCGTTTTTCTGCAACAGCGCCATATTCACGTCCTCACGCGGAAAGTAAAACACCGGCGGATAGGTGGCTTCCTGCAGAATGAGCGCATGGCGGCTGTCGGCCAGGGTCTGACCGCCGGCACGCACCACGACCCGCGTCGGATGGCGGGTCAAGGCGATCGGGTGATCAGGGCCGGGGATTTTCACCGGTTTGCCGGATGCGGAAACGAGATCGGACATGGCGGCCTCCAGAGTGTGCGCCCCTCCGCGAGGCGTCTTCCCAGTATAGACCAGCGGTTTTGCCGGCGGCCGCGCATTCGGCGAGCAATTGCTTTTCAGCGCCGCAAAATTAAGAATTTTTACCTGTTCGATTTTCTTACGGAGGAATACATTCATCTCAACTTCTACCGGCAGGTTAATCGGATTATTTTTAATCCATTAATCAGCCAATTTACCAGGAACTCATTATGAATATTAAACGTGCCGCAGGTGTGTTGGTGGTGGTCATGGCAACGCTTTCCGTTACCGCATGCGGGCATATGTCCAAGCGCGATCGCAACACGGCGATCGGCGCGGGCGTGGGCGCCGTCGGCGGCGCTGTGCTGACCGACGGCAGTACGCTGGGCACCCTGGGCGGCGCAGCGCTGGGCGGCATTATCGGCCACCAGACCGGCCGTTAATCATCCGGTTAAAATAATCTCTGCAGGCCGGCGCTTTTTTAACCTATAAGCGCCGGCCTGTTTTTTTATCGAGATAAATTCCCTCAGTGAGGGAAAATAATAAATAACGTTAAACGCAGCTTTATTATTCATTAATCTGCGGCGTGGTTATTTATTGCGCCGGCAGCCTGAAGCGCGCCATCGCTTTTTCTAACCGTTCCGATTCGCCCTGCAACCGCTGCGAAGCCTCGGTCACCGCGTTCACCACCGTGCCGGTTTGCCGCGCCACCTGATTCAGCGCCGCGATGCGCGCCGTCACGTCCTGAATGCTCTCCCCCTGATTGAGCGACGCCAGGGAAATGTCCCCCATCAGCGCACTGCATTTGTTCACCAGATCGATAATCTGGCGCAGGTTGCCCGTCAGTAGATCCACCGCCTGCGAGCCTTGATCGATTTGCTGCAGCGAACGGTTGATCAACTGCTGAATATCGCGCGTCGAATGGCTGCTCTTTTGCGCCAACAGGCCCACCTCTTTGGCCACGATGGCAAAGCCACGGCCGTGCCCCCCGGCGTGCGCAGCCTCGATCGCCGCATTCAGCGCCAGAATATTGGTCTGGAACGCCACGCTGTCGATCAGCGCGACGATGCCGCGCATCTCGGCCGATTGGTTGACGATCCCTTGCATCGAAACATTGACGGTTTGCATCATCCGCTCACCGGCGCCGGCGCACTGCCGGGCCTGTTCGGTTCGTTGGCTAGCCTGCTGCGCATATTGGCCGTTTTCTTCCACCCGCGCCGCCAGCTGCCGCACGTGCTCGGTCGCCAACTGCAATTCGCCGTCCTGCTTCGCCGACTGCGCCGTCAACTGTCGATTGCCGTCCGCCAGCCGCCCGACGCCGTTCAGGATCCCGCCCGCCGCATCGCGCACCTCGCTCACCAGGCGCTGCAGGCCGCCCTGCATATGGCCAATGCTGGTCTGCAGCTGACGCATCTCACGGTTGAACGCCCGCCCAGGCGGCAGCGGCCGCGAAAGATCGCCGGCGGCCAGCACGTTGAGGTGCGCGATCGCCTGCCGCAGCGGTGCGATCACCCAACGAGAGACGCCGAACCAAACGCCCACGGCGATCAGCGCCAGCGCGGCCAACGCGCCGAGCGCAAAGGTTCTGGCCTGCTCCAGCGCCGCCAACTGCCGCACGTTGACGTCATCGCCACGCCGTTCATTCAGCGCCTGGTAAGCGAGATACTTCTCGTTGAAATCCGCCTGAAACGCCTGGATCGGCACGGCGAAAAACGCATCGATGCTGTTGCCCTGCAATCCTTGCGCCTGCTCTTTCAGGCCGTCATAGAACAGGCGATAGCTGTCTTGCAGGGCGCCCGGCGCTTCCGGCGCATCCGCGCGCAAGCGCTCGAACCGGGCAAAGGCCTGCTCTGAAGCCTGCAGCGCCGCCAACGACTCATCCAGCAGGCTGTGCCAGCTGCCGTCGGAGCCGGTGGCTTTGTCCTGCAGATAATAGATGCCCGCACGGTTCAGACTGTCGCTGGCCGTCAGCAGCGACAGTCTGGCGCGATCCATCGTCGCCTGCTGGCGATGCAAGGCGTCGCCCGTCACCAGGTTAACCTTGGCGTCGCGCAGAATATTGGAAATAAATACGGTGGAAAACAATTGCAGCAGAGAAAATAGCGCGATAACGCAAATTACGCCGCTTAATAAGCCCATGCTCTTGCCGAAGCCAAACGCGCGCGGCAGCGCTGCCGCAGATTTTACCCTGCGGCCCAGTGTCAGTTTTATGTTCATGATTTTTAGTCAGTAATACCAGGATGCCGCGAGTCTAACGGGCATTGATGACACTAATATTTCAGCCTGCTTTGCGTCGCCCCCGCAGACCAATAATCGGTATTGCCCGTCAACTCTCATTTTTATTTCTTGACTTGTTTAATACCGGATTTATAGTTTTTCCATTAAACAAGAAACAAAGTTTCATATATTAACTGACGCTGAATTTAATATATGAAACGCACAATAAAATCGTCTCAAATATAAAACCAATGAGCGTAAATGCCCTGTTCACAGGTGAAACTCGCTCGCCTTAATAAACAGTCTACTTTCATCAGGGGCCAGGCATGCGCACGATCACGCTTTGTTTTTTTCTTGTTTCACCAGTGAGTTATGCGGCCACCGCCGCATTGTCCAACGACGCTGCCGCCACCGCGGCACCGGTAAAAAAAAGCCGTCCGGCATTGCCGCATATTCATTGGCAAAGCGAGGATAATAAAAAGAATATTGATATCGGCGGCGCGCTGCGTGCCAATTATCGCTATGAAGACTGGCACAGCAGCAATTATCGGAATCCGCCGCATTTACGCTTTGACGCCTTTCGCATCGATGCCGCCGGCCAGATAAACGACGCGTTTTTCGATAGCGGATTCTGGTTTCAGGATCGGCGCAAATACGCCATCGACCGCGCCTATGTCGGTTACCACCTGTCTGAGCGTTCCGCCGTGCAGCTTGGCGCGCCGTTCAAACCGTTCGGCCTGATGCCCTACCCGCAGTTCGGCTGGTCGTACGGCATTCCGTTTTACCTCGGCTTTGGCGTCAACACCGGGCTGGGCGCCAAATACCAATATCAGCATGACGATTGGGTCTTCGACGCCGCCTACTACCCGCGCATGATGCCGACCGGCGTGCGTTACGCCCCCGATGTCGCCAGCTACGACGATCTGAAAAACACCAACTATGCGTCGCAGCACCTGCAGCGCAACGAAAAACGCGATCAGGTAAACCTGCGGCTGACGCGCGCTTTCCATCAGGGCGGCTGGGACAATGAGCTCGGCGGTTCGCTGGCGGCTTCGCGGCTCTATAACCAGGCGACCGGCGATAACGGCAGCTTCTGGGCGGCGGGTTTACATACGCTGGTGAATTACGATCCCTGGCATCTGTCCGGCCAGGTGATCCGCTACGGTTACGACGCCAAAGGCCCGGCCGGGGCCAACAATTCGGTGATCTTGATGGGGGGCAACGGCCTGACACCGGCCTATCTGATCCCGTCGCAGGCCACCACCGCCGCCATCAACCTGGCGCGCGACGTCGACGTGCCCTGGGGGCCGGTGAAAAAGCTGCGGTTCTACAACGACTACAGCGTGCTATGGAAAGACAGGCACGGCGGCTCAGATTCCAAAATGAACACGCTGGGGGTTCAGGTGTTCGCCATGCCGGTGATGCTGTGGGTGGATCTGACCTGGGCGCAGAACGCCAACCCGTGGGGCGGCGTGGAAAACGCCACCGGCTGGACCGGCACCCAATCCTCCGGCAGCAATAAATGGTATTTTCGCACCAACGTGAACATCGGTTACTACTTCTGAACGCGGCGGGATCTACACTGAAGCATCGCCGCCAGCCGGGCATGGTCGACGCGCTGTTCGCCCGCGACGCCGGGTTGGTGAACGCCGATCTGCAGGCGCTGAAGCGCCTGCAGATCGGTTACCCCTTGACCGACGACACCACGTTAAGCGGCTGGGCGTCCGGCAGAATATTCATGTGCTCCAGCACCTGGGCCATGATCTTGCCGAACACCGGCCCGGCCACCGAACCGCCGAAGTGCTTGCCGGCTTTCGGGTTGTTGACCATCACCACCAGCGCCACCTGCGGATCGCTGGCCGGCGCCACGCCGGCGGTGTAGTTGATGTAGCCGTCGTCGTATTTGCCGCTCGGGCCCATTTTCTCGGCGGTACCTGTTTTGATCGCCAGCCGGTAACCCGGCACCGCGGCGCTCACCCCGCTGCCGCCCGGCAAGGCGTCGCTCTCCATCATATGCACCACGGATCGTACCGTATCCGCCGGCAGAATACGCTGCCCCATCACCGGCGGCGTCACCTTGGTGATCGACAGCGGCCGATAAATGCCGAAGGAACCGATAGCGGCGTACTCGCGCGCCATCTGCAGCGGCGTCACGCGCAGCCCATAGCCGAAGGAGAAGGTAGCGCGTTCGATATCGGCCCAGCGTTCACGATGCTGCGGCAGATAGCCGCTGCTCTCGTTGCCGATGCCAAGCTCGGTCGGCCGCCCCAGGCCAAAGCTGCGATAGACCGCAGGCAGCACCGTGGCCGGCAGCGCCAGCGCAATGTGCGATACCGCGATGTCGCTCGATTTTTGCAGCACGCCGGTGATGGTCAGCTTCGACCAGTGGCCGACGTCTTTAATCAGGTGACCGTTCACCCGATACGGCGTGGTGTCCAGCACCGTATCCGGCCGGATCAGCTTATGTTCCAGCCCCACCATCACCACCACCGGTTTCACCGTCGAGCCTGGTTCGAAGCTGTCGCTGCTGCACACGTTGCGAATGTCTTTCGCCGGGGTGCTGCCATAGTTGTTCGGGTTGAACGACGGGTAGCTGGCCATGCCGAGGATCTCGCCGGTGTCGATCTTGACCAGCACCGCACAGCCGGAGTCGGCCTGGTTGGCCACCACGCCGTCGCGGATCTGCGCATAGAGCACATACTGGATAAATTTGTCGATGCTGAGCGTCACGTTCGGCGGCGGCACCGGATCCACGCTTTTTAGCACGCCGATCACCGCGCCGCTGCCGTCCTTCTGATAGACCCGCAGGCCGTTTTTGCCCTGCAACAGCGGGTTGAAGCCCAGCTCGATGCCCTCCAGCCCCTGATTGTCCTGGCCGACGATGCCGATCAGCCCGGCGGCGTCCTGGCCCATCGGATAAAAGCGGCTGAAATCCTGCTCGGTACTGACGCCGGTCAGGTGCAGTTTGCTGATGTAGGCGGCGTTGTCGTCCTCCACCTTGCGCGCCAAATAGACGAAACGCTTGTGCGCGTTGCTCTGGATCAGATGCTGCACGTCCGCCAGCGGGATCTTCAGCACGTTGGCCATGCTCTGCCAGCGCTCGTTGCCGGTGTCGGTCTGGGTATCGAGAATGTGTTTCGGATCCAGCACGATGTCTTTGGACGATACGCTGACCGCCAGCGCCTCATCGTTGCGATCGGTGATCATGGCGCGGTTGGTCGGCACCACCTGGGTGCGGATAGAGCGCTGGTCAGCTTGATCCGCCAGCTGCTGGTGTTCCAGCAGCTGCAGATAGCCGACCCTGAACGCCAACAGAAAAAAACAGACCAGCATGCCGGCGCAAATCCAGCCGAAACGAACTGTGGAATAGGTTTTACCGCTTTTTTTGGTCGATGGCGCCACTGTTGTGTTAACCCTGCGTTTTTATTCGGTTTATGGTGTTATTTCAGTCTACCTTGCCGGAAATGGTCAGGAGATTGCAGTTTGTAAGAAAGTAAAAACAAACCGCCTCACCGTTGCACATCCGCACTGTCGTTTAACTGCGGTTTACTTTGCCCCGCATCGCCGGGCTGCGGCGCGTTGGCCGGGTCAAAAATGTGGTCGAGGATCGCGCGGGCGGTCGGCCCCGCCACTACGCCGTCGCCGCCGCCGTTTTCCAGGATCAGCGCCATCGCCACCCGGGGGGTTTTGTAAGGCGCGAACAGCGTATAGAAGATGTGATCGCGCAGCCGCACCGGGATCATTTTGGCGTTGTAGGTCTGGTTTTGCTTCAGGCTGAACACCTGCGAGGTGCCGGATTTGGCGGCGATCTGGTATGGCGCGGTGTGGAACAGCTTGTAACCGGTGCCGTTTGGCAAGTTGGCCATGCCGTACATGCCGTTGCGTACGATGCCCCAGTAAGGCGAGTGGGGATCGCCGATCTGCGCCGCTTGCGCCGGCGGCGGGTAGCGCGTCACCCGGTTGCCCTGCTGCAACGAATACAGCAGGTGCGGCGTTTTCACCTGGCCGTTGTTGATCAGCGTGGTCAGCGCTTTTACCATCTGGATCGGCGTCGCCACCCAATACCCCTGGCCGATGCCCACCGAAACCGTATCCCCCTGATACCAGCCCTTTTTGTGCACCTTCAGCTTCCAGTCGCGGCTCGGCAGCACGCCGCGGTACTCTTCGTTCAGATCGATGCCGGTGGACTGGCCGTAGCCGAACTGGCTCAGCCAGTGGTGGATACGATCGATGCCCATTTCATACGCCACCTGATAAAAGAAGGTGTCGGCGGATTCCTCGATCGCTTTGGTGACGTTGAGCATGCCGTGGCCGGTTTTTAGCCAGTCGCGGTAGCGGCGCTCAGTGCCGGGCAGCGTCCAGGTCGGCGCGCCGAAAAAGGTGGTGGTGGGCGTGATCACCCCGGCGAACAGCGCCGAAACGGCCATGTAGGGCTTCACCGTCGACGCCGGCGGGTATAAGCCCTGGGTGACGCGGTTGATCAGCGGCAAATCCGGGTTGGTCAGCAGCGCCTTATAGGCCTGATAGCCGATGCCTTTGACGAAAGGATTGGGATCGTAGCTGGGGCTGGAAACCATCGCCAGGATGCCGCCGTCGCGCGGATCTTCCACCACCACCGCGGCGCGCTGCCCCTTCAGCACCGATTCAATGTACTGCTGCAGCGGCAGATCCAGCGTCAGGTAGATGTTCTTGCCGGCCTTCGGCGGCTGCTCTTTCAGCAGGCGGATCACGCGACCGTGATTATCCACCTCCACCTCCTGATAGCCGGTGGTGCCGTGCAGTTCGGCCTCGTAATAGGCCTCGATGCCCTGTTTGCCGATGTTGCGGTCGGCGGCATAGTTCTCGCTCAGCCCGGCCTTGTCCAGGCGTTTGAGATCGCTGTCGTTGATCTTCGACACATAGCCCAGCACGTGCGCCAGCTGGGCGCCGTAAGGATATTCACGCTGTTGATAGGTATCGATCGTCACTCCGTCGAAACGGTATTGATTGACGGCAAAGCGCGCCACCTCGGTGTCGCTCAGCCCGGCTTTGAGCGTCACCGGTTTGTAGCGGCTGTTGTGGTGCATGTCGTCGCGAAACGCGCTGATGTCTTCCGGCGTCAGGTCGACGATCGGCGTCAGCGCCTGCAGCAGTGCCGCCATGTCGCTGATTTTGCTGGGCGTGATCTCGATACGATACAGTGTCACGTTTCGCACTAAAGGCGTGCCGTTGCGATCGAAGATCAGCCCCCGGCTGGGGGCGATCGGCAGCATTTTGATGTCGTTCTGGTTGGAGCGCGTCTGGTAAAAGCCGTGCTGGCGGATTTGCAGCCGGTAGAGGTTGACGATCAGCGCGCCGAAACAGACCACCACCAGCGCCAGCGCCACGCCTGCCCGGCGGATAAACAGCCTCTCTTCCGCAGAGTGGTCGCGAATTGTTTCTTTTAACAGGGCCATGCGGTGCCGATACCTTTTGCGTCACATTTCCCCGCAAAATCAGGGAACTGAAAAGCCGGCAAGCATAGCGTTATCGGGCGCACCGCCCCATGAAAAGGTTGCTAATGAAATGGCATAACTGTTTCAGCATATTGGAATGTTACCGGCGGCGTTTTTTTCACCGCGCTTCCCATTGAGCCGCCGTTCGCCCCAATGCTACAATGTGATCTGAATCACAATATTCCCGATATTCCCCCGCATTTCCCTGTCGGCGCCCTGCCGGATGCGGATTTTTGTTACATAGGATCGAGTTCGATGAGTACCATTGCCACCGGTTTAGTCATGATGCGCTGGGAGTTGCTGAGCGCCGTGATGATGTTCTTCGCCAGCCAGTTAAACGTCGTTTGCCGTAAAACCAGCCGCAACGGCATGGCGTTCATGTTCAGCAGCCTGGGCCTGTTTACCGCCTGCTGGTTCGTGATGGGCCTGATGGGTATCCACCTCACCTTGGAAGCTTTCACCCAATTCTGGTCATCGGCCTGGGATCGCTATGTGGACGTGGTCAGCACCATGCCGGTCGATTGGCCGATGCCGTAACCTCGCCGCGGGGGCGGCTCACCGGCCGCCCTGCCGATTATTCCGTTTCCGCTGACGGCGCCGCCGCCAGCCGCGCCATCAAGGCCCCCGCCTCAATCAACAGCGCCTGCTCCCGCTCCGTTAAACAGTTTTCCATCGCCGCCAGCAACCACGCCTCGCGCCGGCTGCGGCTCTCCTGCAGCAGGCCCAGCCCGGCGGGCGTCAGGCGCACCCGCACCCGGCGTTTGTCTTCGGCATCCGGCGTGCGCACCAGCAGCCCATCGGCCTCGAGCTCACGCAACGCGGCCGCCAGGTTTGAGGAACGCATGCGCTCCGATTCCGCCAGCAGCGACGGCGTCGCCTCGCCGCCGTGGCGATCGATAGCCCCCAACAGCATCAGCTGGGCCCAGGATTTTTCGTCGCTGCGCGATTCGCGCCGCATACGGCGCACCAGCGACATTAACTGCGTGCGCAGCAGCGTCACGTCTTCAGGATGATCTTTTTTCATTGGCATCAATAGATAACGATAGATTTGTCCGTACTTTCACACCGAGACTGGGAACGGTCAACCGAAAAAATCGGCGGACGAAATATGCCGGCTCGCTATTGGCGGGTACCTGCGTTGAGCGGCAACACCGCGTGCACCACCAAAGCGAACAGTAGACCGATGCCACCGCCCAGCAACACATTGACCACCCTTTCTGCGGCGATCGACGGCGCTTTTCCGGCAATCACCAACGCGCAGGCGATGCAGGCGCAACGGGCGCCAAACCCCAAGGCATAACGATGAAAAGACACCAAGGTGAGCATCGTCACCACGCTCAGCAGTTCATAACCCACATTGCCATGCGGCATGAGGCTACCCAGCAAAATACCGACGGGCACCCCCAGCAATGCCCCTGACGCACGCTGACGGAGTTTGTTGCGCGTACCGGCCATATCGCCGGTGATCACGCTGACAGACGACCAGATCACCCATTGCCCGTAATCGAGGTGTTGCCACTCAACGATCGCGGCCGACAGTGCAACGGCACAACTCACGGCGAACAAAGCCTCGCCGCAGGCCATGCGGGCGCCAAGCTCGTCGCTGCGGTGCAGTTGGAGATAATGATGCAGGCTGTCACTCGTCGACAGCCGTGCTAGCCGCCGGTGCTCTGCCAGTGCAAGCATCAACACCGGCAAGACGGCTGCTCCCAGAAAAGGGAGCAGCGCCCAGGCACGTTGGACTAATGACGCTCCGGCGCTACCTTCGGCGGTTTCACACGCCAGATAAAGAGCCGGAATAAAAATAAAATTCCCCAGGGATCGCAGCTTGCCGCCGTACGCGGAGATCCCAACCGCCGCAGCCGCCGCCAACACGCACGCCAAAACGAAGATCGCCGGCGTGTGCATGGCGCACGACAGCGCCATAAAGAGCAGCAGCAATGCCGCCGCATGCAGCGCCACGCCGAGCGGCGCCAGCTCAAGACGTTCGCAAACGACAAACAGCGATATGGTGACCACCGAAGCCTTCAGCCAATTGGCATTTCCTGTCGCCAGGCTCAGGGTCAGCAGCGGTGCCAACACCCATGCTCCCCGTCGCAGCGGACGCCAGGCGATTTCTTCACGCAGCGGCTTCACAATGCGCTCAGCTGTTCCAGCGTGACGATATCGGCAATAGTGGCAAGCGTTTCCATCGAGATCCGGTGCTCTTCCGCCGTGGCCGCCGCGCAAGCCTCTTCCAATATCAACACCTGATAATCACGATCGTGTGCGTCGCGCGCCGTCGCCTGTACTGCCCAGGTACTGCTGACCCCGCAGATCACCAACCGTTCAATGCGGCGGGCGCGCAACGCCGCATCCAGATTAGTGCCATAAAACGCGCTGACGCGCGGTTTTACGATCGTTAACTCCCCCAAATCAGACGCCAAATCAGGATGAAAATCCGTGCCCGGCTGCCCCAGTGCGATAGCGCCAAATTGATGCGCCCGCCCAAACATCCGCGAATATTTAGGCTGATCGACATAACCGACCGCGAAACCGACTTTAACCAATATACGAAGCCAATCCTTACGCTGCGCAAGAGACAATGCGTTATTTGCCTGCGCGATGACATCGCGCTCAATGACCTGCTGCGCCGAGCGCGCAATTTTTCCTTCCGGGTGAGAAATATCCACGATGTAATCCAGAGCGATCAGTGCGGTATTCATAGAAAGCGTCTCCTTGCCGCCAACGCGGCGAAATGGGTAGAGAGTGTGGCCGCCGCCGGATTGTTGAGCGGCTTGGTGGAGTAGCTTAAAATAAATATCTATGATAATATAGCTATTAATTTATAGCCAAATGTAACAACGCTGCTGACGGGCTTTACGTTTTCTCACGCATTTCCCCCGCACCGGCCAGTTCGCGGTGTTATTATTATCTTGCTTAACAAATCTCCCCAAATTCAACGTGGTACGGTAAGCCGATGGAAGCGTGGAAAGTCAATCTGATCTCGGTCTGGCTCGGGTGTTTCTTCACCGGGCTGGCGATGAGCCAAATCCTCCCTTTTCTGCCGCTGTACGTCGAACAGCTCGGCGTCAGCGATCACCAATCCCTCAGCCTGTGGTCCGGGCTGGTGTTCAGCGGCACCTTTTTGGTCTCGGCGGTGGTGTCGCCGCTGTGGGGCAGCCTGGCCGACCGCAAAGGCCGCAAGCTGATGCTGCTGCGCGCCTCGCTGGGCATGGCGATCGTCATCGCGCTGCAGGGGCTGGCCACCAACGTCTGGCAGCTGTTCGCGCTGCGCGCCCTGATGGGGCTGACGTCTGGCTATATTCCCAACGCCATGGCGCTGGTCGCCTCGCAGGTGCCGCGCGATAAAAGCGGCTGGGCGCTGGGCACGCTTTCTACCGGGCAGATCTCCGGCGTGATCGCCGGGCCGCTGCTGGGTGGGCTGATGGCCGACCATCTGGGGCTGCGGGTAGTGTTTTTCGTCACCGCCGGGCTGATGTTCGTCAGTTTCCTGGTGACGCTGTTCCTGATTAAAGAGCGGCGCATCACGGTGAAAAAAGCGGATCAGCTGAGCGGCAAGGCGGTGTTCCGTTCGCTGCCTTATCCGACGCTGATCCTCACCCTGTTCGTTTGCACCCTGATGATCCAGCTGGCCAACTCGTCCATCAGCCCGATCCTGACGTTATTCATTCGCGAGCTGTCCGGCGACGTCAGCAATATCGCCTTTGTCAGCGGCATGATCGCCGCCGTGCCCGGCATTGCAGCGCTGATCTCGGCGCCGCGCCTCGGGCGGCTCGGCGATCGCATCGGCACCGCGCGCATTCTGATCGCCGCGCTGCTGTTCACCACCGGCCTGTTCGCCGTGATGGCCTGGGTAAATACGCCGCTGCAGCTGGGCATTCTGCGTTTCCTGCTCGGCTTCGCCGACGGCGCGCTGATGCCGGCGGTGCAGGCGCTGCTGCTGAAGTATTCCTCCGATCAGGTGACCGGGCGCATCTTCGGCTATAACCAATCCTTTATGTACCTGGGCAACGTGGTTGGCCCGCTGCTGGGATCGGGCATTTCGGCGATGATGGGGTTCCGCTGGGTGTTCGCCGTGACGGCGGTGTTGGTGCTTTGCAATGCGCTGCAGCTGCGCCATCAGTTCAAAAAAGTGGAGAGTCAACGCGCGGGATAACGGGGAATGCGGGGGAACGCCTCAAGCAGTGGCGGGACAATGACGCCCATCAACCGTGCCACCACTGCCAAAGGCGGCCGTAGCCTACTCGACGCGGCGATCGTTTGGTATTTATGTAAGTAAATAAAGTGTTGCGGGCGTGTTGAGGGCCGCCGCAGCGGCCCTTGCGGATCAGAACATGGTATTGTCGTTGGCCGATTTTTCCGGCACATCCTGATTGACATCCCAATGCTCGGTGATTTTCCCCTGATCGTTCACCCGGTAAATATCCACGCTGGCGGTGCCGCGATCCTGCGGGTTATTTTGGTATTTGACATGAACGTAGACCAAATCGCCGTTGACCGCGCTGCGGTATATTTTGGCGCTGTACTGCGGATTGTCTTTAAAGGTCTGGCTGAAGAAATCCAGGAACGGCTTGATGCCGTCGCCGACGAACGGGTTATGCTGCTTGTAGTTTTCCACAATCAGCTTCTGCGCCACGCCGATGTCGTGGCGATTGAAAAAGCCCGCGTACAGGTCTTCCACCACCTTCAGCTTCTGCTGAGCATGATGATAACCGCCTTTGCCGGACGATTTGTCAGACGCCGCCTGATCCGTTGACAGCGCCGGGTAACTCGCCAGCAAGCCGCCGACGATCGCACAGGTGATCAATGCCTTTTTCATAACTGCTCCTTATTTTCCTGAGTGACCTACGATTTTCAGCTGCCCTTTCAGATGGGTGAAGCTGCCGTCCTTGGCGGCGATGTTGGTGTACACCTCGCCGCGCTCAAAGTCCTCGATATGCGTCACGTTGTCGCCGGACTGCGGCTCATGCCAATAGACCATATAGACCTTTGGCCGGATCTCCACCGCGGTGTACTGCACGGTGTCGGTGATGCCCTGCGACGCCTCGCCGATACCGGTGAAGGTCATGGTCTTGTCATCGGTAAAATCCAGCTTGAAGGCGAAATCGCCGAAGGTCACCTGCACCACTTTACCGACCGCAATGAACTGCCCGTGTTTATCCGTCATCGTTGCCGCCTTACTGTTTGTCAGGGAGGGTTGCGCCGCCGTAGCGGCGGGTAATGCGAGGGGGAAAGTCAGGGCTATCGCCAGCGCGATGCCCGTTCTCTTCACTGTTTTCATCGTTCCTTCTCCTTTCCGTGGTTGAAAACGAGAATCATTATCATCACTTGACGATGGCCAGAAATATAAGAATAATCTCTATTCCTATCAGGCACCTGGCGGCGAAAAAAGACGGCGAAAAATCGCCGCGGAATGGCATGGCAATAGCGCGTTCTGGCCATTGGTTTTTACGCAATGAACGGAATTTCTGCTTTCAGGAAGGGAAACTGCTCGGAGATTTGATGGGTCTATAGCGCAGATCGCTTTAAGCTAATGCGTATTTGTTCTTAAGCCGCCCACCCCCGAAAGGCGGCGGCGAACGGCGTCGCGTTTAACGCAGCCAGGGCGTATAGGTGACGCCGACCAGCAACCCTTCCGGGCTGAGCAAACGGGTAACGCTCTGCCCCCACGGCTCTTCGCGGTTGGCGACCAACAGCCGATAACCGCGATCGACCAGCCCCTGGGTGGCGGCCGCCATGTCGGCCACGTCGAACTCGATCCACGCCTGCGGCAGCGCGAGATCCGCCGGCCAGCGATCGTCGCCAAAGCAGGACTGCGCCGCCTGCGCCAGCGGCCACAGGGCGAAATGCTTCACGCCGTCCAGCGCGCCTTGCTCCG
Source organism: Serratia sp. MF1(2023) (assembly GCF_030954545.1). Lineage (NCBI taxonomy): Bacteria > Pseudomonadati > Pseudomonadota > Gammaproteobacteria > Enterobacterales > Yersiniaceae > Serratia > Serratia sp. MF1(2023). The sequence continues at coordinate 5,996 of NZ_JAVHUX010000015.1, read as the reverse complement.
ACAGCAGATAGGTTTCGTTGCCCGGCATCGGCTTGAGCGGCAGCCCCAGCGCCTCGACATAAAACGCCTTGCTCTCGTCGCTCTCACGCGTGATGGGCCCGAATCCGGCGACAAACAACACGCCCAGCCCGGCAAATTGTTGATCCATGCTGCTCTCCCTTCCGGTTAGCGCCCCAGCCGCACCTGCAGCGGAGCAAATCCATAGGCCGCCTTGAAGCGGTTGCTGAAGTGGCTGGCGGAGCTGAAGCCGCACGCCAGCGCGATCTCGGTGATCGGCTGTTGGCTGTGCCGCAGTAGCCGTTCCGCCCGCTGCAGCCGGGCGCGCATCACAAACTGGTGCGGCGCCAGCCCGGTGGCGTGCTTGAACATGCGGGCGAAATGGTATTCGCTCAACCCGGCCTGCGCCGCCAGATCCGCCAACAGCAAAGGCCGATCGAGGTGGTTTTCGATATATTCCCGCACCCGCCTGGCCACCGCAGGCGCCAGGCCGCCGCGCGCCTGCGGCAGCTTCCACTGCAGCTGACTGTAACGCTGGATCAGATGCGACATCAGCAGGTTCGACGCGCTGCTGAGCGCCAGCAGATTGGCGCTGTCCCGCCAGTCGCAGTTGAGCAAAAACTGGCGATACAGCAGCGTGATCTGCGGATCTTCGCCGAAGCTGCGCGGCTCTACGTTGATCGCCGCCGGGCTGCGATCCCAGGTCTGCTCCGCCAGCTGCCGCAGATGCCCGTCGGTGCAATACAGGTGCACGAACGACAGATCGCTGCGCACGTCCCAGGTGGAGGCGTATTGGCGCGGCATGATGCAGAACCGATCCGGCCCGCCGCCGTTGCGCCAGCCGCCCGGCACCTGCTGGTAGCACTCATAGCCGTCGGCGACGTACAGGCTCAGGGTATGGTGGTCGGCGCTTTCCTGCGTGACGCGATCGTTGCAGTTGGACCAGGCGGCCAGCTCCACGCCGGTGCCCAGCAGCACGCTGCCGTGAAGCCGCGCCTTGTGCTCACGCAGTGTTTCAAACGCCTGATAGTTGGACATCGCCGGCCCCGTTGTTCGACATGCAGACAGTGTAAAGAGTGGCGCCGCCGCATACCAGCCGCCGCCCCGCGCTTTTGGCAAAAAAAGCGCAAGAATATGCAACTGGGCGCAAAGCGCTGCAAGCGCCGCCGCGCGCCAAAGCGGATACTGCGCCATCGGTTTTTTCGGAGTAACAAATAGAATGAATGCGCTGTTGTACCTCGCCGTAGTGCTGATTTGGGGCACCACCTGGATTGCGATCACCCTGCAACAGGAAGGCCCGGTGGCCATTCCCGTCTCGATTGCTTACCGCTTCGCCATTTCCGCCGCGGTGATGTTCGCCGTGCTGTTGCTAACACGCCGCCTGCGCCGCCTCGCCCCGCGCGATCATCTGTTCTGCGTGCTGCAGGGCTGCTGCGTGTTCGGCTTCAACTTCTTCTGCTTCTACCACGCGGCGGCCTACATCAGCAGCGGGCTGGAATCGGTGATCTTCTCGATGGCGGTGCTGTTCAACGCCCTCAACAGCCTGCTGTTTTTCCGCCAGCGTCCCAGCCCCAACCTGCTGCCGGCGGCGCTGCTGGGTTTGACCGGCATCGTGGCGCTGTTTTGGCAAGATCTGGCCGCCACCCGCATGGCGCCGGAGCTGCTCAAAGGCATCGGCCTGAGCGCGCTCGGCACCTACGGCTTCTCGCTGGGCAACATGATCAGCACGCGCCATCAGCGCCGCGGGCTGGATATCTTTTCCACCAACACCTACGCCATGACCTACGGCGCGCTGCTGATGGCGCTGATCGCCCTGGCGCAGGGCGCATCGTTCCAGATCGAATTCAGCAGCCGCTATATCGGCTCCCTGTTGTACCTGGCGATTTTCGGATCGGTGATCGCCTTCGCCGCTTACTTCAGCCTGCTCGGCCGCATCGGCGCCGGCGCGGCGGCCTACAGCACCCTGCTGTTCCCGCTGGTAGCGCTGACCATCTCAACGATCTACGAAGGCTATCAGTGGCACTTCAACGCCGTGCTGGGCCTGTGCCTGATCCTGCTGGGCAACCTGGTGATGTTCGCCAAGCCGGGGCTGAACTGGCGACGGCCGGGTATCTCAAAACAAAACTCAACCCTTTGAAGCCATTGGCGAATATCGTTATCATCAGGTTTTGTTGATAACGGATGATGGCAAATGCTCAGAAGTGATGATGTGACACCCCGCGCCTACAAACAGGTGGACGTGTTTACCCGTACGCCGCTGCAGGGCAACCCCGTGGCGGTGGTGCTGGAGGCCGAGGGGCTGAGCAGCGCGCAAATGCTGGCATTGGCCCGTTGGACCAACCTTTCGGAAACCACCTTTGTGCTTAAACCGACGCACCCGGCGGCGGATTATAAGGTGCGCATTTTCACCACCGAAAAAGAGCTGCCCTTCGCCGGCCACCCGACGCTGGGCACCGCCCACGCCCTGCTGGAAGCCGGTTTGACGCCTAAACGGCCTGGGACGGTGATGCAGGAATGCGGCGTCGGCCTGGTGGCGGTCAATATCCAGCCGGAAGGCACATTGGCGTTCGCCGCGCCCGAAGTTGAGTTCCGCCCAATGGCGACTGAGGAAACAGAACGGCTGATGGCCGCTTTACGGCCCGCGGTGATTGAAGGAGGCCCCCTACCGGTGATTGCCGAGATGGGCATTCGCTGGCTGATGGTGCGCCTGCCGGACGCACAATCCTGCCTGGCGGTAACGCCGGATCAGGCCACGATTAAACGGTTGCAAACGGTGTGTGATGTGGATGGCGTGGTGATCTATGGCGCCTGCACCACGGCCGAACCGGCCGATTACGAAATGCGCGCGTTTATGGTGGAATGCGGCGCCTTGATTGAAGATCCGGTGACCGGCAGCGCCAACGCCTGCCTGGCGCGCTTATTGAAGGCCAACCGCTTTCCCGACGGCGGCCAGACCGCACAGGGCTACCAGGTGCGCCAGGGCACCCAACTGAATCGAGATGGCCGCGTGAGCGTGCGTTTTATTGACGGCGAACCCTGGATCGGCGGGCAGTGCCGCACCCTGATTAACGGGACATTGGGTATTTAGTTTTTGGGGTAAGAAGATAGTGAGCATCTTTTGGGAACGTCAATTAGCAACGCTCAAAGCCTATGTTTAGCTGTTCTTCATTACATAGGTCAACAAACTGCTGAGAGACAATTATTCTTTCACAATAGATGCTATCCCTGGCAATAAATAACTCCCTTTCACACTTGTAAGCAGGCACATCAATGAGCTTGCTTCCATCTTCAAGTTCTCTGAACGTCGAGGCTTCCTCATTAATAATTGGAAAATAATTATTCACTTTACACAGAAAAATCGTTTCAGTTACGTTTTCTACCGCGCACTCATAGAATGACATCTCAGACGAAACCTTACGTTCAAATACAGCCTTAGCCCTTTTTGAAAAAATTGGAATTCCGAGACTGGCAGGAAAATAGTCATGCAAATTAAAAATATCGCTACTCAAAACGCTTGGCACTTTCCCTTTTGGCAGTGAGTAGAATAGGAACTTACCATCACCTTCATTCCAAATAAAAAAGCTGGACAATCTTGATTTCGGATCGGGAAAGCAAATCAAGTTATCGCCAAATGTAAAGCCACTGAAAGTATAGAAGTTCATGTCACTCTCACTCAACCTAATTTAACGATGTTGCATTTTATTTTCTTTCTTGCCAAGCGCTCTTTAATTAGAGAAAAAATAGCATCCCAATCACCACCTCCCAATCCTGCACCAATCATAGGTAATTGTATACTAAGCCTTTCTTTTAATGCATAATCAGAAACCAGACTTAGACATTCTTTAAGTGCTTCATATGAAACATACTGAGCATTATCATCTTTACTTTTCTTTAGTCCATCCTGAGCCAACACATTTGCAACATATACCCGCTCATTTTCGTTCACACAGATGAACTGTACATTCCCAAGAAAAAAATCCTTTTTTTCAGAGAACCACTTTAAATATTCTTCCTTTACTGCTGGATAGCGTTTTGATAGAGGAAGAACAAAGCCTTTTCCCCACTTACCCTTGTTATTCACAATATGAATGATCATTTTAGATTTTGACAAAGGAATAGATGCATCACCATAGCTAAAACTGACATAATCATTCAAAACATCAGAGGTGATTGTCTTATTCCATTCACTTTCAAATTCAAGACTAGTTATCAACTTTGACTCAGAAAGATCAAGCTCACTTTTCTTACCATCATAAAGTAAAAAACCTATATCTTCGTGCCAATCTTCCAAAGATGAGGATGAATAATACAAATCATTTATTATAGTTATTTGTCTTGTTGCAGCATCGCCATTAAACTCGGTATAGATCCTCCCTTCGCCAGAAATGAGTTCACATGTACCTTTATAATAATTCTTATCGGACTCCACAGTTCTTTCCTCCTCCTACGACAGATGGAATAAGTTATTTATAACAGTCAATCACCATGTTACTTACAATAACCCTCTAATTTTCAATACCACTATCAAAAAACTCAAAGCTTCAATTAACTACTAGCATTCAATAATCTCGAAATCCTTTTAACTATGAAATAAGAAAACCGAAAAAATTATTTGATTCTAAAGACAATAGCCGCTCATCGTCACCTGCCTTATATTTTAAGAAAACCCCTGAGAACGGATCGTCACTATAATTTACTCCAACTATGCTAACCTCCTGCTCAGTTTTAAATGACTGGGAATAAATTGACATCATGGAAAACTTATCATCCTCATCCACCTCAAACCATGGAACGATGTTTTCAACTAAACGTGAATTAACAATCCCATCATCATCAATATACAGTTCAAATATAGTTTCATCTGATATAAAGTAAACTCTGTCATACATCGGATGAAACACTGGTACTGTTTCCCCATCTATATAACCCGTGACAATTATATCACTGACGCTACTCCTAGTTACATGCTCAATAAATTCTTTCATATGCACTCCTATGGTGAAAAAACAATCCCAAGATCCATGCCTTTGCCAGACTCAATAAGAGTTACAAATTCCTCCCTACCATCAGACAGCTTTTTAGAAATATAGGTCATCCCTTCACCTCTATATATCTCCATCACAGGCTGACCTTTTTTAATTGTCCCTTGTCCTACATGGACCAATTTCCCGCTATCTCGTAACTTTTCAACATCTCTCAAGAACTCAGCACCTTCATCCACTTTCCATTTTGGATATTTTTTCCCTAAATAGCCTTCTAGTATACCTTTATGCCGAATAAAGTGATCTTTAAAGTTTTTACCAGGTTGAATGCTACAACCAGTAAGGCCTAACGGGTCAACCCAAATGAGCGGATTTTTCGCGTATGCATATAAATTCAGCCCGCCTTCCAACCCTATCGGATCCTGCGTGGTGAAACGCCCCACCTCGGGTTCGTAGTAGCGGAACAGGTTGTAGTGCAGGCCGCTTTCGTCGTCCTGATATTGCCCGGCGTAGCGCAGCGGCTGCTGATACTGCGCGCCCTGCCGCTTCGCCGCACCGGCCACCGTCTGGCCCTGCAGCTTGCCGAAGGTATCGTATTGCCCGGACCAACACAGGTTGCCCGCCGCGTCGGTCACTTCCAGCGGCGCGCTGTTCAGATCGGTGTGATACCAGTAAATATCTGCCGAGCGGCTGTCGCCCGCCTGCTCCAGCGCCGCCAGCGGGCTCCACGGGCTGGCCGGATCGTAGCTCCAGCTGCGGCGGCTGCCGTCGTCGCGCTGCTCCTGCAGCAACCGGTAGCCCTGCCACAGGAAACGGGTCGTCTGTTCGGTTTTGCCCTTGTAGCGCACCGCCTTGCGGCTGCGGCGGCCCAGCGCGTCGTAATGATACTGCGCCTCGAACTCGCCCTGCGGGCCGCGGCCGTGCGCCTGCACCAGCCGATTGTCGGCGTCGTAGCGGTAGTGCTGTTCGTACAGGCCGTTGCGCCGGCTGATCAGGTTGCCCCAGGCGTCGTAACGG
>NZ_JAVHUX010000046.1:0-140452 GCF_030954545.1 Serratia sp. MF1(2023) | reverse complement strand
GGCCCGACTCGCCATGGTGTTGATAGGCGGCAATACAGCGCCGCAACTGTACATGAGCGACGGAGAACTTTCTGGCGGTTAGCCGCTGGCTGCCAAGCCCGGCAATGTAATGCCGGACGTCACTGAGATTGTCTTGCAGCGAAAACTACATAGAACTGCACCTCCAAATGTAAGATGTGTCCAACATTTGGGGAGCAGTTCATGGCTGCGCCCCGGTTCACCGCCGCTGCGACCACCATAGCGCGCTAATCGCCAGCGCAAACACCACGCCAAACCCTACGCCGACGCCCACCACCGGCACGCCCAGCTTCACCACCAGCGAATACAGCGCCAGCATCAGCAACATGGCGGCGTTTTCACCCAGGTTTTGCACCGCGATAGCATTGCCGGCTCCGACCGAATGCTTGCCCCGCTCCTGCAGCAACGCATTGAGCGGCACCACGAAGAAGCCCCCCAGCATGCCGATGATCGCCAACAAGACATAGGCATTGAGCATGGTGGTTTGCAGCGCGAATACCGCGACCGCAACGCCGATCAGGATCCCGGCCGGCATGCAGCGCTTCACCGTCTTCAGCGTGACAAAGCGTGCGGCGGCGCCGGCCCCCACCACGATACCGACGGCTACCATGGCGTTCAGCAGCGTCGGCGTGGCGTTATCGGCGATGCCGAGCGCCACCGGCACCCACAGCACCAGCAGAAAACGCAGCGTCACGCCGGCCCCCCAGAACAGGCTGGTGCCGATCAAGGAAAAACGCGTCTGCCCATCGCGCCATAACGTGACGCAGGCGGTAAAGAAGCTGTTCGTCATGGCCCGCGGGCGCCAGGAAGCGCCCGGGCGCGCCGCCGCGAGGCGCGGAATATACAGGTTGGCGACCACTGCCCCCGCGTAAACCAAGGCGCAGACCGCCAGCGCCGCCACCACATGCCAGTCCGCCAGAATGCCACCGGCCACCGAACCGGTCAGAATGGCGGCGATAGTCGAGGCCTCCATCAGGCCGTTAGCCTTGACCAGCTTCTCGCCGCTGGTGATCTCGCCCAGAATGCCGTATTTGGCCGGCGAATACGCGGCGGCTCCCACCCCGACCAGGCTGTAGCCGAGGAACGGGTTTCCCCCAAAACAGATCACCAACGCCCCCGCCAATTTTAAGGCGTTGGCGAACATCATCACCCGCCCTTTGGCAAAGCTGTCGGCCACCTGGCCGACAAACGGCGCCAGGATGATGTAGGTGGCGACGAAGGCCATCTGCAGGATTGGCTGGCTCCAGTCCGGATACAGCTGCTGCTTGATCAACGCCAGCGTGGCGAACAGCAACGCATTGTCGCCGAACGCCGAGAGGAACTGCGCGCTGATGACGGCGATCATGCCGCGTGACAGCAAAGGGGACTCGGTCGAAGGATTCATCGGGCACTCTCCGGCTGTTCGGCCATATGACGCAGGGTGACGAAATCGGGTTTGCCGCTGCCGAGCACCGGCAGCGTTTTCAACAGGCGAATATCGCGCGGCACCGCCAGCTCCGGGCTGCCCAGCTCACGCGCCACCCGCAGCAATGCTTCACGAGTGATGGCGGGATCGGTGGTGAACAGCACCAGCGCCTCGCCTTTGCTGCTGTCGCCTTTGGCCGTGGCGGCATGCATTTTTTCCGGCGACAGCCGTTGCGCCAGCAATTCGACGCTCTCCAGCGACACCATCTCGCCCGCCAGCTTGGCGAAGCGTTTCACGCGGCCGCGAATGGTGCAATAGCCCTGCTCATCCAGGCTGACGATATCGCCGGTGTCGTACCAGCCCGGCTGCAGCACGCCGTTCGCATCTTCCGCCGCCGGCGGTTCCAGCTCGCCGGGGCGCTCAACCCGCAGATAGCCTTTCATGATGTTCGGCCCCTTCAGCTGCAGGCGGCCGCCGTTATCGATGCCCGGCACCGCAATCAGGCGCGCCTCCATCTGCGGCATGATGCGGCCGACGGTGCCCACCTTGGTCGCCAACGGCACGTTAATGGACACCACCGGCGCACATTCGGTCACGCCATAGCCTTCCAGAATGCGGATGCCGTATTTGTCCTGGTAGATCTGTTTGGTGCTGTCCGCCAGTTTCTCCGCGCCGGCCACCACGTAGCGCAGGCGGGCGAAATCATACGGATGCGCGAAGCGCGCATAGTTGTTGAGGAAGGTCGCCGTGCCAAACAGCACCGTGCAGTTGCGGTCATACACCAGCTCCGGCACCACGCGATAGTGCAGCGGGCTGGGGTAGAGGAAAATGCGGCTGCCGGTGATCAGCGGCGTAAGCAGCCCCACCGTCAGGCCGAACGAGTGGAACAGCGGCAGCGACGACATGAAACGGTCGCGCGGCGTGAAGTCGGCGATGGTGCGAATTTGTTCTACGTTAGCCAGCAGGCTGGCATGCGAATGCACCACGCCCTTGGGGTGGCCTTCGGAACCGGAAGTGAACAGGATCAGCGCCGCGTCCTCCGGGCGTTGCGGCAACGCCGCGCGCTGCGGCTGCAGCAAGTGCCGCAAAATCCACAGCTTGTCCGCCAGCGTAACGGTGTCTTTCAGATCTTCCAGATACACCCAGTTGGCCTGCGTCACCTGCTCCGGCAGGTGGGTCAGCTTGCCCTTCTCCAGAAACTGGCGCGAGGTGACGATGGTCTTGATGCCGGCGGCGAGCATCGCGCTGTTCAGGCCGTTGGCGCCGGCGGTGTAGTTGAGCATCGCCGGAATACGGTTACGCAGCGAAGCGCCGAAGATCGCCGCCGCGGTGATGGTGGCGTTCGGCAACAGCAGCCCGACGTGTTCCCCTTCGGCGGTAAAGCGCTGCAGAATGCGGCTGACGCCCAGCGATTTCTTGATCAGCGTCTGGTAACTGTCTTCTTTGAAAGCGATGTCTTCGATACAGGGCTTGCGGCGCCCGTAGCGGTGCTGCGCCGCCAGCAAGGCATGGAACAGCGTCTGCGGTTCGCGCGTATCCATTCGCGCCCGCATCATGATCTGCATCAGCCGATCGCCCGCCAGCGCCCGGCGTTCACGCGCGCGCGGCGCTTCCGGCATCGGCAGCGTGGTCGGTGGCAAGATGCGGATGCTGATTTGCGGGAACCAGCGGATCTTGAACACCCCGGCCATGCGGCCGAACGGGCTGAACTCGGGGCCGTCGATCCGCACCGGCACCACGGTGGCGCCCGATTTGGCAGCGATAAACGCCGCACCGTCGTAGATTTTCATCAGCGCGCCGGTCACGGTGATGCGCCCTTCAGGGAACACCACGATCGGCCGCCCCTGCTCGACCATGCGCACCAGTTGCTTGATGGCCATCGGCTTGGTGGGATCGAGCGAGACGAAATCAATGTAGGGCCGCAGCCAGCGCATAAACCAGCTCTCGCCGATGCTGGCGTAAACCGCAAACACCGGTTTAATCGGCAGGAACAGCGCCAGCAACACGCCGTCGAGGAAAGAGACGTGGTTCGGCGTAATCAGCAGTTTTTGCCGCTCGAAGTGCTGAACGTCCCCTTCGACCCGTACCCGAAACAGCAGGCGAAACAGCGCGCGCAGCAGTGAAAAGATCATGCCCTTCTCCCTTGGCCATGGAGGCGTAAATCGTTGTAGGGAAAAGAATACTATATGGCAGGCAAAAAAAAACCTACGCATCCGCGTAGGTTGGTGCAATTGAAAATGGCTTCAACATACAGAGTATGCTGATTTCTCACCAATCAATACCTCTGGGATCACCTACTCTAGAGAGATGGCGTGCAGGAAACTACCGGCGAATCGCAAGAGTTCTGCTCCAAATGCAACCAGCTGTAAATTTCCCGCGATCTACTGTAATAACTCAATGAAACTTAAACCTTCCCGCAGCGGCGAAAAAATAAATACAGCCGCGACGGCGAGCCGGTTATCCCGACGTGAAACCTTCACTCATCGCGCGCTGACCTCCACCAGGCAACTCATGGCGTTCGGCCCCTGCGTCAGCGGCGAGGTGCCGATATCCAGCGTCAGCACGTTCGGGTTGCCCGCCTGCTCGACCGGCCGGCGCTGCGCGTCGTAACCCGGCTCGAACCAGGCGCCGGTCGCCATCAGCACCACGCCGCGCGTCACGCCGTCGGTGAGGGAGGCCCCCGCCAAACAGCTGCCGCGCGCATTGCTGACCAGCTCTTCGGCGCCGTCCGCCACGCCGCGCTGCGCCGCGTCCTCCGGATGCATATACAGGGTTTCGCGCCCGGCGGTCTTATTGCCCTGCGCCAGCGGCGCCGGATCCATCTGGCTGTGCAGACGATCGCTCGGTTGAATGGAGATCAGATGCAGCGGCCAGGTTTTGGCCTGCGGCGCCCCCAGCCACTCGACCGGCGGCCGCCACTGCGGATGCGGAGCGAAATCCTCGTAGCGATAACCGGCGATCCGCTCGCTGAACAGTTCGATCTTGCCGCTGGGCGTCTGCAGCGGGTTAGCCTGCGGATCGGCGCGGAACGCGTCAAAAAATACGAACTCCTTGGCCGGCGCGGGCAGTTCGACATAGCCCCGGCGCCAAAAATCCTCAAACTCGGGCCAGGCGACGCCGGCGCGCCGCTGCGCCGCGCCGCATTGCCGATAGATATCTTCGATCCAGGCCCGCTCGCCGCGGTTTTCGGTAAAGCGCTCGCGATAGCCCAGGCGCTCCGCCAGATCGGCGAAGATATCGAAATCGTTGCGCGCCTGATGCTGCGGCGCAATCGCCTGATGCATCGCCAGCACGTAGCGATCGCGCGAGGAGCCGCCGATGTCGTTGCGCTCCAGCGAACTGGTGACCGGCAACACGATATCCGCCATTTTGGCCGCCGCCGTCCACCAGATATCTTGTACGATCACCGTATCCGGCTTCTGCCAGCCTTCCACCAGCCGGTTCAGCTGCTGATGGTGATGGAACGGGTTGCCGCCGGCCCAGTGCACCAGGTGGATATCCGGGTACTGCCGCGTCTCGCCGCAAAATTGATAGGTTTCGCCGGGGTGCAGCAGCATGTCGCAGATGCGCGCCACCGGGATCGCCAGCCCGGCCGGGTTTTCCCCTACCGGCATGCTCGGCGCGGGGGTGTCCACGCGCGGGTTGCCGACGCCGTTCATCGAGCCGTGGCCGAACGAGAAGCCGCCGCCCGGCAGGCCCACCTGGCCCAACATCGACGACAGCGCGATCATCATCCAATAGGGTTGCTCGCCGCGGTGCGCGCGCTGTACGGAGTAGGAACAGGTGATAAAACTGCGCACGCCGATCAGCTGCCGCGCCAGCAGAGCGATGCGCGCCGCCGGAATGCCGGTAATGGCGCTGGCCCAGGCAGGCGTTTTCGCCACGCCGTCGCTCACGCCGTTCAGGTAATCCGCCAACTGTTGATAGCCCACGCAGTGGCTGTGCAGGAAGGCTTCGTCCTGCGCGCCCAGCCGCTGAATTTCGTAAGCCAGCGCCAGCATCAGCGCCACGTCGGTATTCGGCCGGATCGGGATCCACTCCGCGTTGACGAACCCAGGGCAGTCGTCGCGCATCGGGCTGATGTTGACAACCGGCGTGCCCTTGTGCGCCAGCTTTTGCAGCCAGGGTTTGAGCGCATGCTCCGCCGCGCCGCCGGAAGAGACCTGGGCATTTTTCAGCGCCAGCCCGCCAAACGCCACAAACAGCTCGCAATGCTCCACCACGCTTGGCCAACTGGTGACGCGCCCGGTCAACGGCGAGAAAGTGCCGATCACATACGGCAGGAAAAACTGCGCCGCGCCCCAACTGTAGTTGCCCTGCTGATCGACCCCGCCGCCGCCGCTGAAATAGAACCGTCGCACCAGCGAGCGCGCATGATGCAAGCGCCCGGCCGACGACCAGCCATAAGAGCCGGTAAACAGCCCGGAGGCGCCGTAGCGATCGCGCACCCGGCGATTCTCCTGCGCCACCAAATCGAGCGCCAGTTCCCAGTCCACTTCGACGAAATCTTCCCTGCCGCGCAGCGTGCGGTCGCTGCCCTCGCGCTTTTGCAGCCACGAGCGGCGCACCGCCGGCTTGTGGATACGTTTGTCGGAGTAAACCATCGGTACGATGGAATCGAGCAACGGCGAAGGGTCGGGATCGTCGGCGAAGGGTTCACAGCGAATAAGCCGGCCGTCTTCAACCACGGCGGTATAGGCGCCCCAATGGGCGAGCTGCGGATAGCGTTTAATGGACATGGCGTTCTCGGCGCAAATCGGAATGCACAGACGTTACCTCAGCCCGTCGCCAGTGCCAACGTACAAATTGCGCTATCGTTCGGCGGCCGACGGTTATGCGCGCAGCCGCGAAAAGATTCTGCAACGGCCGCCACAAGTTGCGCACAACACCGCTTGCAGCCCCGGTTTTTTTCCGCAAAACTGGGGGATGTAAGCGATTACCCAGGATGTGTTGACTGATATGGCTACGATAAAGGATGTTGCCAGGCTGGCGGGTGTTTCCGTGGCCACGGTATCCCGCGTGATAAACAATTCCCCCAAGGCCAGCGAAGGGTCGCGCACCGCGGTGCTGGCCGCCATGGAACAGCTGCAGTATCACCCCAATGCCAACGCACGGGCGCTGGCGCAGCAGTCCACCGAAACGCTGGGCCTGATCGTCTCCGACGTTTCCGACCCCTTCTTCGGGGCGATGGTCAAAGCGGTCGAGCAGGTGGCCTACGCCACCCACAATTTTCTGCTGATTGGCAACGGTTACCACGACGCCGAAAAAGAGCGTCAGGCGATTGAACAGCTGGTGCGACATCGCTGCGAGGCGCTGGTGGTGCACGCCAAAAGTCTGAGCGATCGGGAACTTGGCGGCTGGATGCAGCAGATCCCGGGCATGGTGCTGATCAACCGCACGCTGCCGGGTTTTGAAACGCGCTGCGTGGCGCTCGACGATCGCTACGGCGCCTGGCTGGCGACCCGTCATCTGATCCAGCAAGGGCATCAGCGCATCGCCATCATCTGCTCCACCCACCAGATTTCCGACGCCACCGATCGCCTGCAAGGCTATCTCGACGCGCTGCAGGAGCACGGCATTGCGGTGGATGAAAAGCTGATCGCCTACGGCGAACCGGACGAGATCGGCGGCGAACAGGCGATGACCGAATTGCTCGGCCGCGGCCGCTCTTTCTCCGCCGTTACCTGCTACAACGATCCGATGGCCGCCGGCGCGCTTTCGGTGCTGAGCGACAACAGCGTCGACGTACCTGGGCAAATTTCGCTGATCGGTTTCGACGACGTACTGATTTCGCGCTACCTGCGGCCGCGCCTGACTACCGTTCGCTACCCGATCGTGGCGATGGCGACCCAGGCGGCGGAACTGGCCCTGGCCTTGGCCAATCGTCAACCGCTGCCGGAAATCACCAACATGTTCAGCCCGACGCTGGTGCGCCGCCACTCGGTCGCCACCCTCAACAACGCGCACGAACAGCCGTAATTCGCGCCGCCGCATGGGTGAGCCATCACCCATGCGCTCAGATTGCGCAGCCCGCCGCATTTCCCGCTTTTGGATTTTTTCCGCTCCCAGCGTTCGTGCATATTGTTGGCACAATAACCTTTACACTATATAGCATAAACGCTATATTCGGAGCGCATCATGTGGCAAGTGGTGACCGTCGAACGGTTCGACGACTGGTTTTTAGCGCTGAACAACGCCCAGCAAACAAGTATCCTGGCGGCGATCTACAAATTGCAGACGTTCGGCCCGCAGTTGACGCGGCCGCATGCCGATACGCTGTATTTTTCCGACGCGGTCCGGCAGTTGAAGGAGTTGCGCGTTCAACACCGCGGGCGCCCTTTCAGGGTGTTTTTCGCCTTTGACCCACAGCGGCAAGCGGTATTGCTGTGCGGTGGCGATAAAACCGGCGACAAACGCTTTTACCAGCGCATGTTGCCCATCGCCGCAATGGAGTTTTCACATTATCTGGCAACCCGGAGGTAGTGCAGATGGCCAAACCTTTATCCCAACTGATCGATAAACTCGATCCCGCCGTCGTTGCCGCCGCCAGGCAAAAAGCGGACCAGGAAATTTTCGAGCTGCGGCTGGCGATGCTGAGGGAAGAGCTGGCGGTCTCTCAGGTTGAATTGGCGAAGCGGCTCGGCATCAGCCAACCCTCCGTCGCCAATTTGGAAAAGCGCGGCAGCGAAATAAAGCTGTCGTCGCTCAAACGCTATATCGAGGCCATGGGCGGCACGCTGTCGCTGGATGTGCAATTGCCCAATGGCCAACACCGCCGCATGACGCTGTGAAGCGAGCGCAAGGCGCCCGCCCGCTTATCAGATAAGCTCCAGCGCGATCAGCTCTTCGATGGTCTGGCGGCGGCGGATCAGCCGCGGCTCGCCGTTTTCGAACAGCACTTCGGGCAACAGCGGGCGGCTGTTGTAGTTGGAGGACATCGATGCGCCGTAGGCGCCGGTGTCGTGGAACACCAGATAATCGCCGATCTGCACCGGCGGCAGTTCGCGGGTTTCCACGCCGCCGCCCGCCTGCTGGGTGAACACGTCGCCGGATTCGCACAGCGGCCCGGCAATTACCGTCTCGCGCAGCGCTTGCCGCGAGGTGTCGCGCCCATCGGCCGGCAACAGCGAAATATGGTGATAGCTGCCGTACATTGCCGGGCGCATCAGATCGTTAAAACCGGCGTCCACCAGCACGAAGTGGCGGCTGCCCATGTCTTTTACCGCCCGCACCTCGGCCACCAAGACGCCCGCTTCCGCCATCAGGAAACGCCCCGGTTCGATCTCCAGCTGCACCGGATGCCCCAGATGCGCGGCGATGCGTTCACGCGCCCGGTTCCACAACCCGAAATAGTGTTCGGTATCGATCGCCTCTTCGCCGTACTGGTACGGGATAGACAGGCCACCGCCGGCGGAAATGGCGCTGATATCATGACCGAGATCGATCACCTGCTGCACCATCGCATCGCAGACGCGCTCCAGATGCTGGTAATCGACACCGGAACCGATGTGCATATGCACGCCGACAAGCTTCAGGCCGTAGCGGCGAATTTTCTCCACCGCCTGCGGCAGGTCGGCATACCAGATACCGTGCTTGCTGTTCTCGCCGCCGGTGTTGGTTTTCTGGCTGTGGCCGTGGCCAAAACCCGGGTTAATGCGCAGCCACACCGGGTGCCCTGCGGAAACCTGGCCGAGCTGCTCCAGCATGTCGATGGAACCGGCGTTGACCGGGATCTTCAATTCGCTGACGCGCGCCAGCGTCGCATGATCCAACACGTCCGCGGTAAACACGATTTCGCTCGGTTCGCCGCCCGGCTGAAAACCGGCCTGCAGCGCCCGCTCGATCTCGCCCAGCGACACCGAATCCACCTTCACGCCCTGCTCGCGCATCAAGCGCAAAATATGAATGTTCGAACAGGCCTTCTGTGCGAAACGGATAGTGTCGAAATGGCGCAGCTGAGCGATACGCTGGCTGATGATGTCCGCATCATAGGCCCAAACCGGGCAGCCGAAACGCTGCGGCAAGGCCAACAGGTTAGCGGCGTTCAACGCAGTGGAGGTGTCGTGCAACGGGCGTGGCATGGCGATATTCCCAATTCAAAAATGACGGCAGATAACGCCATAGTGCCGCACGCTGAATCGGGTGGAAAATATCTATTTAGCCGTAGTCTATTCATTTATGATATGGCTTTCCCCTTAATCGAGCGCCCTCGCCATGCACAGCATCTCTTTGCGGCAGATCGAAATCTTTCGGGCGGTGATGACCACCGGCAACCTGACCGAGGCGGCGGCCCTGCTGCAAACCTCGCAACCGACCGTCAGCCGCGAGCTGGCGCGCTTTGAGAAGCTGATCCGGCTGCAACTGTTCGATCGGGTGCGCGGGCGCTTGTCCCCTACCGTGCAGGGCCTACGGTTGTTCGAAGAGGTGCAGCGCTCCTATTACGGCCTCGATCGCATCGTCAACGCCGCCGCCGGCATCCGCCAGTTTCAGCAGGCGCAGCTGTCGATCGTGTGCCTGCCGGTATTTTCCCAATCGCTGCTGCCGGCGGTGTGCCGGCCCTTTATCGAACGTTACCCGGAAGTCAGCTTCAGCGTTATCCCGCAAGAGTCGCCGCTGCTGGAAGAGTGGTTGTCGGCCCAGCGCCACGATCTCGGGCTGACGGAAACCACCCTGACGCCGGCGGGCACCGAGCGGGTGACGCTGATGACGTTGAACGAAGTGTGCGTGCTGCCGACGGGCCACCCGCTGCTGCTGAAAGATCGGCTGACGCCGCAGGACTTCGCCGGGCAGAACTTTATCAGCCTGTCGAGCACCGACAGCTATCGCCACCTGTTGGATACGCTGTTCGGCGAACAGGGCGTCGAGCGCCGCATGGTGATGGAAACGCACAGCGCGGCGTCGGTATGCGCCATGGTGAGGGCCGGCGTGGGGGTGTCGATCGTCAACCCGCTGACGGCGCTCGACTATGCCGGTAACGGCGTGCACGTGCGGCCGTTCAGCATCGACGTGCCGTTCACCGTCAGCCTTATTCGGCCGCTACACCGCCCCTCGTCGGCGCTGGTGACGGCCTTTATCGACCACCTTCATCAGCAGGCCGCCGCCTTTGCCGCCCGGCTGGCCGCCGCCGTCAAGCGCTGAAAGCGGCGGGGGAATATTGCCGCAGCATCAGCGCAGCGTCGCCTGCCACTGCGGATCGGTGGCGAACCACTCCACCAGAAAGTCCAGCATGGTGCGCAAGGTGGCGGGCATCTGGCGGCGTGAGGTATAGATGCCGTAGATGCCCATCGACTGCGGCCGGTAATCCGGCAACAGTTCGACCAGTTCGCCGCTGGCCAGCAGCGGCGCCGCCGAATAATAGGGCTGCATGGAAATGCCCGCCCCCTGCACCGTGCCGGCCATCAGCACCACCGACTCGTTGGCACTCAGGTTGCCGCTGACCGCTACCGCCGATTTCACGCCCTGAGCATCGAAGTGCCACAGGCTTTTGCCGAAATAGGAGTAGGTCAGGCAGTTGTGCAACGCCAGATCCTGCGGTTGACGCGGGGTGCCGTGCGCCGCCAGATATGCCGGCGCGGCGCACACCACCGATGCGCAGGTGGACAGCGGGCGGGCGATCAGGTTGGGATCCAGCTCGTTGGTGATGCGCAGCGCCAGATCGATGCGCTCTTCCACCAGGTTCACCGCCCGATTGTTCATCTGCAGATCGACCGCCACCTGCGGGTGGCGCTTCAGATACTGAGCGACCGCCCCCACCAGCGCCGTTTGCCCCAGCGACTGCGAACAGGTGATGCGCAGCAGGCCGCGCAGCTCGTCGCTCTGCCCTTCCTCTACCAGGTCGATCTCCCCCGCCAGCGCCAGCATTTGCCGGCAGCGCTCCAGAGTACGCTCACCGGCGTCGGTCAGACTAAGCTTACGGGTAGTGCGGTGCAGTAAACGCGCCCCGGCCCATTGCTCCATCTGCGCCAGGTAGCGCGTCACCATCGCGCGCGACATCTCCAGCGTTTCCGCAGCGGCGATCATGCTGCCGCGATCGACGATGGTGACAAAAACCTCTGCGGCGGTAATGCGATCCATGATTAGTCCGATTTATGCAACGAATAATTGCTTATTATCCGGTTTTTCTATCGCTTTATGCAACCTAACATCATTACAACATTAACCGATACCTAAGGACCTCTGCCCATGTTTAAGAAATCACTGTTAACTCTGGCCTTCACCGGCGTCGCCACCCTCAGCGCCTACGCCACCGCGGCCGATACCCTGACCATGGAAGTGTATAACCCGGGCGAGAAAAGCGTGTTCCCGGTGTCTTCCGAAATCATCAGCGGCAAACACGAAGTGGCGCTGATCGACGCTCAGTTCCAGCGTAACGACGCCGAAGCGCTGGTTAAAAAGATCAAGGCGACCGGCAAGAAACTGACCACCGTTTATATCAGCCACTCAGACCCGGATTTCTATTTCGGTCTGGACGTGATTAAAGCGGCCTTCCCGGAG
Source organism: Serratia sp. MF1(2023) (assembly GCF_030954545.1). Taxonomy (NCBI): domain Bacteria; kingdom Pseudomonadati; phylum Pseudomonadota; class Gammaproteobacteria; order Enterobacterales; family Yersiniaceae; genus Serratia; species Serratia sp. MF1(2023). The sequence continues at coordinate 128,535 of NZ_JAVHUX010000046.1, read as the reverse complement.
GCGAAAATCATCGCTTCGCCAGGCACTATCAAGGACATCAACGCTACCAAAGACGGTAAAGTCGCCTATTGGGGCCCGATCCTGAAAGACAACGTGCCGAAAACCGTGATCGTGCCGCAGCCGCTGCAGGGCGACAGCTTCACCATCGACGGCCAGAAAGTGGAAGTGAAAGGCCTGAACGGCCCGACCCCCGATCGCACCTTCGTGTGGATCCCGGCGCTGAAGGCGGTCGTTGGCGGTGTCGCGGTCGCCGGTGACAATATCCACCCGTGGATCGCCGACAACCAGAGCGTGGAATCGCGCCAGCACTGGCAGCAGACGCTGAAAAACATCGAAGCGCTGAAGCCGCAGGTCGTGGTGCCGGGCCACTTCCTGCCGGGCGCAGCGCAAACGCTGGCATCGGTGCACTTTACCCAGAAATACCTGACCACGCTGGAAGCCGAGCTGCCGAAGGCCAAGGATTCCGCCGCGCTGATTGAGGCGATGAAAAAGCACTACCCGACGCTGAAAGACGAGTCGAGCCTGGAACTGAGCGCGAAAGTGCTGAAAGGCGAGATGAAGTGGCCGCAATAAGCGCCCGTGCGTGATTGAACCAGCCCTGGCGCCGCGGTGAGCTGCCGCGCGCCAGGCGAGGAGTAAAGATGACCGAAACCACTCTGCATTACATTTTCGATCCGCTGTGCGGCTGGTGCTACGGCGCCGCACCGCTGGTGAAAGCGGCTCAGAGCCTCCCTGGGCTGAAGATCGTGCCGCATGCCGGCGGCATGATGACCGGCAACAACCGCCGTCAGATTACCGACGAATGGCGCAACTACGTCATTCCGCACGACAAACGCATCGCCGAGATGACGGGCCAGCCTTTTGGCGAAGCCTATTTCAACGGCCTGCTGCGCGACACCACGGCAGTGATGGATTCCGAGCCGCCGATCACCGCTATCCTGGCGGCGGAAAAGCTGGCGGGGCGCGGGCTGGACATGCTGCACCGCATTCAGCAGGCGCACTATCAAGAAGGCCGGCGCATCGCCGATACGCCGGTGCTGGAAGCATTGGCGAAAGAATTGGGGTTGCCTTCGGCGGCGTTTATCGCCGAAATGCGTTTCAACACCGGCGCGCCAACCGCGCAGCACATCGCGGAAAGCCGGGCGCTACTGGCCAAAGTGCAAGGCCAGGGCTTCCCGACCTTTGCGCTGCAGGACAGCGAAGGCCGTCTGCATCTGCTGCCGGCCGGCAACTATCTGGGTAACGTGGAAGCCTGGAAAAACCTGCTGGGCGCCGCCGCGCTGGCGTAACCTACCTTTCCCGCCCCGGCTGCCGGGGCGGGTCATTCGACTCGCACGAACCGCCCTTCCGCGCGCACGTTGTGACCGAACCCGCAATCCCCCCGCGTGTGCATCTCCAGCGCTTGCTCGCCAAATTCCAGCGTGACGTCGCAGACCTGCGCGCTTTCCGAGTCATGCTGATGGTAGACCGCTTTGCCGTGCTCAATTGGCAGCTCGGCGGTGAAGTCACCCATGTTCGGCCCGTAATACAGCCCCATCTGCGGCATGGCGTAGCCGGAAAAATCGATCAGCCAGCGCTCGCCCTGCGGCTTCACCGCCACTTCGCTCCACACGCCGCGCCCGGCGTATTGCCAATACACGCCGCCCGGCCCCTGCGGCTGCGGCCGCTGCGCCAGGCGTTGGCGCAACAGGCTCATGTTGTGCTGCGATTTGTCATCGTGCGGCGCCAGCGCCAGGTAGGCCTGTGCCTTGAGCAATTCCCCGGCGCGCATCAGCGACAGCGCCACGTTGTTGTAGGCCGTGGCGATGGCCTGCTCGCTCAGGCCGCAAAACTCGCTCCAGGCCGCCTGATCGCGAAAGATGTCGGCAGCTTTGGCGTAATCCTGCCGCTGATAGGCCTTTTTTCCCAGTTCGGCGTAGCTCGCCACCTTTTGGCAGTCGGCGGCGATGTCCGGCTCGTCAATGTGCGCCCAGGCCCGGGCGCCGGCGAAGACGCCGCAGGTCAGCAACAGGGGAAACCAAGCCTTCATCGTTTATCCTTTCTGCAAAAATTCGGCGCCAGTATAACCGCCCGGCGGTGGAGTGTATGCCGCAATTGCGCCCGTCGGCGTGCCGCTGTCGATTCAGCCGCCTTATTTCAAACGGTTAGCGGAGTTAAAACTGCTTACAGTCGCGGTTTGTTTGTTACCGTCCCGCAGCCCATGCTGAACGAAATACCGCAATTATCGAGCCGTTATGAACGCAACCCCCTTGCAGAAACACGCCGTGTGGCAGCTGATCAAACCCTTTTGGGTGTCGGAGGAGCGATGGCGCGCCTGGATGATGCTGATCGCCATCGTCGTCCTGTCGCTCGGTCTGGTCTATATCAGCGTGCAGATCAACCAGTGGAACCAAGTGTTCTACGATGCGCTGCAGAACAAAAACTACCCGGTATTCAAGGCGCAGCTGTGGCGTTTTACCTATCTGGCGCTGATCTTCATCGTGCTGGCGGTCTACAAGATCTACCTGACTCAGGGGCTGCAGATGCGCTGGCGGCGCTGGATGACGGAAAAGTTCATGGCAAAGTGGCTGGCGCACCAGGCGTATTACCACGCCGAGCAGCAGCAGATCGTCGATAACCCCGATCAGCGTATCGCCGAAGATCTCAACGTCTTGACCCAATATACCCTGTCGCTGTCGCTCGGGCTGCTCTCCAGCCTGGTGACGCTGTTTTCCTTTATCGACATCCTATGGCACGTCAGCGGGCCGATGACCTTCGCGCTCGGCCAGCATGCCATCACCTTGCCCGGTTATATGGTGTGGTTCGCGCTGCTGTATGCGGTGCTGGGATCGCTGCTGATCTGGTGGGTCGGCAAACCTCTGGTCATGCTGGGCTTCAACCAGGAACGGTATGAGGCAAACTTCCGTTTCGGCCTGATCCGCATCCGCGAAAACAACGACGCCATCGCGCTGTACCACGGCGAACCGCGCGAGGCGCAGCAGCTGGGCGATCGTTTCGACACTATTCGCAGCAACTGGTGGGCAATTATGCACATCACCCGGCGGCTGAACATCGCCACCAACTTCTACGGCCAGTTCGCCATCGTGTTTCCCCTGCTGGTGGCGGCGCCGCGCTACTTCTCCGGCGCCATCCAGATGGGCGGCCTGATGCAGATCGCCTCGGCCTTCGGCCAGGTACAGGGTGCGCTGTCATGGTTTATCGACGCGTTTAACGATTTGGCGACCTGGAAAGCCTGCGTCAACCGTTTGGCCGGCTTCAACGCCGCCGTCGATCAGGTGCATCATCAGCCGCGCGGCATTCAGCTGCGGGAAGAGACCGCCCATCCGTTGACGCTGAGCAACCTCAGCCTGCACTTGCCCGACGGCCAGCCGCTGCTGGCCGGCGCCGAGCTGACGCTGCAACGCGGCGATCGCCTGCTGATCGTCGGCCCTTCCGGCTGCGGCAAGTCGACGCTGCTGCGGGCCATCGCCGGTATCTGGCCTTACGGCGCGGGCGCCATCGGGGTAGCGGCCAATGCCAACACGCTGTTCCTGCCGCAGCGCAGCTACATTCCGATCGGCACGCTGCGCGAAGCGTTGAGCTACCCGAGCCTGGCGTCGGAATACAGCGATCCGCAGCTGATGCGAGTGCTGGAAAACTGCCGCCTGAAGCACCTGCAGCGTTGGCTGGATACCTCCGCCAACTGGAGCCATCGCCTGTCGCCGGGCGAGCAACAGCGGCTGGCGTTCGCCCGCGCCCTGTTGATTCGCCCGAACATCCTGTTCCTCGACGAAGCCACCAGCGCGCTGGACGACGAAACCGAACAGCTGATGTACTGCCTGCTGGTGGATGAACTGCCGGAGGTCACGCTGATCAGCGTGGCGCACCGCAACAGCGTGGCGAAGTACCACCAGACCTGCTGGCGCTTCAGCCGCAGCGAAGATCAAGCGGCGCGCCTGATGCTAAGCCCGCTGCCGGCATAACCCGCAGAGCCGGGCGCGGCGGCGCCCGGTGTTCGTTCAGATGCCGTCGGCCGGCACGTCTTCACATTTCACCCGGCGGCGCTCATGCCACAGGCTGGTCAGGCCGCGTTTGCCGCACGCCAGCGCCACCTCGCGAAACTCATCCAGGCTCAACCCGTCGCGCTCCAGCATCATTTCCGCCGCCAGCTGCATGTTGACGCCGGTCAGCACTTCGCAATCGCCCTGCGCATCCGCCAGTTCGCAGGCGCTGCGAAACGGCGAACCGCCGAGCATATCGGTGAGAAACACCACGCCGTCCGGTTGCGCCACCGCCGCCAGCGCCGAGCGCAAGGCGTCGTTGAGCTGCGCGGTGCTCATCTGTTCGGGGAAATCGACCGCCGCGCAGTGCGGCTGCGGCCCCACCACCTGCTCCACCGCCTGCAACAGCCCGGTGGCGAAGCCGCCGTGGCCGGTAATCACAATGCCTGGCATAGCCCACTCCTCACAAAATGCCGATAAATTTGCCCGCTACGCCGATCGCTACGGTGACGCCAATCAGCTTCACCGGCGAGAAACCCCGCTTCATCAGGAAGAAAATGAGCAGCGTGAAGCACAGCGGCAACAAGTTGGGCATCAACTTGTCCAGTACGTCGGTCTGCAGCGCCACGCTGGCCTTGCCGGCATGCATCACCAACGGCGTGGACAGATGCACATACGAGGCCACCAGCGCGCCGATCACCGTCATGCCGACGATCGACGCGGCGTGAGAAATGCGCCGGGTGTGGGTCTTCAACAGCGCCAGCGCGCTGGTGCCGGCCTGATAGCCGTAGTGCGCCAGCCCGAAGCGCAGGCCGAAGTGGAACAGGTTGAACAGCAGCAGGAAGACGATCGGCCCGAACAGGCTACCCTCCAATGCCAGCGAAGCGCCTATCCCGGCGCAAATTGGCAGCAGCGTCAGCCAAAACAGCGCGTCGCCGATGCCGCCGAGCGGCCCCATCAGCGCCACTTTCACCGCGCGAATGGTGGAGATCTTCTCCTTGTTCTGCTCCATCGCCAGCACCAGGCCGGACAGGAAGGTGACGTCGAACGGGTGCACGTTGATAAATTCCATGTGCATCTTCATCGAGTTGGCCAGATCCTGCGGGTTGCGGTGGATCTTGCGCAGCCCGGGGATCAGTTGGTACAGCCAGCCGCCGGCCTGCATGCGTTCATAGTTGAACGACGCCTGCAACAGCAGCGAACGCCAGGCCATTCGGTTGATGTCGCCGCGCGTCAGCGCGTCGGCGGGCTGGCTGTCCAGATAGTCGTCCTGCTCCACCTGGCTGGTGGCCAGCGCCTGCGCCATGCGTTGCTCGGCCTTTTGCGCCAGCAGATCGTCGGAATCGTTAAATGCCATCTTCGGCGTCCTCCTGCGGAGCGGGCCGGGCCGTCGCCTCTGCCGCGCCGCGTTGCGTGTTGAAGAAATCGATCAGGGCGATCGCCAGGGCGCCCAGCGCCACCGCCAGGATCGGCAGCTTGAGGAACGTGACCGAGATAAAGCCGAGGATAAAATAGGCCACGTAGGTTTTTTTCATCATCACCTTCATCAGCAGCGAGAAGCCGATCGCCGGCATCATGCCGCCCGCCACCGCCAGCCCGTCCAGCAGCCAACCCGGCGCCTTCTGCACCATGGCGCTGGCCGCATCGGCGCCGAAGTAAATCGGCAGGAACGCCACCACGAAATAGAAGATGAACAGGATGCCGATGCCGAGATAGTTCACCCGTTCGACGCCGCGCCAGTTCAGCTCTTTCACCATGCGATCGCAGCGGTGCATCATCGGCGAGAACAGCGTAAACAGCAGCGTGATGCAGCCCTGCACCGCAATCGAGAATGGCACCGCCACGCCGATCGCCACTTTAGGATCGGCCTTGGTCAGAATGGCGAACGCGGTGCCGATCACCCCGCCGATCACCACGTTCGGCGGTTGGGCGCCCGCCAGCGGCACCATCCCCATCCACACCAGCTCCAGCGTACCGCCCACCAGCAAGCCGGTGTAGACATCGCCCAAAATCAGCCCCACCAACGGCCCCATCACCACCGGCCGGTGGAAGTGGGTCAGGCCGTCGAACAGATCCACCCCCGCTAGCCCGGCCAACAACGCAATCAATAACGCATCCGTCAACATGCTTTCCCCCTGGCTCAAAAGAGCAATTTGCCGATCGCCTCGCCCGCCTCATCCGGCACCCGGCGCACTTCGCACTCCACGCCCAGCGCCGCTAACGCGCGAAACGCGGCCACGTCGCCGTCGTCCAGCGACACCGTTTTGTGCACCTGCCGCTTCCCCTCGGCGAAGTGCATGTTGCCGACGTTGACGAAACGGATCGGCACCCCGCCGCGCACCAGCGTCAACACATCCTGCGGCGTTTTGCACACCAGAAAAATCTTCTGCCGATCCGCCGCCTTGTGGATCACGTCGATGGTTTTCTGCAGCGTGAAGTAGCGGGTCTGCACCCCTTCCGCCACCACCATGTCCATCAGGTTCTGCTGCACCGGATCGGCGGCGGCCTCATCGTTGGCCACCACCACCAGGTTGGCGCCGAGGGTGTTGGTCCAGGTCACGCCCACCTGGCCGTGCACCAGGCGATTGTCGATGCGGGTCATTAAAATGTTCGGCATGTCAGCGGCCCTCCGGGTAGCAGGCGGCGTGGTAATCGTCGAGCACCTGCGTCACTTTATGCAGCACCCACTCTTGCGGATCGGCGCTCAATTCGCCGGCGTTCAGCGCCCGCGCCTGATCCGGCAGGTACTGGCTGAGCAGCGCCAGCGGCGCCGGGCTGCGGCGCAGGTTGTCCAGCAGCCCGTCGACCGCCTGCTGCACCTGCGGCTGCGGCCAGTAGTAACGCACCCGATCGCTCAGGCTGTAGTGGCGATCGAGGTACTGTTGGTGCGGCGTGCCGTGGTAGTAGCGGCTCCACTGCTGCGGCTGCTCGCGCATCACCTGCTCCAGCGTGGCGCACAGCTGCGCCGACTGGCGCTCCCCCAGCCATTCACGCTCGATGCGATCGAGGGCGAACAGCGCTTCGCGCAGCGCGAAGGTCAGCGCCGGCCCCACCTTCAGGATGGCGAAGTGATCGCGCACCAGTTGGCGGTAGGCCTGCGGCGGCTGATAGTCCGTGGAGTGCGCTTCATAGATCATGCCCGGCTGGCGTTCGATGAAATGGCTCAATGCGTCGGCGCGCTGCGGCTGATAGCGTTCGACGCGGTGGTGATCGAACTCGACGCCCGGCTGCACCACCAGCGCGATGGTTCTCTGCCAGGCATCGTTCAGCTCGGCCTGTTGCCAGGCGATACGGTGCGTTTCCAGCGTTTGCGCCACCGCCTGCGGCGTGGTGACCTGCAGACTCCCCAGCGCCTCCTGCGCGCCGCCCGGCACCGGCACTTCGGTGCCAATCACATAGACCGGCGCTTCGCCGCCGCTCTGCATCCAGGCCCGCTCCGCCACCGCGCACAAGCGCGCCGCACGCTCGGCGACCGTGGCGTCCCCCAGGGGCGAGGGATCGCCGGCGCACGACATGGAACAATCGAGGTGAATCTTGCGAAATCCGGCGCGGACGTAATCGTCGATCAAGGTTTCCGCCAGCGCCATCGCCTCCTGAGCCGGGCGATCTTGCCAGGCGTTGGGCCCCAGGTGATCGCCGCCCAGCCACACGCGATCGCGCGCCAGGCCAATCTCATCCGCCAGATGCCACAGCGCATCGCGGAACTGGGCCGCCGTTTGGCCGGTATAGCCGCCGAACTGATTGACCTGGTTGGACGTCGCCTCCACCAATACCGGCGTGCCGCGCGCTTTGGCCTGCCGCAGCGCGGCCTTCAGAACCCAGGGATGGGCGGAACAGACGGAAAAGATCCCGACCGGCATACCGGCCTTGTGCTGCTCGACAAGCTGTAACAACTGCTGCATGAAGCCCCCATGCAGGCGCCCTGCTACCGATCGGCGATGATGACCTCTACGCCCAGCTCGGTTAACGCCCGCTCGTAATCGTCCGGAAGACGGCTGTCGGTGATCAGCCGATGGATGTGTCCGGCTTCGCGAATCATGCAAAAGCTCTTGCGACCGAATTTGCTGGCATCCGCCACCGCGATAATCTCGCGCGCCACCTCGCACATCACGCGATTGAGGTGTGCCTCACCGGGGTGAGGCGTGGTAATGCCGGCGCTCAGATCGAACCCGTCGACGCCCAAAAACAGCTTGTCGAAGCGGTACTGACGCAATTGCTGCTCGGCGGCCGGACCGTAGAGCGAGTAAGAGTTGCGGCGCACGCTGCCCCCCAGCACCATGACCTCCACCCCGTCGTTTCCCGAAAGCTCGTAGGCAATGTTCAGCGCATTGGTCATCACCACCAGATCGCGCCGCCCCTTCAGGAACGGCACGATCTGCGTGGTGGTGGAGCCGGAATCGAGGATCAGCGCATCGCCGTCGCGCACATAGCCGGCCGCCGCGTTGGCGATCAGCGTTTTGACATCGCGATTCAACCGCCCCTTGTCCCGCAGCGGCCGATCGAAAGCGAATTGCTGATTGAGCATCGCGCCGCCGTAAGCGCGCAGCGCACACCCTTTTCGTTCCAAAAAGCGCAGATCGTTGCGGATCGTCACCGTGGATACCGCAAACTGTTTGCTGAGCTGCTCCACGCGCACGCTGCCGTGCTCGCATAACAGATCGATAATGTGTTCACGTCGCTTTGCGGTATTCACTGGCATGAGCTGCGGTCCTCAGGTTTCCGGCATCGCCGGGGAGAAGATGGCTTTCGCTCTACTGCGCAGGCATTACAGCAAAGCGAAAGCAATGAAATTGTGATCGGGCTTACAGCCCGGTTTTAGCAAAAAAACCGTCAAAAAACCTTTCGAATCGAAACGGATCGAAAAGCCAAAAAGCGGAAGGGAGAAAAAGTGAAATGCCAGGATGGGCGAGAAGCCCGGAGCGCCGAGGTGCGGGCTGCGAGGAAAGCGAAAGCGGCGCCTGGCGCGCCCCGCGCCCTGACTTTTAGTTCACTCAGTGACCAGGATCACATAATGGCAATTATCCTGCGGCCGGTGGGGGTTAACCGCCGCCATCCCGCCGGGCCATCCCCTTGTCAGCGCGCGCCATCTTCCCTACACTTGCGATCGGATACCGTCGATTTGTCGGTACGTAAGCGTTAACGTCAATCAACGCATCATGCCATGCAGCACTGATTGACTGCATGCCCTGGTGCGAGGAACCCATGCCGCAACCCGCTTCACCCCCAGCGTCCACCGCGACCCCGCGTCGCCGATTACACCGCCCCGTTCTGCTGATCGTCGGCATTATGCTGATCGCGGCCAACCTGCGCGCCGCCCTGACCAGCGTCGGCCCGCTGCTGGAACAGATCCAGCAGCAGCTGGCGTTGTCCGCCACCGCCGCCGGCCTGATCAACTCGCTGCCGCTGATCCTGTTCGCCATCCTCTCGCCATTGACTCCGGCGCTGGCGAAACGCATCGGCATCGAGCGCACCCTGGGTCTCGCCCTCGCGCTGCTGGTCTGCGGCATCGCGCTGCGTTCCCTGCCGCAAGACGCCATGCTCTGGCCGGGCAGCATCCTGATCGGCGCCGCCATCGCCTTCGCCAACGTAGTGCTGCCGACGCTGGTGAAAAGAGATTTCCCGCATCGCGCCGCCGCGATGATCGCCGCCTATGCGGCGGTGATGTCGCTGGTTGCCGCCATCGCCTCCGGCCTGGCGGTGCCGCTGGCTGCCCTGGCCGACCTCGGCTGGCGGTTCTCCTTACTGTGCTGGGGGTTGCCCGCGTTGCTGGCGCTGCTGGTGTGGCTGCCGCAGCTGCGACGCTCAGCCACTCCCGCCGCCAAAGCGCCGCAGCCGACGGAGCCACAGCGCTATCGCTCTCCCTGGGGCAGCGCGCTGGGTTGGCAAGTGGCGATGTTCATGGGGCTGCAATCGATCGCCTTCTACACCATCATCGGCTGGTTCAGCGCCTTTGCCGCCAGCTACGGCACCTCAGCTCAGCAGGCAGGTTTCGAGCTGTTCGTTTACCAGGTGGTGGCCATCGTCGCCAACTTTGTCATGGTGGTGATTTTGCCGCGCGCACACGATCAACGGGCGATAGCGCTGGGCAGCTCGCTGCTGATCTTTATCGGCGTCGGGGGATTGTTGGTGCAACCCGCCAGTTCACTGGTGTGGCTGACGTTTGCCGGATTGGGGGCGGGGAGTTCGCTGGTGCTGGCGCTGTCGTTCTTTGGATTGCGCAGCCAGCATCATCATCAGGCGACGCTGCTGTCGGGTATGGCGCAATCCGTCGGTTATCTGTTGGCGGCGCTGGGGCCTACCCTATTCGGCCTGCTGCACGATCTGACGGCAGGTTGGCGTTTGCCGTTGATCGCCCTGCTGTGCCTGACCGTCTTGCAAATGCTGTTCGGCGCGCTGGCCGGCCGCCGCCGCGTGATCAGCTAACGCGGCTGCGCGATGGGGGCCGCGGCGGCTCAGAGTCGGTATCCTGCCATAAGTCTTCAATAAAGGCGCGCTGCTCATCGCTCAGCACCCATGACGGCGGAATTTTAGACTGTGCGCGACGCTCAGCGCCCTCACGGTTTTTAGCCTGCTTCTTGTTCACGAATCGCCTTCCTGCTTAACCTGCTAACTCAGTAACCAGTAAATCACGGCGGCGGTTAACAGCCAGAACAGCCCGCTACCGATAAATACACACAGCCATGCTCTACGTTTGATATCTGATCCATCCTTGCTCACCACAGCGCCCTCAACCAATAGATTAAACCATTCAAATTATGATTATTGATCTATTTTAACGATCAATAAAGTGGCTTTTTCCTATGGAAATTTAAAAAACAACTGCCAGCCATAGGCCTGCATCACCGCCTCAGTAAGAACAGCACCGTGGATATCACTGTTATCGGCAGGCGATAACTTGAATTGATAGGCGAACGAAGGTGCAGTGTGTCATACCTTGGAAGGTCGAAATTAAACCACTGGTAAATAATTCAACTATCAATTATTTGACTGGCCGTAAGCCAAATCGGCAACAGGCAGCGCTGGAGACGGGGGAGAAAATGAAGCGATGTACTGGGATCATGCGGAGAGAAGCACCGGCCCGTTTTGGTCTCGCTCGGGCCGGCGTGAGTTAACCGATTCTGCTGACGGAATCCCGGCTGGCGTGTTCACGTTCGCTGCCGGTCAGCTCACGTAAATGGCCTGAGCGCATCTCAAGCAACCGATCGGCGTGTTCGAAATAGTGATCGTCATGGCTGATGGCAAACACCGTTTTGCCCATCGCGCGCAGCTCCGGCAATAGTTCACGATAGAAAGTGCGCCGAAATTGCGGATCCTGATCCGCGGCCCATTCATCCAACAGCAAGATATCGCGCTGTTCCGCCACCGCCAGCAGCAAAGCCAGACGTTTGCGTTGCCCCTGCGACAGTTGCGGATTGGTCACCCTGGTGCCGTCAAACTGCAGTTTGCTTTTCATATTCAACCGCTCGAGCCAGATGGCGACCAGATCCGCATCGGGTTCGCCGCCTTCCGGCCCTTGCAAGCGATCGAACTGATGAAAATCGGTGAAAATCGCCGAAAACAGCCGCCGGTAGTCCGGCATATCCGCTGCGCTCTGTGCGACGCCATCCAGAACGATATGGCCGCTCACCGGCCGGTACAACCCGGTCAACAACATCGCCAGCGTTGACTTGCCGCTGCCGTTGCCGCCGATCAGAAAGACCAGCTCACCACGCCGCAGCGTCAGATTGAGCGGCCCGACGGCAAAACCGGGCTGCTGTTCCGTATCTGCATAGTGAAAAACCACGTCGCGCAGCTCCAGCGTCTGCCAGGGGCGACCAACGGCGGCAGGAAACGCCGGTTGATACTCGGCCAGGCGCAGCGTCTTCAGCTTGTTAAAGGCCACTTCGGCGCTGACCAGCGTCGGAAACGCTCCGACCGCTTGCAGTAATGGCGTGCGCAAAAACAGCAGCGTCAGTGAATAGGTGGCGGCCACCGCCGAGTCCGCCCATCCCAGACTGTTGGCCATAAAGAACACCAGCCCAATCGCGCCCAACATCATGATGTTTGACCAGTTGAGCGCGCTCAAATGGAAGGTATCGGCGCGAATGATGTGGTGGCGATAAGCTTGCGCATCGGGCTGATAGGCCTGTTCGTACAGCGCCTGCGCCCGCTTGCGGTTCAACGTCAGTTCCTTGCGGCCGTCAATCACCGACTCATAACGATGATAGAGACGTTCTTCCGACTCACGCAAACTGGCCATATGACGATAAACCCGTGATACCAGGCAGCCGCTGCCCACGACGGTCACCGCCACCCAGACTGCCGTGACCGCCAGCATTTTCGGCGATAGCCACCCCAGATAGGCCGCTGCCCCCAGGGTTAAAATCACCCCTTGTACCAGTTCAGGCAGGCGCACGAAGGCAACGGTGATATTGCGGATATCGCTGGACAGGCTGGCCAACAATGAGGCGCTGCCCAATTGTTCGAGGCGTTCAATATCGGTATCCAAAATGCGCTTCACTAGCTGCCCACGCAGGCGATAGACGAAGTAATGGCCCAATGTCGTCAGCGCCAATTGCGAACCCAAGGTGACCGCTATCAACAATGCCAACAGGGCGAGAAACACCGGCAGCACGGCCAAGGCATCGCCGCCGGCGTCCATCAGGTATTGATTGATAAAAGCAATGATACCGATACCTAAGCCGGCGCTGGCCATGGTCAACGCCATGACAGCCAGAAATGGCCAACGATACTGGTGATAAACCACCCGTAGCAGTTCCATGAAAAAACCTCTGAAGTCGCGATCTGGCAGGCATTGTAAGCGGCGTGAGAATGAGATCAAGACGAATTCTCAACACAGTTTATCAAGCACCGTTCTGAGAGAAGCGGTATCCCCGTGGTCATCTGACGGTGGCAAAATTTCCATACGGCTCTTACAGGACGCTCAATATTCGCTGATTAAATAGCTTCCCGAAATAAATTAAATAAACATATATGAATCAAAAAGCCATTCACTTGAAAAATAAAACAATAAAAACCCATGCATTCACAAATGAAATTATTTATTTTCTTTGCCGCCTATTATGTTCCAATGCTTTAATAAAACATCATAATAGAAATCGCCAACATCTAAGACGCAGGAAGGGAAAATGAAAAAAAGGAAATTTCTTAGTCAGGTTGAAATTGAGCAATTGATTGCCGCTGTGAATGAAGGAAAAAATAGCATTCGAGATCGTTGTTTACTATTAATGTGCTTTATTCACGGCTTGCGGGTTAGCGAACTGCGTGCATTGCGCCTTCAGGATATTGACCTTACCTCCAATAGGATCCATATATCCCGGTTAAAAAACGGGTTTTCCGTTCAGCACCCCATTCAACCGCGAGAACGGCAGGCGCTGTTAAACTGGCTGGCCCAACGGGCGAACTATCCTGACGCTGAAGCGCCATGGCTATTCCTGTCGCGCCACGGCGGGCAGATATCACGTCAGCAGCTCTATCGGTTGATGAGAATGTATGGCGAGATGGCCGGCATTAGCGTTCAGGTCCATCCTCACATGTTGCGACATTCCTGCGGTTACGCCCTTGCGGATAAAGGGATCGATACGCGTTTGATTCAGGATTATTTAGGGCACAAAAACATCCAGAATACGGTGATTTACACCGCGACCAACGTAGAGCGATTCCGCACGATCAACATTTAACCTCACGACGAAAATAATTACGCAGCCCCGTCCTCCGTTAAACAACACATCGAGTGCTATGCAATATTCAGATGGGAGAGGCAGCCCGGCACGTCATCAACGGCCTACTCAGCAATATTTTAACGCCGAGCTGCTTTTCATGCATCGGCGCCAGGGATAGGCCACACTGGGTAAGCTTTTAACGGCAAGCCTGCCGATAAATCATAGCCCATACCGTTTCATTAAAGGTTAGGTGCCCTTTGACCATTTCCCCCCCAATTGCCGCGTAATATTGCCGTGCAGAGAAAACAGTTCGCTGTCATTCTTCACCTGCAGTTTACGCATGGCGCTGCATTTATGCGCGCTGATCGTCTTGATGCTGCGCCGTTGCAACTCGGCGATTTGCCGCAGGCTCATTCCGTTGAACAAAAAGGCCAAGACGTCGCTCTCACAGCGGGTCAACTTTCGCGTTGCCGCCTCCTCTCCGCTAACGGAGGGCGCCAGAAAAGCGCCTATCTGCGGGCTCAACACGCGTTCCCCAAGCAGCACGCGATTAAAAAACTCCGCCACCAGCGGCAAAGCGTCATCTCTGGCTACGATGCTGATATTGGGCTGGTTCAACAGACGCCCCACCTCTTCTGCATTCTGGCAGCGGGTATAGACGATCACCCGCAATTCGGGCAACTGCGTGCACAAGGCAAGCAACGTTTCCCTGCCCTGAGCGACCGTTTCATCTTCACCATCCATCTCGCTAATCAGCACGTCAGCCTGCTGATAGACCACGCTATCCGCCACCGCGCGGACGCTGGTTTCCTTTACGACGACTTTTGCCTGGGTTGGCAGCGTTTTTAAAAAACTCGCCAACCCCTCCAGCGTTAATGGGCATCTGTCCATTAATGCTATGTTCAGCGGCTGCTGACGCCATGAATGCATAATCTGCTCCTATGCTTGCTTACCCCAGAGGCATCGCACGCTTGCCTAGCGAACAAAAGACGAACCTTGCGCAGCCATCCATTTCCCCTGAAGATACAATTCCCCATCGCTGTGAAATCCCAACTTCAACATCGCATTGCGTTTATGCGTGCTGACGGTGCGAATATCACGGCACATCGTTAACGCCACGCTGGTCACGCTTTTACCGGAAAACAACTGGGTCAGCACATCCAGTTCCTTCGCCGTCAAAGGCTTGTCGGCTGTCGCCTCATGCAATTGACGCTGACGCACCCGATGGCTGAAACTGCTGCAGCCCGCCAAGACCTGTTGGACGCAATGAGTCAACGCAATGGCCGGCTCTTGCTTCAACATCAGGCCGCGGATGCCGGATGCGATCAGTTGCCGCAGCAGCCTGGGTTCATCCAATGCCGTACAAATAATTATCGCGGTGTCCGGCGAGCTTTCACGCACATCGGCAATCAGCCTGAAGCCGTCCAATACCAATTCTGATTTGCCGCACAAATCCATCACCAGTAAACGATGCGTGTGCTGAGTGAATAAGGCTCTCAGCGCCACCAGGTTCGTCACCTGTCGAACGTTGTCGGGCTGTAGACCGCAGGACTCAATCAATCGGTTTCTCATCCCCAACGCCGTGAGGGGGCAAGGTTCCATGATAGCCACGGCCCCCGTCGCCGCATTGCCGGCCGCCAAGGTTGTTCCATAGGGATAATTAATATTCATATCATCACCTTAAATCTGTCGTTAACCTTCCATCTAGGGCAGCCCTTTGTCTACTGATAGACGAAAGTGACCTGCAGAGCCCCTTCTATCGAACCGGGCGTTGAACCGCCATTGACGCTGAATGCCCGCGCCCGCAAATTGAATTTGGCTTCATTCGTCGCCCGATTAACTAACTGGGCCATACTCTTGCCATTGCCCAGGTTTGCCCCTTGGCTATTTTGCAATTCAATTTGTACTCGGCGAGAACTGCCGGTGCTTTTGTACAAGCTGGCACCTTCATCCGCAGCCGTTCCGCTGAAGGTTGCGACGACCGACGTGGTGGTGCTTGGGCAGTTTTTTAGCGTCAAAGGGAACTCCACCCACGGGCTAAAGGCACCGGAGGTCGCCAGTACGGCGGCAGAAATATCGTCCCCCAGATTGACCGAAACCGTGCCGTTCGCGCCGTCGATTTCACAGGGTGCCGCTTTGATGTTGCCGGTAATCACTATTTTTGATACGGCATGCGCCGACGGCATCGCCAGGATAAACAGGCCCGCCAGCGCCAATTTGCAGCCAATACCGCTAAAAACCTTCCCCATAATCTGCTCCTTCTCGTTAAACGCCGGGCCCCCGGCGTGCTACCGTTGAAAAATCCGTTATTGAATTTCTGCCTGAATGGTCGCCGTTGCATTGAACTGCCCCACGGCAGGAGGTTGGCCGGTGGTGTTGATCGGATATACGCTGATCCGTGAGCTGCCACTCTGGTTGGGATATTGGAAGTTATCGATCGGCAAGCGCCCGCTCTGAGGCCGAATAACATTGCCCTGCATATCCTTAATCATCACGCCAATGTCGCGATTGCTGGTCTTCAGAGCCTCGGGCATGCTGCCGTCCGCCTCACCGCGAAATGACAGGCTGACCTTGACGCCGGCGGAAATATTGCGGCAAGCCAGCGTCAGCGTTCTCTCTTCTGGCGTGACGCCGGACGCCATCGCCCCCTTGGTTTGAATATTCGACGTCAAGATATCGCCAAAATCGATCGTGACCGTTTGCGGACTGATTTCACAGCTCTGCGGCACGGTGACGGTGCCGCTCATGGAGATAGTGGAGACCGGCACATCGCTTTTCACCCCGCTCACCACGGAGACGTAGGTGTCTACCAGGCGGGTGCTGGGGATTGTGGTCACGCCAACGAAAGGGCGGCGGAAATACAGATGAATTCGCCCGCGAGCACCGCTGTTGTAGGGCGTGCTGGCACAGGATTCGTCATCACCATCCATATCGGTCTTAAAGTTAGACTCATTGGTGAACGGTACGGCAATAAACGCGTTGCGATACCCCGCAACGAAAACTTCGCTGGCCACGCCCAGGTATTCATTCAACGCGTAATACGTTAATCCCCCGCTGCTGAATACCGGCTCGCTCAGCAGCATTTTGGCGGTGACATAAGACGCCGTACGCGTCTGACATTCGCACTTCACCCGATAAGAACCGGGCAAATTCCAGTTGCCGCCGTCAGCATTCTTAATAATCCGCCCCACCACGTTTTGCGACGGGTCGGTTAAAACCGGGGAAAAAAGGAATGAAAACCCATGGGTCCCCGAAATAGGAACACACTGCCCGAAAGCCGCCTGCACCTGTGGTGCGCCCAACGTTGCGCACGCCAATAGCCCACCGACGATGATCCCTCGTTGAATCGATATTCCTGTCGCCATCATATGCACCTTATAAACACTGTCCGTTAACGAGGCGAATCCCACCGCTCTCGGGCTGATTAGCCAATTGATAGTTGGCCTGACATTGCTGAGCCGCGTCATTGCCCCACTTAACCCGCAACCGCCCGCTATCCGCCAGGCCAGCCAGATAAACCTGGCCGCCATCACCGACGATGGCTGCATTGTCAGAGGGGCTGTTGAGAGTGCTGACGGTGGCGCCGAACGGCACCGGAGCGCCGCTGCGCGTCAGCAAGGTCAGCAACACGCGGGCACCGACGTCCGGATTAAAGCGGGCGCGCACCACGGCGCCGCGAGTTGGGATCACCGTTTGGCTACTCAGCGTCATGTCGACGTCCTCTGCGAAAGATTCACCGTCCAATCCGACGATGTTGCGCCGGTAAGGCGTCAGGTAAGGCACAACCGCATAGCCGCGCCAGTCGGTGCTGACTCCGGTCTGGTTCAGGACATTCACCCCTGAAGCACCAGGCGCTTGCACCAACGCCACCGTATCGCCCAGCGGTTGGGAAAGCGTGATGCCGTTTTGGTGCACCAGAACGCCGCCCTGCACGCCGTAGTTCACCTGCCGGCGATGGCGATCGTAGCTGTACCCCAGGTTCAACTCGGCGAGAGAGCCTTTATAATCCGCCTGAATATTGCCGTTCGCCCCCACATCCCTGCCGGTATAGCCCTGGCTGATGCTGTAGTTCAGGTTGTTTCCCGGCAACGCCGTACCGCTCAACCCAAGGTTGTTGCTGGTGGCACCATTGCGACTGGCGTTCATACTGTAGGTGGCGTAGCTGCCCGGCAGCCATTTGCTGAGCGGTACGCTGACGTTGAAAGCCACGATATGGTCACGAATACTGCTGCGATTGCCGTTACTGTCATAACCGTTCTGGTTGAACGTGTAATTCAGCCCGTAACTGACCGCTTCCCAGCTGTTGTTGTAGCTGAGGCTGACAGACTGCGAACGGCGATTGTTATCCCAGTAGTCTTCGTTAAACAGGCTGAGCGACAGCGTTCCTCCCCGCTCCCACAGGCTTTGGCTCATCGTCAGCTCGGCGCGGCTCTTCTTGTGATCGCTATAGACGGCGCTGTTGCCGCCATAGCTCTCCAGCGCCTCCTGCAGGCTATAAAAGCCGCGCGTGGAGTAGCGGTAACTGGCCAAACTAAAGTTGGTGCCGGTTTCAATGAAGTTTTTACCGTAACGCAGACGCCATGATTGCCCCTGTTCCTTCGGCCGGGTTTCCTGCTTGGTCCAGGCTTGGGTGACATCGGCAGACAGCGCGC
The DNA here is from genome assembly GCF_030954545.1 of Serratia sp. MF1(2023). Lineage (NCBI taxonomy): Bacteria > Pseudomonadati > Pseudomonadota > Gammaproteobacteria > Enterobacterales > Yersiniaceae > Serratia > Serratia sp. MF1(2023). The sequence continues at coordinate 110,241 of NZ_JAVHUX010000046.1, read as the reverse complement.
CTACCGCCCCCATGTTCTGCCCCCATCCCAGCGCCAAAGACTGATATTTACTGGCCGCCTGCACGCCGCCATACAACGTGGCCCCCCAAGGCAAACCGTAGATCCCGGTTGCCTGGCTGAACGGGCGTTCATCAACGCCGCCGCTGTATGACCGGTATTTCCCGCTGGTCAGGCTGTATTTAAACCGCCCTTCGCGCTGCAATACCGGCACCACGGCGTACGGCACCACAAAATGCTGCTCCTGGCCGTCTGCCTCACGCACGTTTACATTCAGGTCGCCGCTGCCACCCGTGGGATACAGATCGGAAATTTCAAACGCCCCCGGCGGCACATAGCTTTGATAAATCACGTAGCCGTTTTGCCGGATTATGATTTGCGCATTCGTGCGTGCGATCCCGCGCACTACCGGCGAGTACCCTTTCATGCTGTCCGGCAGGATATCGTCCTCAGAGGCCAACTGCCCGCCGCGGAACTGCACGCTATCGAACACATCGCTGGATGTTGTGCTGTCACCCAAGGTCAGGCGGCTTTGCAACGCAACGATATCGCGCTGCAGGTAGGTATTGATTGAGCGCCAGGAAGAAGAGCCACCGGAGTAATGATTCCAGATCGAATAGTTACGCAGGCGCCAGGCGCCCCAGTTGATGCCCGAGCGCAGATTGAGGTAATAGTTATTGTTGTTTTGCCGTTCGCTGGCGCGCATCTGGCTATTGGCGCCGCTGAAATTGTAATTGACCAACAGCGCCGGTATGCCGGAATCCCATTTATCCGGGGAAACGTAGTCGCGCGCATTCAAGCGCAGTGCCGCCTGCGGGATGCTCAAATTCAGCCTCAACTGATTGAACAGGAATGTCGAAGAGGCTTGTGGAATGGCCTGCGCCAAATTGACGCAACTCTCCCCAGGCACCATCGCCGGAAACATGGCAACCCTCACGCCCAATTCAGCCAATTTTTCAGTGCTGAAACAAGGTTGCAGCGTTTGTTTACCGCCGGCTCCCGGCATAAGCCGGAACTCGACGTCGAGGCTGTCTATCTGTTCGCCGTTCAGGTAAAGATCGACCCGATAGTTCCCGGGCGCCTGGCTGCTGTTCTCCTCAAATACGGAGAGATCGGCGCCGCGCAGCGCCGGATTATCGATTTCCAGCAACGCCGGGTTGAAATAATCGCGCGCATAAGCCGTGCCGATCGGGCTCAGCAGCGCCACCTGGCAAGATATCAGGCCGGCAAGAACCGATCGCGCCCCTGGTAAACCAATGCAATTCGGGTTATTCATCCTTTTAACTCCCTGTCCCGATTGGCTCGGCCCGACGAAAAGCCAGGTAAGCCGAACACCTGCTCCAGCGTTATTCCGGAGCAAAAAACACGTACCGCAGCCCGGTTATAATGTGCTGGTGAAGGTCTGGCCGGTGCCGCCATAGTCATTGATGATTTGCCAGCTCAGACCGCCTCCTGCGCCATTCGCCGTCGGCAACGGGAAACTGGCGCTTGCCTGCGGCGCTACCATGGTGTTGCCGGTAATGGCGCGGCCATTCAGCTTCAAATTGAAAAAGGTGAGGTAGTAGGGTGAAGGGTTGGTCACCTGCAGACGATCGCCACTGCGCCGCCACGTCACTTTACCGGCCGCCTCCTCCAGATTGCCGGTGAGCCCCTGCGGGCGGTAAATCAACTTGATACGGGTCTTGATGGCGATTTGCAGGGTATTTTCTTTCTTTTCCACAGAGGGGATCGCCTTCACATTCAGCCAATACAGCGACTCTCTGTCCGTCGGTAAATTGCCGCCCGCACGTACCACGCGCAGCAGGTTATTTTGGCCGCCATCCAAGCGAAATAGCGGCGGTGTAATGATAAAAGGCGCTTTCGCGCTATCGCCTTCTTGCGCATCAACCCAGGATTGGATCAGATAAGGCATCGCATCCGGATTACTGATATTCAGAGCAGACTCTTTTTTGCCGCCGTCGTAGATCAGGCGCGTTCCCCCCACTACTACACCGGCCCGTACCGGAGTCCAAAGCGTCATCAGCAACGCCGCCGTCAGCACAAAGTATCCCGCTTTCATTCTCTTTCTTCCCGTTTCCATCACCGATGAATAAGAGCCAGAGAACACGCTCTCTGGCTCATTTTTCTAACTGTTCCGCCGCCGTAACGGCATGGCCTTACTGATAAACGATGGTGAAGTTGGCCGTAGCGTTGGCGCTACCGACGGAAACGTTGTCATAAGCGAAATAGCGCGCAACAAAGCCCAGAACGTTGTCTTTGTTCTCTGCCAGGGTATAGACGCGGGAATCGTTGCCGATATTTAACACGTTGCTGCCGTCGTCCAGCAGTTGCACGCCAATGCCGCCCGCGACCCCGGCGGTGCCGGCGCCGGTCAGTTGCAGCAGCCCGGACTGCCCCTGCACCTGAGTGCCGTCAAAACGCACGGTGGCGCCGGTGACGGTGGCCGGGCAATTTTTCAGCACCAGATTGAACGCCTTGGCGCCGGCGGTTTTGGACAGGGTGAACGCATCTTTGGCGATCTTGCCCAGAGCGACCTGCTTGTTTTTGGAATCCGCATCGACGGTGCAAGACTGATCGGTGATGGTGCCGGTAATATTCAGCGCGCCGTCGGCGGCAAATGCAGAAGTGGTAAATGCGGACGCGGTCAATATAGCTACAGCCAACAGATTCTTTTTCATCCTACTTTCCTTAAAATTATGCAAAATGTGCATGGGTTTATTTCCGACATATCCTTAATGTCATTCCTTTTATTTAGTTCCATGAATGGGAAACGTCTTAAGCCAAGTTGATTGATGGATTCTGGCTTATTCACCCAAACGATTCATTTTGAACTAAAGTGACTCCTTTGGATTTTTAAACCAATAAACAGACATTTGTCGGAATTTAAAACCAACCAATTGATGAATAACTGATAAATCAGACTAAAAAACCGAGGTGATAACGCAGTGATTTAAAATCGTGGGGTTTTGAGTAGGATTTTACTTAGACTTCCAGGGATGACACGGCATGCACAAAAAACACAAAACATTGTTTTTAAATGATATTTATCTTTATCCTGGAAAGAAGGCATGGGAATATTGACATTGTTTTTACGCGTCCTTACAGTATGTTTCAGTTTAGTTCAAAGTGACTCCTTAACGTTATTAACTTAAATCACACTTACCAAATTTCCTTGAAGCGCTGCGCATTGCTGGCAGTATAAATCACCGTATTCTGGATATTTCGGTGCCCGAGGTAATCCTGAATTAAACGGGTGTCGACACCGCGATCCGCCAATGCAAATCCGCAGCCATGCCGCAGCATGTGCGGGTGCGCATTGACCTCCAATTTAGCCACCTTGCTGTAATGGCGAATCAACCCGTAAATACGTTGACGCGACAGGCGGCCGCCGCGATTGGAAAGAAACAGCCACTCCTGATCTGCCCAGCGGTGCCGCTGACGTTTATCCAACCAGCGCCGCAAACATTGTCTTTCGCGCAGATAAAGCGGATGCACGGTGGAAAAACCATTTTTCAACCGATGCACATAGATATTACCGCCTTCCAGATCGATATCCGACAAACGCCATCCCCCTATTTCACTGGCGCGGCACCCATGAATAAAACACATATAAATCAAACAATAATCGCGTTCTGGATTCTTTCCATGCAGCGTGACCTCAAGCAGTCTCTCCACTTCAGAAGGCGTCAGATGTTTACGATTAGACATACAACCTCATTACTTTGATAGGAAAAATGTGGCTGTCATTTTCCTTTTACATCACCACAATGGACACTCAGGGCAGCCCCTGACATATGGATAGGTTCCTGCATCCAGCGCGGAGTATAACGGATTTGCCGAATGCGAACAGCGCGACAACCGTTATTCTCGCGGCCATCAATCGCCCCTGAGAATCGCTATCGTGAATAATCTGCGCAGCTTTCCGGCCGTATCATAAATAATGAGGCCGCACTGCCGCTATTTTCTTTAGCTTGCATTATCACTTACAAGCGCGATGTAGAGTGAGATTGATAAATTAACCGGCAAAACAAAGAATATTCCTAAAAAATATCGCCACATAATTAACACTCATCATTCATAACGCCGCCAAAGGTTGAATAAAAAAACGCCATCTCTGGCCATATTAACCTGACGGATAAGCATTAATATTTATGGATATCGATAACTGAGTGAGGCAGGATGCGAAAAGAATGAAATGGACGTTACAACAGACGAAAAACCCAGGCCAGACCCTAGCAAGCGATCGCCTGGGGGGATGAAATTATTGACGGGTTATCAGGTGGCACAATTCGCCGAGGGTCAATTCAGGATGCTCGATAAGCATTTCCGCAGTGAGCGTAATGCCGAATTCTCGCCGAACCAACAACATCAGCTCCATATAATCCAGGCTGTCCAGCCCAAGCTGCTGTAGCGGCATATCCGCCGACAGCAGCGTTCTCTCCAGCCCTCGGGCTTCATGCAACATGCCGCAAATCGTCTCATATAACCGATGATATTTTTCCATGCGTTCTACCGTTATTCATAGTGATTGCCAAATACCAGCGCCGCATTGGCGCCGCCGAAACCGAAACTGAGGCTCATGACATTACGCAGACGACCATGCCGATGTCCTTCGCGAATATAATCGAGATCGCATGCGGGATCGGCTTCGTGCAAATGGCAGGTCGCCGGCATCATTTGCTGCTGTAACGCTTGCAGGCAGACGATCGCCTCAAAGCTGCCGGATGCGCCAAGCAGGTGCCCGGTATAAGATTTCGTGCTGGAAATCGGTGTGCGATAGGCATCGCGCCCCAGCGCCGCCTTGATCGCCTCGGTTTCGTTCACGTCGTTTTGCAACGTAGACGTGCCATGCGCATTGATATAGTCGATTTCATGGCTGCCGAGCCCCGCCTGCTCCAAGGCCCGTCGTAGGGTTTTCACCTTGGCCTGAGGATCCTTCGACGGCGCGGTAAGATCAAAAGCGTCTGAAAAGTTGCCGTATCCTTTGATTTCGCCCAAAATCGTCGCACCGCGCGCTAAAGCCGCTTCCCGTTCCTCAAGGCATAATACGGCGGCCCCTTCCGCCAGGACGAAACCGTTGCGTTCCCGGCTAAACGGGCAACTGGCTTTGGTGATATCCTTTTGCTCCCGACTCAACAAACGCAACGCATCCATATTCCAGATCGCGCCGTTGCCGCGCAGCGACTCCGAGGCGCCGGCCAGCATCATTGAAGCGCGGCCGCTGCGTATCACCTCAAACGCATCGCCAATCGCGATGCCGCCGGTCGCGCAGGCCGCCGCCGGCGAGCCTTGATAGCCCCGTAGCAACCAATGCTGGCCGCATATGGCGGTCGCGATATTCGGCATCGCGTGAAAACAGCCAAACAGCTGCCCCAGCCCGGATTGCAGATAGTCCGCATTGTTTTGCATGATCTCATCCTGGCCGCCCCAGCCACTGCCGATAATCGCTCCGCACTCCAACGACGAATAAAAGTGCGCGGGCCCAACAAAACTGGATGAAAACGCCATTTCGATCGCCTCCGCGGCGGCGGCAAGCGCCAGTCTGGCGAATCTGGGCAAGCGGCGGCTTACCCGCGCGGCAACGCCCTCCAGCGGCGGTTCGGCCTCCAGCAAAGCAAAAAAGCGCGCGTGGATCCCCGCCGCCGATTTATCGTGATAACGATAGGCCAGACGGCTGGCCATGATAGCCTGCCAGCTTTGCTGCGCGTTGCCCCCCAGCGCGGTGACGGCACCGTAACCGGTAACCACTACGCGTCTTGTTTTCTCCATGCTTATTCTCCTTGCCCGGATGCGAAAGCCTCGTTGCCGCCCAGCGCCAGCCAGAGTTGCATCGTGGCGTTCAGATAGCGGAATTGCAGTGCCGACAGCGAATTCTCGCTGGCCAACACCGCCTCTTGCGCATCCAGCAGCGTTTGCAGCGCAACGGAACCAGCCTGATATTGATGTCGCGCCAACGCCACGGCTTGTCGACTCATCGCCAGATGCCACCGCTGATTGCCGATTTGCCGCTGTGCTTCCAGGCGTTGTCGCATGGCGTTGTCCACATCGGCCAGCGCACGGTAGACCGCATCGCGAAATTGAATCTCCGCCCGCTGCGCCTGCAACGCCGCTTTGTCGCTGGACAAGCGCATCTTGCGCCATTCGATAAACGGCAGCGTCAACGTGGCGCCCAGCGAGCGCGAAGGTTCACTGAACCACTGGCGGAAAAGTCCGCTGCCGGCATCCAACCCGGCCTCCAGGCTCAGCGCCGGATAAAAACTCAATCTTGCCGCCTCGGCACCGGCCAGCGCCGCTCTCAGACGGCGTTCTGCTGCCTGAACATCCGGCCGGCGCGCAATCACCCACGCCGGCTGACGCTGCGCGACAGCCACCTCGTCAAGCGGCAACGAACGCCGTTCGCTATAGCGCAGCAGCGGCGATCGCCCGAACAACAGTGCCAACGAGTTACGCGCATCTTCCCGCTGCCGCTCCAGCTCATGCAGCTGATTCTCTCGCGCCAACAAGCTTTGCTCCGCCTGCAACAGCTCGAATCGGCCAACGTCGCCGGCGGTGTGACGTGCCGCCACCAGCCGCAAAGTTTCACGCGCGATCGCCAGCGCCTGTTGCTGATGGAGGACTTGCTGATTCAAGTCGGCAATCTGCCAGTACCCGCGCGCGGTAGCACCGATCAAGGTCAACGCGGTATTGCGCCGGTCCAACTCCGAGGCGACGGCCAGCCATTCGGCCTGTTCGCGAATGCGCGCCAGCTTGCCCCATAAATCCAGTTCATAGCTCAGAGAAAGCCCTGCACGGTAGCTTTCCTGCGCCGTAGACGCGCCCCGCAACGCTCGGGTATTGCGGCCGCTTAGGCTGGCGGTGAAATCCGGCGTCAAGTTGCCCTCCGTTAATCCGGCCTCCAACATGGCCTCGCGCCACTGCAATCCGGCCAGCGCCAAATCCTGATTCGCGATCAGCACGCCATCGATCAGCGAGGAGAGTTGCGGATCATTGAAGTTTTCCCACCAGGCGACGCCCGCCCGCAGCGAACCGGAACGCTCATCGACCACGCGCCACTGCTGCGGCAGCGACGGTGGCGCCGTGGCGTCGATCGGCCGCCCTCCGCAGGCGCTCAGCGACAGCATCACCAGCCCGTAAACCCAAAGTCGGCTCATTCTCGCGCCAGCGCCTCCACCGGCTGCAGGCGCGCGGCGGTGCGAGCCGGAAAGAACCCGAACCCGACACCGATCAACGCCGAAAATCCGCAGGCCAGGAGCAACGGCGGCCAGGTAAAGATCATCGTCACCTGCGGCGCCAATCCGCTCAGAACCCCTTTGACCAGCGCGGCGCAGGCGATCCCCAACACGCCTCCCAGGCTGCAGATCACCACCGCCTCAATCAAAAACTGCCGCATAATGTCCTTCTCGGCGGCGCCCACCGCCATTCGAATACCGATCTCATGGGTCCGTTCCGTCACCGAGACCAGCATGATGTTCATCACCCCCACACCGCCCACCAGCAGCGAGATGGCGGCAATCGCGGTAATCAACAGTTGCATGGAGCCTGAGGCGCGCTGAATGGATTGCGTCAGCTGATCGTCGGTCAACGTGAAGAAATCACGCCGCCCGTGTTCTACGATCAAACGCCGGGTCGCATCCCGCCCCGCCTCTTCCAGCGTCAGTTTTTCATTCACTCGCATCACAATGGATTCCAGCGGCATATCGCCGGCGATGCGGCCGGTCAGGGAGGTATAGGGCAGCCAGGCAAGCGGCTGAGAGCCGGCGTATTGAGCGCCGCGGCGCTGCGCGACGCCGATCACCCGATAAGGCACGCCCGCGATCAGCACTACCGCGCCTATAGGGTCTTGCCGGGAAGCAAACAGCGCCTGTTTCAGCAAGGGATCAATCACCGCTACCGGTGCGCGCTCACTCAGATCCTGCGCGGTAAACAGGCCGCCGGAAAGCAGGCGAATGCCCTGCGTGCGGAAATACCCTTCGCCGACGCCCATCACGGCAAGCGGCACCTGTTTGCCTTCGCGAACGGCCAGCAGTTGGGTGCCGATCACCGGCGAAACGCTGTCGACGTAAGGCAGCGCCGCCAATAATGCGGCATCCCGCTCGCTCAGCGAGCGCGCAAGGTCGGGCCGCGGTTTCTCCCACCCGAGGCCTGGGCGAATCTCCAGCGTGCTGGTGCCAAGCTGGCTGATTTCCTTGAGAATATTACGCCGCGTGCCTTCTCCGATGGCGATGGCGGAGACCACCGCCGCAATGCCGATAATGATGCCGAGCATCGATAGCAGTGCCCGGACCCGGTGCCCCAGCAATGCCCGCCAGGCCATGCCGACGGCCTCTTTCAACGCCGCGCCCGGCGCCATGCGTTTCAGCGGCGCCGCCAGCGGTCGCTCGAACGTAGAAAGATGTCGGGAGGCTTCATGGCGACGATCCGCCACGATCTCGCCGTCGCCGATCTCAATGATCCGCCGCGCCTGTTCGGCGATCCGCCGATCGTGTGTCACGATGACGACGGTATGCCCGATAGCGTTCAGCTCGTGCAAAATGGTCATTAACGCCTGACCGCTGGCGCTATCCAGCGCACCTGTCGGTTCGTCGGCCAAAATAATTTCCGCGCCGTTCATCAGGGCGCGAGCAATACTGACCCGCTGCTGTTGCCCACCGGAAAGCTGCGCCGGACGATGACCGCCGCGCTGCGCCAACCCGAGCCGGGCCAGCAAATGCGCTGCCCGCAGGCGGCGTTCGACGGCCGGCATGGCGGTATACAACGCCGGGATCGCCACATTCTCACCGGCGGTCAGATAGGGCATCAGGTGATAGCGCTGGAAGATAAAGCCGATATGCCGGCTGCGAAGCTGCGCCAGGCGATCGGCGTCGGCTTGCCCAATAGCCACTCCGTTGATGTGCACGTCGCCCTGAGAAGGTTTGTCCAGACAGCCGATGATGTTCATCAACGTCGATTTTCCGGAACCGGAAGCGCCGACGATAGCGACCATTTCCCCCCGTTGAATGCTCAGGGAAATGCGCTTAAGGACCGCAATTTTCTGCTCCCCCGCCTGAAACTCGCGCGAGACGTTATCCAACGCAATGATGGGAGCGGTGTTAACTGACATCAGCGCCCTCCTCCACATCAGGCTGTTGCTCCAGCAGCACCTGCTCTCCTGCGTTCAGCCCTTCCAACACTTCGGCATAGCGGCGATCGCGGGTACCGATACGCACGCGGCGCACCACCGTTTGCCCGCCTTCCAGCACCTTGACCTGATAGCTTCCTTCCTCCAATGCCGCGCCCAGCGCAGCCATCGGTACCCGCACCACCCCCTGTGCGCGTTCGGTCATGATGAATACCTGCGCCGTCATCGAGGTGCGCAATCGACGCTCGCCGTTGGCGACGGCAAACACGCCGTTGTAATACACCGCCGCCGTTTGCTGGCTTGAATTCCTGCCCAGCGGGTCGGTTTCCAGCGCCTCCGCCGGCGCCTGCTGTATCACGCCCATCGCACCCTCATAGCGGCGGCTGGGATCGGCGGCGACGTAAAACCACAGCGGCTGCCCCGTCTTCACCTGCAAGATGTCATTTTCCGATATGCGGGTGTGCACCATCATGGTATCCACGTCTGCCATTACCAAAATGGTCGGCGCGCTTTGCGACGAGACGATGGTTTGCCCTTCCTGGGTAACGATGCCCAGCACTTCGCCGTCGATAGGGGCGGTAATACGGGTAAAAGCCAGATTGGCCCTGGCGGTTTCCTGCGCCACTTCGGCCTGGACGATCTGCGACTCGTTCACTTTCAACTGCGCCAGTTGCGCGTCGTGCTGCGCCTGCGCTTTTTCCAAATCGCTGGCCACGCCGGCGCGGTCTCGCGCCAGCGCTCTTTGCCGCTTCAGCTCCAGCTGGTACTGCTTCAGCTGCGCCTGGCTCGCCAGTTTCTGCGCCTGCGCGCTGCGTAATTCGGCCTGTGACTTGCGCAGCTCGTTAAGCTGCAGCGTCGGATCGATCTCAGCCAACAGCTGCCCCTGGATCACCCTGTCACCCTGTTTGACATACAGTTTTTTCAACTGCCCGTTGACCTGCGCGCCCACGTTCACCTGCCGAAGCGGTTTCAGAATCCCGGTCGCCAACACGCTTTTTTCGATGTCCCCGCGCTCGACGCGCGCCGTTTGCGGTGGTTGCGTGTCAGGGGGCCGATTCAGCAACGACAGCCCGCCAAGCAACGCCGCCAAAACGACCATCGCCAACGCCACTCGCCGCCAGCGTCTCTTTCCGGGCACCTCACTCCACCTCTGCACAATCATTCATCCTGGCGTCGTCGGTGGATTCAGGCACCAGCCGCCCCTGCGACATGCGCAAGACCCGATCGAATAACGGCAACAACCGCGGATTATGGGTGACCGTCACCAGGGTTTTACGGTTTTCACGGCAATGCGCCACCAGAGCCGACATCACCGCCGCCGCGGTCTTTTCATCCAGATTCGCCGTCGGTTCGTCCAGCACCAACACCGGGCAACGGCTGTACATGGCGCGCGCCAGCAACAGACGCTGCCGCTGCCCCAGCGACAGCCCGGCATGGCTCTCCCGCACCAGGGCGTTCACGCCCCCCGGCAGCTGCGCCACCGCGTCCGCCAGCCCCAAACTGCGCAACGCCTGTTCCACCTGCCGTTGCTGGCCCGGCGCCGACGGCGCGAACAGCGTGATGTTCTGCAACACCGAGGCGTTGAACAGAATGTCCTCCTGGCTTTGCAGGAAGAACAGCCGCTGCGCGGCGGCACTTGCCAGTACGCGCCCATCCAGCGTCAGCTCCCCCTGCTGCGGCGTCAGCAGGCAGGCGAGCACCTTCAGCAACGTGCTCTTGCCCGCGCCGGAACCGCCGCAAATGGCGATGCACTCGCCACGCTCCAGCGTCAGCGACAAATCGCGCAACACCGGTTGACCGGCGTCGTAAGCGAAGGCCACACTCCGATACGCCAACCGCGCGTCAAAATGGCTCACGCTTTCGTCCGCAGACTGGGCCCGAGCGGATACTGCAGGAAACAGATCCCGCGCGCGTTCATCGATGACGTGCAGCTGGTTTTTCTGCAAAACGGCAAAAAAGATCTTGCTGCTGTACGAAGTAAAGATTTCGCGCAGAAAGCTGTAGGCGAAGAATGCCCCCAGACTGAGTTCGCCCTCCTTGAGCAGCGGCAACGCCAGCAGCATGAACAACACCATCTCCAGACTGCCGATCAGCTGGTAAATGCTGCCTTTTATCTGTTCATAGATCTTTTGCTGCTGCAGGCAATTGAACAGCGAGCGGGCATGTTCGGCGAACCCTTCCTGCCGCTGGCCGGCCAGGCCGGCTGATTTGATGGTCGAAAACCCCTGGATGGTTTCCAGGATGAAGTCATTTTGCACCGCGCCTCGCACCTGCAGCTGCTGGGTGTAATGCCGATCGCGGTAGATGGCCCATACGCTGACCGCCCCCATCAGCAGCACGCCGACAACCGGCACCAGCGCCAGCATCGGGCTCAGGTAGCACATCACCGCCAACGCGATGGCGCCGATGATCCAGTCGGTGCGCAGGCCGTTGTCCAGTTCGATTTTCTGGCCGGCGGCCATCTGCCAGCTGGTGAAACGGCTGAAGATCTCGCCGGGGGCGCGCTTGCTGAAGAAATTGAGTGAGTTTTCCAGCAGGCGAGAAAAACCGGCGGCGCCGTGCAACAACACGAAATTTTTGATGAAGCGTTCGGTGAGGGTGCGCGCAATCAGCGCCAACGCCGTGGACGCCACAAACGCCAGCAGATAATAGGCGTAGGGGAACGCGACCTCGCCGGCCATGGCGAACACCTGATTGATCGCGCTGGCGACCATCATCGGCATGATGAACAGCGTCAATGAGATAAAAAACGTCATCGCCGCCAGGCGATAGATGCCGGCGATGCCGGCGGTATCCTTCAGGCTTAAGCTGGCGAAAGCGCTGCGGCGGTGGCTGCGCCGGGCCGGGACGGTGGCTGGCAAATCATCGCGATCCAGCACCAACGCATAACCGCTGATTTCCGCTTTCAGGGCGGCATACGGCAGCAGCTGCTGCCCCAACGCCGGGTTCATTACGCACACGTACCCCCCCTGGCGATACGCCAATAACACATAGTGGCCCGCACCGTAATGCAAAATGGCCGGTAACGGCAGCGCCGCCAGATCCCGGTGCTCGAACGCCACCGGATAAGCCGGTAGCGCCAGCTCTCCCAAAATGGCGCACAGCGTCGCCAGCGAAGTGCCGTGCTGCGAAGCGGGATAACGCTCCCGCAGCTCCGTCAACGGTGCGCGAATGCCCTGAGTTTCCGCCAGCATGGCGATGCAGGCCAGCCCGCACTCATTGATTTCGCTCTGCAAGACCGGCGTAGGAAGGGTGTTTTCCATACGTTGTGATATCCCTGACTTATTCGTTAATAAAAAATAAAGAGTGCGAATGCCATAGCAACCAATCATCCGCATGCCGCCGGAGGGTTCGCTCGACGATCGCCGGCATGGCGCGGCCGACCCGATCTGCGGCGACAGGTTCTTCAATGTGAATGCGGATGCCGCGATCGAAATAAAGCGAATAGAACACCACCTGAGCCCGCAACGCCCGGGACAGCCGAACGATGCCGCTGTGCAAATGCGCCGGCCGGCCGAACAGATGGCAGGCCAATTTAGCCGCCACATCCTGATTGCTGTGCAGGGTGTAATCCGGCGTGATATCGGGGAAGAGGATGATGTTGCGCCGATGTTCCGCCGCTTCCAGCATCGCCTGCGACAAGGTGCCGGCGATGTGCCGCGGATCGTCGTGAATCGAGCAATAGTCGAGCCGCTGCCGCCATTCGTCTTCCGGCGATCGCCGCGCAAACGCCTGCACATCGCCGGAAACGATCACCGTGGCCCGCCCGGGATAAACGCCCGCGCCGACCAGCGTCGCCAACACGTCGGAGACCGTATGCATCGGCGCCAGCAGCACCGGCACGCCCGCGCGATGCAGCGGTTCCACGACCTGATCAAGCTGCGCGGAACAGTGCGCCAAATGGCTCATCAACGCCGCATTGCGGGCAGAGGCCGCCGCCATGTCCAGCCACTGCCGCCGCTGCATCAGCCAGGCGAAGTCCAGCTTGCCTTCACCCAACAGGCTTTGGCGGTTCGCCAGCGCTACCGCATGCCGGTGGCGAAAGCGGCGCTGCGGCCTGCTTCCCCTCAACCGCCGGCGCACCGCCAGCCACAGGCGATAGTCCACGCGCCGCAGCAGGGCACACGTCAGGCGGTTGCCCATCCCGGCACCGGCAGCCGATAAGCGGGCCATCGCGTCCAGGCCGTTGCGCCAGGCCAAATACCCTCGAACCGCGAGCAGGCGCATCAGGGGGCCAGCGGTTTATCGTGCTGCAACAGCGACAGCAGCTGCCCGCTGAAAGCGGAAAACTCGCGATCTTGCAGCGCCAGCCATTTGCGATTGACGATAAAACTGGGGGTCGCGTTGATCTTGTAATAGCGGCTTACCGCCGTCATATGCGCCAACAACGCCTTGACCCGCTCTGACTCTCTGGCCTGCCGATAGGCAGCCTCATCGATACCGTTGGCCGTCAGCCAGGCGCTGAGCTGCTTGTCGTCCGCCAGGTTGAGGTTTTCTTTGATAATGGCGCGATAAGCGGCGGGGCGATGCTGTGCTTCGATCCCCATGATCGTCAGCGTGGCGAACAGGGGCGCAAAGGCCGCCATGCCGGCTTGACTGTCGTCGCTGAGGTGCAAGCGCACCAATTTGGCGCCCGCCGGCAAACGTTTTTCCAGCTCTGCCACGCCGCTTTCGTTGACTTCACAATAGTGGCAGGCGTAAGAGAAGACTTCGACAATGGTATTATCGTCTTGCAACGGGCTTTGTTCGATTTTTTCCGGGGAGATAAAACTCAGGCTTTCCGCCTCCGCCGGTTGCATGACGTAATGTTGAAAATAAAATGCGGTCAAAAAAGAAGAGGCAAAAATAATAACGAGCGTGTAGCCGATAAAAAGCAAGGGACGTTTATACATAACGGACGCATCCTGCGCATATATTAATATTCACCCGGCAGAGTGAATACATGAAAAAGAGTTAATGCCGTAAATAATGAGAACGTAAGACGACTTTTTCGCCGGTATCAGGCGGGACAGCGCGAACGCTGCCCGCCTGCCCACCGCTAATCTAAATGCAGGGGGTCAACCCGCATCAGCTTGGCGTGGTTGGGTTAGACGGGCAGCTTGCTACCGGCGCCGGGTAATAAGACTTCTGTACGCCACCGAATTTGTTCGCACAGGTTTTCACCAGCTGGCAGGTGCGGTTGTTGCCGCTGCCCACCCAGGCAAATTCCTTGGTACAAACAAAAGTACCGCCGACGATGTTTTCCGCTTCTGACAGATTGATTTTTTTCATTACAATATCCTTATTTATATTAAAACATAAACACACTACCCATTACCCTGTCGGCAGACAGAGCAATCCTTCAATACATTTCAAAACTATTTAACCAATAACAATGAGAGCGCTTCGGGAAAAAGCATAGCCATCCCAAACGAGCAGATCAATACAATTATTTACACTGCAAGTTAAAGTTAATCGAATAAGTAACGCTCGATTACAGGACTATTCCAATTTAAATTGGACTAAAAAAAAGAAAAGTAGACTAAACCCGGTTACAGCAAGAAAAATAAAAAAGGATAATTCTCAGTAAAATGAAAAAACAAATAAGAAAAATTCAGATCTGACCAGTTGGTGACGACGTGCGACACGCTGAAAAGATTGCTTCCTGCCGCGCCGGATTTACACTGGGACAAAAGGACTCTCACTCTACAGGATGCCCATGCTCGCCACCCACGAATACGCCAACGACCTGATTCTGTTCGCCCTGATCGTCGACTGCGGCTCGTTCAGCAAGGCCGCGGAGAGCGCCGGCATCACCAGCTCGGTGGTCAGTAAACGCATCGGGCGGCTGGAAAAATCGCTGGGTGCCCGGCTGTTGTACCGCACCACCCGCAGCCTGACACTGACCGAAAGCGGCCAGGCGCTCTACCAGCAGGCCAAAGAGATCGGCGCCAAAGTGCAGGAGGCGCTGTACGCCGTCAGCGAAAAGAGCGAAGAGTTGACCGGCACCATTCGCATGTCGGTGCCGACCATTTCGGGCGAGCTGCTGCTGAGCGAGAGCGTGGCGGAATTTTGCGCTCTGCATCCCAGCCTGAAAGTCGAGATGCGGCTGGAAAACCGCTTTGCCGATCTGGTGGAAGAAGGCATCGATCTGGCGATCCGCACCGGCACCATGCCGGATTCAAGCCTGATTGCCCGGCCGATCTTCGATTCCCGCTGGGTGATCGTCTGCTCGCCGGGGTATTTGGAAAGCCACCCGGAACCGCGTTGCGCCGAAGACCTGCTCGGCCACAACTGTCTGACCTACACCTATCAGGAGAGCGGCACCGCCAACTGGCTGATGAAACAGCCGGGGCGCAACGACATCTACGAGCTGCAGGTTAACGGCAACCTGTCGGCCAACAATGCGCGGGCGATCCGCAAAGCGGTGATCGGCGGCCACGGCATCGCCATGGTGCCACGCTGCATGGTGTATGAAGATTTGCAGGACGGCAAACTGACGGAGATCCTGGCCGGCCACTGCGGCAAGGTATTGGGCATTTACGCCGTCTATCCTTACACCCGCAATCTGCCGTTAAAAACCCGTCTGCTGATCGAGCATATCATCGGTTCCTACCAAAATATCAGCCACTATTTTTGAATTTTCCTCGCTGATTATTTCCCCGCGGCCGCAAAAGTCCGCGGAGATTACGGCATTTTTGGACATAATCTATTGAACATTACCGCTTAATTAATGTGAGCCTGCGCATTCATCACACAATAACACTTTCTATCAATCTGATTTTTAAGCAGTTAATCCATCCCCTTCTACCGGCCAATTTCCCACCGCCGGCGCCGTTCGCCGATGTTAAAAAAATACCGCATGGCATCGTCGTCGACGTTGTGATTAGAATGAAAATGTTGCGCTAATTAACCTTTCAGCTACATATCTCTGCCCATAAAAATAATAACCCTGAGGATCTTATGCCCCTGTTTTTCAGTATTGCGCCCATCGTCCTGCTGATTTGGATGATGACCAAAAGGAATGGCGTGCCCTCTTATCTCGCCCTGCCGCTGACGGCCGCCGTGGTCTACGCCGTACAGCTCCTGTGGTTCGATGCCTCGCTGCGGCTGCTGCATGCCAATATCATCACCGCGCTGGTATCGACGCTGACGCCGATCACCATCATCGCCGGCGCCATCCTGCTCAACAAACTGATGCAGGTAAGCGGCGCGGAGAACGTAGTGCGCCGCTGGCTGGAAACCATCAGCCCCAATCCCGTGGCCCAGCTGATGATTATCGGCTGGGCGTTCGCCTTTATGATTGAGGGCGCCAGCGGCTTCGGCACCCCGGCCGCCATCGCCGCGCCGATTCTGGTCGGGCTGGGCTTCAACCCGCTGCGCGTCGCCCTGCTGACGCTGGTGATGAACTCGGTGCCGGTCTCCTTCGGCGCCGTGGGCACCCCCACCTGGTTCGGCTTTGCCAACCTCGGCCTGTCGGACGCCAGCCTGCTGGAGATCGGCCGGCAGACCGCGCTGATCCATTTTGTCGCCGGCTTCGTCATTCCTCTGCTGGCGCTGCGCTTTATCGTTTCCTGGCAGGATATCCGCCGCAACCTGCCGTTTATCCTGCTCAGCGTGCTGAGCTGCACCCTGCCCTATCTGCTGCTGGCTCAGGTGAACTATGAATTCCCGGCGCTGGTCGGCGGCGCCATCGGCCTGGCGCTGTCGGTGCTGCTGGCACGCGGCGGCATCGGCCTCGCCCGCAGCGGCAAACCGCAGAGCGCCGGGCAGGCGGTGCCGTTCTTGCAGGTGGTCAAGGCCATGACCCCAACCCTGCTGCTGATTGCTATCCTGATAGTGACGCGCGTCCACCAGCTGGGCCTTAAAGCCTTGCTCAACAACACCGCGCTGCTGTGGCAGGAAAATCTCGGCTGGCTCGGGGAGCTGCGCATCAGCCGGGCGCTGATCGTCGAACTGCAGCAGGTGCTGGGCACCTCCGCCGCCGCCGGCTACAAAACGCTGTATGTCCCGGCGCTGATCCCGTTCCTGCTGGTGGTGCTGCTGTGCATTCCGCTGTTCCGTCTGAATGGCGGCCAGGTGCGGCAAATGTTCAGCGAAACCGGCGGGCGTATCACGCGGCCCTTTATCGCCCTGTTCGGCGCGCTGGTGATGGTCAATCTAATGATGCAGGGCGGCGACAACGCGCCGGTGATCCTGATCGGTAAAGCGCTGGCGGCGCTGACCGGCGAGAGCTGGCTGCTGTTCTCTTCGTTCCTCGGCGCGCTGGGATCGTTCTTCTCCGGTTCCAATACCGTTTCGAACCTGACCTTCGGCGGCATTCAGCAATCGATCGCCCAGAGCAGCGGCCTTGACGTCAACCTGACGCTGGCCTTGCAGTCCGTCGGCGGCGCCATGGGCAACATGGTGTGCCTGAACAACATTATCGCCGTCTGTTCGATCCTCGGGATCGGCAACGCCGAAGGCAAAATCATCAGAAAGACCGTACTGCCGATGCTGGCGTACGGCGGGATTGCGGCCGGTATGGCGGCGATCCTCACGCTCTGACTGACCACTCGTTATCGCAAGCAAGACAAGAAGGTAAACACTATGATCATCTCCGCGTCAACCGACTACCGGGCCGCCGCCCAGGCCAAACTGCCGCCGTTTCTGTTTCACTACATCGACGGCGGGGCCTACGCGGAGCATACGCTGAAGCGCAATACCGCGGATCTGGCCGATATTGCCCTGCGCCAGCGCGTGCTGCGCAATATGTCCGAACTCAGCCTACAGACCACGCTGTTCGGCGAGCAGCTGGCGATGCCGGTGGCGCTGGGGCCGGTGGGGTTGACCGGCATGTACGCCCGCCGCGGCGAAGTGCAGGCCGCGCGCGCCGCGGCTAAAAAAGGCATTCCGTTCACGCTGTCCACCGTGTCGGTCTGCCCGATCGAAGAGGTGGCGCCGGCGATCGATCGGCCGATGTGGTTCCAGCTCTACGTGCTGAAAGATCGCGGCTTTATGCGCAATGCGCTGGAGCGCGCCAAGGCCGCCGGCGTGAAAACGCTGGTGTTCACCGTCGACATGCCGGTGCCCGGCGCCCGTTATCGCGACGCCCACTCGGGGATGAGCGGCCCTAACGCCGCCCTGCGCCGCGTGCTGCAGGCGTTTGCGCATCCGCAGTGGGCCTGGGATGTCGGCCTGCTCGGCAAGCCGCACGATCTGGGCAACGTCTCGGCCTACCGCGGCAAACCGACCAGCCTGGAAGACTACATCGGCTGGCTGGGCGCCAACTTCGATCCGTCGATTTCCTGGAAAGATCTGGAGTGGATCCGTGAATTCTGGGACGGCCCGATGATCATCAAAGGCATTCTCGATCCGGAAGACGCCAAAGACGCGGTGCGCTTCGGCGCCGACGGCATCATCGTCTCCAACCACGGCGGCCGCCAGCTGGACGGCGTGCTGTCGACCGCGCGCGCCATGCCGGCGATCGCCGACGCGGTGAAAGGCGACATTACCCTGCTGGCCGACTCCGGCATCCGCAGCGGCCTGGACGTAGTGCGCATGATCGCGCTGGGCGCCGACAGCGTGCTGCTGGGGCGCGCCTTCGTCTATGCGCTGGCGGCGGCCGGTGAAGCCGGGGTGGCTAACTTGCTGGATCTGATCGACAAGGAAATACGCGTCGCCATGACGCTCACCGGCGCGAAAACCATCGCGGAGATCAACGCCGGATCGCTGGTCAGAAACGCCTGAATCAAAGCGGCTGCACGCCTTCCGGGTAGGCGTTATAGCTCATCTTGCTGATGAAGGCCCCGGCCGGTGACACCAACACCCGACCGGCGGCGTCCAGCCCGAGGAAGGTGCCGGTGCAGCGCCCGGAAATAAAGTCGAAGAAGAACACCGAGCACACCGGGATGATCTTTTCCCGGAAGGTGAACAGGAACATCTCGTCCTCAAACTTGTAGTAGGTGGCGTAGTCCATGTCGCCGTGGCCGAATTGTTCGCCGCGCAGATTTTGCCAGGCGTAGCGCTCGGTGTTGACATAGAAATGTTCGTAATAGTGGTTGGGGCTGTAGACGTTCAGCGTGCGATAGCCGATAAGCTCGCGGGTCAGATGCGGCGCGACGCCACCCGGCGTGGCGCCGACAATCCGGCCGACGTGGAAGCTTTGCTTGAGGCGGGACCCCTTTTCCACCGTCTGTTCCGGCAACAGCGTGCTGCGCACCAGCAGCGCCCGGCCGCTGTCACGATTGAATACCAGCGTCAGGCACTCGTTGCCCGGCGACTGCAGCGGAATATTGAAGAAATAGCGCGCGGCGGAGGTTTGCACCTCTTCGTAAGCGTCCTCGCCGCTCTCCCCGCCCCAGGCCCACAGCACCCGCTGCCGATCGGCGCTGAAGCGCAACGTGATTTCCCCGCTGCTTTCAAAAGCGATCTGCAGCGTTTTGCCGCGCCAATCCTGGGTGCCCGGCAGCCGGTTAGTGTCGATACCGCGCGCAAAATCGTCGTAATTCTTCCAGTCCGGTTCAGCATTCTGATTCAGTACGGATTGTTCTGCTGACATCTTCGCTCTCCTTGATTGAATGGGATGAAAACCGCCTCAAACGTCGGCGACGCCCGCCGGTTTCACCGCTCTGCGGCTCACCACCGCAGGTGCAGTTTCATCGAGAAAACAACTCAGTACGCCGGCGCACACGGCGCCGGTAGCCGCCAGCCACATCACGCTGACCAGCCCATAGCGATCGGCGATCAGCCCGGCGATAAACGGCGCCAGACAGCCGCCAATCACCTCGCCAATCCCCATCACCAGCCCCAACGCGGTCGCGATGCGGGCCGGTGACACCGTTTCAGACGGGATGGTGGCCATAAACAGCGTGAAGCAGCCAAGGCCGGTATAAGACAGGAACACCAGCACGCCCAGCAGCCACGGGTTATCGACGTAACTGAGGAACAGCGGGCAGCACACCGCCAGCAGCGAAAAGAAGATCAGCGTCGGCTTGCGGCCAAGGCGATCGGAAATCGCCGGCACCGCCACGCCCCAAAACACCCAGGCGGCGCCGATGGCGCTCATGATGCCGCCCATCGTGCCCTCGCTGAAGCCACGGTCGGTCACCAAAAAGTTGGGGGTGAAGGTAATGATGATCATGAACCAGGTGACGAACACGCAGGAGATCAGAATGCACAGCGCTACGTTCTTGATTTTAAACAGCTCGCCGTAAGCGCCTTTGTTCGCCGCCTTGTCGGCCGCCGGCGCGGCGCTGAAAGCGGGATCCTTCTTGCCGTTCACATAACGATAGATCAGCCACGCCAGAATGATGCCCGGTACGGCGGTCAGGTGAAACGCCATGCTCCAGCCCCACTTCTGCGCCAGATAGATGATCAGCGGCGGCGCGATAATACCGCCCAACAATCCCGGCGCCGCCCCCTGGATCAGCCCCATATTGAAGCCGCGGCGCTGCGGCTGCGATTTTTCCACCATCAGCGATTGCGCGATCGGCAGCACCGGCCCTTCGGCGATCCCCATCAGCGCGCGGAAGATCAATAACATGGCAAAGCCGCTGACCAGCCCCGACAGCGCGGAGAACAGCGAAAACACCAGGATCGACAGGATCAGCATCGGTTTGCGGATATTAAAGCGATCGGCTATCGCCCCCAGCCCCGCGCCAGATAGCGCCCAGGTCAATGCCAGCACCGCCGACAGCGTGCCAAGATGCACGTTACTCAACTTCAAATCGGCGGCAATCATCGGAAACAGAAAAGAGATGGTCAGACGATCGACGAACACGCAGCCGAAAACAAAAAACAAAATGATCAGCAATCGGTTCTCTTCGCTCAATCGCGAGCGCTGTCCTGGCGAATTATTCATAGCGTCATTGGTCCATAAGTTAACTTATAAATGGCGAGCGGCCATGGCATAAGTCGGTTGAGCGCTCGGCCAAGAGAGATATTGGCCATCGGTCACGATAACAACTCATTAACATGTTAATGATATAAACTTATCTCAAGCTACGGGCATGTCAAACAGCCGTTGAGAACGGCGACGGAGAGGCGATTCAGGTATTTCTCACAGAACGCGAATGACATGAAAATAAATCAACATTATGTTTTTACTGATTTAAATAAAATTAAACGGCACTTTTTACTTTTATCGAAAAAGCCAAAACACGCTGATTTATAAACAGGTTAACAAATAAAACTTAACTCCTGCTTATAAATGGACGGTATTTCCCTTTTCATCAGCCGCATTACCCCGCCCTCTTTATTATTTGAATCCGTTTGCTTTATAGCGGCCATAACGAGAACCATTAACTCCATTGTGTTAATCAATAATCACGCAATGACATTATCAATGCTGAATGATAATAAAAGCGCAGGCCGTGACAGGAATCACAAACAGACCGCCCCTTAACGCCCTGGTAGCGGGTTATTACCGGCGCGGCTAGCTTATGCCAACTCGATCCAACCCCGGATGGGAAAACAACGGCATGATAAGCGGCAGGCAACCAGCAAGGAGATGAATATGACGACAGCATTGACAAAAGCCGGTTTCTGGCGCAAAACCGCCGACTCTTCATCGCTGCGTGAGCCGCGCGTGCTGATTCGGGTCTACGTTGGCGAAGGCGAAATCGACCGCACCATCGCGTTTTACGAGCAGCTACACGGCGTAACGGCGGACATGCGCTTCGATTTTCCCGAACATCGGCTGGTATTGGCGGCGGTGGGGCCGTTTCTGATCCTGGAAGGGGCGGAAGAGCAGTTGCGCCCTTTCCGCAGCACCGTCGGCACGCTGCTGGTCGATGACATTTATCCCTACCACCAGCGGCTGCTGGCCGCCGGCGCCGAGATTTTCTTCGGCCCGGTGGAGGTGCCCACCGGCGCCTGTTTCAATGCGCGCCTGCCGGACGGCACGATTGTCGAGTACGTGCATCACCGGCCGCGCGCGGGCGAATAAACCGCCTCAGGGCAGCGCCGGCTTCATGGCGTAACGGCGCAGATCCTTGCGCAGGCTGATCATGTACAGCACGATCACCGCCGAGAACGGCAGGCCGCACAGCACCACCGCGGTCTGCATCGCGCTGAAACTGCCGGCGTACAGCAAGCCGGCGCATACCAACGTGGTGACCGCTGCCCAGAACACGCGCAGCCAGGCCGGCGCGTCATCATGGGCGGAGCCGCCCTGGCAGGAGAGGTTGGCTATCATCAGCGTGCCGGAATCGACCGGCGTCAGGAACAGCACGAAGCTGATCACCACCACAAAGCCGGCGGTCAGTTGGGTATAGGGCAAGTATTCGAACAGCTTGAACACCGCCATCGGCGGATCGCTTTGCGCCACCTGCCCCAGGATCGCCTGCCCGCCTTCCAGCACCAGACTGATGGCGGTATTGCCGAAGATCGACAGCCACGCCAGCGTGAAGCCCAGCGGGATCAGCAGCACGCCGAAAATCAGTTCGCGAATGGTGCGCCCTTTGGAGATGCGCGCGATGAACAGCCCGACGAACGGCGCCCACGCCACCCACCAGGCCCAGTAGAACAGCGTCCAGGCACCCTGCCACTGGCGCGCCTTGCCGTACAGATACATATCGAAGCTGCGGCTGACCAGCGAGGTGAGATAATCGCCGAGGTTCTGCAACATGCCGTTCAGCAGGTTCAGCGTCGGCCCGGCCAAAAACACGAACAGCAGCAGCAGGCACAGGAAGCCGACGTTGATGTTCGACAGCATGGCGATGCCCTTCTCGACGCCGGTGACCGCCGCCAGCGTGGCCACCACCATCATCACCACGATCAGCGCCAGCAGCACGCCGGTGCTTTGCGGGATGTCGAACAGATAAAACAGCCCGGAGTTCACCAGCAGCGCGCCGATCCCCAGGTTGGTCACCATCGAGATCACCGTCACCAGAATGCCGAAGCTGTCCACCAGATGACCGACACAACCGTGGGTGCGCTCGCCGAAGATCGGGTATAGCGCAGAGCGTAGCGCCAGCGGCAGGCCGCGGCAATAGGCGAAATAGGCCAGCGCGGTGGCGATCAGCGCATACAGCGCCCAGCCGTGCAGCCCCCAGTGCAAAAAGGTCAGCGCCATCGCCTGTCGCGCCGCCTGCACGGTGCCGCCGCTGCCTTCCGGTGGCGACAGGAAGTGATCCAGCGGCTCATAGGCGCCGTAGTACACCAGCGCAATGCCGATGCCCGACGAGAACAGCATCGCCACCCACGAGGGATAGCTGAACTGCGGCGGCTCGTCATCCTGGCTGAGGCGAATATGGCCGAAGCGCGACAGCGCCAGCCAGAACACGAATGCCATGCAGGCGACCATCAATAACATGTAGTACCAGCCGAATACGTCGGCGACCCAGCTTTGCGCGGCGTTCAGCCACAGTTTGCTGGCGGAGGGGAACAGAACGACCAGCGTTCCCAGCAGCAGGATCACCGCCGCCGAGCCGAAAAATACCGGAACATTCAATCTGACAGGTTCTTCGTCAAGCGATGGGGGAGTTTTTGTTGTCATTGGCAGGCTTCCATGATGCGAAAGACAGACGATTTCAATGCAACTTTTAGTTAACATATTATCGCCATTTATTTGACATTTTCGCAGCATATAGAGTATTGATTGACCGTTCAATCAATCAAATCCAAAGTGTGATTGGCCTATCAGTTGAGGAAAATATGTACCGAAGAGACATTCCGGAACAGCGTAAGGAGCAGTTGATTAACGCCGCCTTCGAGACCATTAACGTCGTCGGGCTGGCCGGCGTCACCCTGTCTCAGGTGGCGAAAGAAGCCGGGCTGTCGACCGGCATCGTCAGCCACTATTTTGGCGATAAAGAGGGGCTGCTGAGCGCCACCATGCGCAAAATCCTGCGCGACCTGCGCGATGCGGTGGCCGAGTGCCGCGCGCAGGCGGCAAGCGACAGCCAGTCACAGCTGTTCGCCATTATCCAGGGCAACTTCCACCCCAGCCAAACCAATGCCGTGTCCATGCGCGCCTGGCTCGACTTCTGGGCTGCCAGCATGCATCAGCCGGTGCTGCGCCGCCTGCAGCGCGCCAACGATCGGCGGCTCTATTCCAATATTTGCAGCCAGTTCCGCCGCGAGCTGCCGCTGCCGCAGGCGCGCGACGCGGCGCGCGGGCTGGCGGCGATGATCGATGGGCTCTGGCTGCGCGGCAGCCTGGCCGGCGACGAGACTGACCTGAAGCAGGACTGCCGCATCGCCTGCGACTACGTGATACAACGGCTCAAGGCCGCGCCATCGGCGGCGTGACCGCCTCCGTCAGTGTGGCTCCTGCTCTTCGCTGTACTGGGTTTGCCACATCGCGGCGTAGCGGCCGTTAGCCGCCAGCAGCGCCTCGTGCCCCCCGCGCTCGACGATCTCCCCCGCCTCCAGCACGATGATTTCATCGGCGTCCACCACGGTGGAGAGCCGGTGGGCGATCACCAGCGTGGTGTGGTTGCGGCTTACCTCGCGCAGGTGCCCCTGGATTTCGCGCTCGGTCTGGGTATCCAGCGCGCTGGTCGCCTCGTCGAACACCAGGATGGCCGGATTTTTCAGAATGGTGCGCGCGATCGCCACCCGCTGCTTTTCACCGCCCGACAGCTTCAGCCCGCGCTCGCCCACCCGGGTGTCGTAACCGTCGGGCAAACCGACGATAAAATCATGGATATGCGCCAGCCGCGCCGCCCGCTCGATTTCTTCATCGCTGGAGCCGGTTTTGCCGTAGCCGATGTTGTAGCGCAGCGTATCGTTGAACAGCACCGTATCCTGCGGCACGATGCCGATCGCCTGCCGCAGGCTGGCCTGCGTCAGTTGGCGAATGTCCTGGCCGTCGAGGGTAATAGCGCCGCCCTGCACGTCGTAGAAACGGAACAGCAGGCGCGACAGCGTGGACTTGCCCGCGCCGGAGGCGCCGACCACCGCCACCGTGTGGCCCGCCGGAATGGTAAAACTCACCTGCTTGAGGATCGGCCGCCGCGTGTCGTAACCGAAGCTGACCGCGTCGAACCGCACTTCGCCGCGATCGAGACGCAGCGGCTGCGCATCCGGGCTATCGACGATCTCACGCTTTTCCTGCAGCAGATCGAACATGTTTTCCATGTCGATCAGCGCCTGGCGCACCTCGGAATAAATAAAGCCGAAGAAGTTCAGCGGCTGATACAGCTGCAGCAGATAGGCGTTGACCAGCACGAAGTCGCCGACCGTCATCGTTCCCTGCGTAATGCCCTGCGCCGCCATGGCCATCATCACGATCAGCCCGATCGAAATAATGGCGGTTTGCCCCAGGTTGATCGCCGTAAAACTGAATTGGTTCTTGATGGCGGCGTATTCGTACAGCCGGCGCGACAGGTCGAAACGCTCGGCCTCGAACTCTTCATTGCCGAAGTACTTCACGGTCTCATAGTTCAGCAGGCTGTCGATGGATTTGCTGTTGGCGTCGGCGTTGGCCTTGTTGAGCTCGCGGCGAAAGCGGGTGCGCCAGCTGACCGCCAGCACGGTAAACAGGATGTAGCAGCCGACCGTCGTCAGGATCGCCAGCGCGAACCAGCCGTTCAGCATGTGCCACATGATCGCCGTGACCAGCGAGAGCTCGAACAGGATCGGCACGATGGAGAACAGCAGCCGCGACAGCACCGTGGACACCGCCTGGGTGCCGCGCTCGATGGACAACGACAGCCCGCCGGTCTGGCGCTCCAGATGGAAGCGCAGGCTCAGCGCATGCAGCTGGCGAAACACCCGCACGCCCAGCAGGCGCGTGGCGTTCTGGCTGACGTGAATGAACATCACGTTGCGCAGTTCCTCAAACAGCGCGCCGCCCACCCGCGCCACGCCGTAGGCGACGATCAGCCCCAGCGGCACCGCCAGCATTTTCGCCGTCTCACCGCTCAGCGCATCGACCATCGCTTTGTAGGCCAGCGGCACCAGCGTGGTGCTGACCTTGGCCGCCACCATGAACACGAAGGCCACCACCAGATACGCGCGCAGCCGCGGGTTGTCTTTCGGCCACAGGTAGGGCAGCAGGAATTTCAGCAAACGGGAACGATCCATCATGTAATATTCATCTTCTCGGTCGGGATCGCGGCGCACGGCCGCGCGGGGGTTATGAGTTTGGCCTGGCCGGCGGCGAACGCCGCAGCCATCCCGTTTTCCTGCGGCGGCAACTCAGCATCATCCGTCAGGAGAAGCGGCGGCGGCTCGGGCAAAGTTCAGGCATGGAGGAGACAATCACATGACCCAGACGTATGCAAAGCGCTTTGCGCAGGTCTTTGACTATATCGACCGCCACCTGGACGAGGCGCTCACCGTCGAAAAACTGAGCGAAGTGGCCCACTTTTCGCGCTTTCACTTTCAACGCCAGTTTAGCGCGTATTGCGGCATCTCGGTGTGGCGTTATATCCAGTGGATGAGGCTCAAACGCGCCTCGTACCGCCTGGCGTATAACCCGCTGGAGCCGGTGATTGACATCGCGCTGGACGCCGGTTTTCAAAACCCGGAGTCCTTCAGCCGCGCCTTCAAACAGGCGTTCAGCCAAACGCCAAGCCAGTTTCGCAAACGGCCGGCCTGGATCGATTGGCAGCAGCGCTTTCCCGAGCCGAAACACACAAGGAAACAACCCATGAAGGTAGACATTGTCGACTTCCCGGCCACGCCGGTGGCGATGATCGAACATCGCGGCCCGTCCGCGCTGGTCAACGAAACCGCCGCACGCTTTATCGAGTGGCGCAAAACCAGCGGCCTGTCGCCGGTCAGAAGCAGCCGCACTTACGGCATCGCACCGCACGATCCGGCCACCACCGAAGCGCAGGACTTCCGCTTCTTCATTTGCGGCGAGGTCACTGCGCCGATCCCCGAAGACAACGCCTTCGGCGTGGTGAACAGCACGCTGCCGGCCGGACGCTGCGCGGTGCTGCGCCATCACGGCTCGCTGGATGGGCTGTCTGAAAGCGCTCGTTATCTCTACAGCGAGTGGTTGCCGAACAGCGGCGAGGAACCGCGCGATTTTCCGCTCTATTTCCACTACCACAACTTTGTGCACGAGGTGGCGGAATATGAACTGGTGACCGATCTTTACCTGCCGCTGAAGTAACAAAAGTCAGGCTCCTCACGGAGCCTGACTGACGTCAACAGGACGGCGACGATCCCTGCGGCGGCAGATAACGCTGCGGATCGAGCGCAGTGGCGCGGTAGCGGATCTGGAAGTGCAGGAATACCGAATCGGTGCCGGTGCTGCCCATGGTGCCGATCTTCTGCCCCGCCTTCACATCCTGGCCGTTGCGCACCAGCGTGGTGTCGTTGTGCGCATAGGCGGTAATGAAGTCCTCACCGTGCTTAATCATGATCAGATTGCCGTAGCCGCGCAGCTGATTGCCGACGTACACCACTTTACCCTTGGCGGAAGCGTAGATCGGCTGGCCGCGCTTGCCGGCGATATCGATGCCCTTGTTGCCGCCGTCGGAATTGGAGTACGCCTGCACGATCCGACCGCTGGTCGGCCAGCGCCAGCAGCGGGAAGCGCCCGGCGGCGGCGTTTGTTTGACGATTGCGGCGGAAGACGACTTTTTACGGCGCGTAGCGGCGGTTTTGGCCGGCGCGCTGCCGCTCAGCCGCAGTTTCTGCCCCACCTCGAGGCTATAAGGCGGACGAATTTTGTTGATTCTGGCCAGCTCGCTGACTTCACTGTCGGTGATCCAGGCGATGTAATACAGCGTATCGCCCCGTTTGACGGTATAGGTTTTGCCGGAATAACTGCCCTTCGGCAGTTTGTCATAGTCGCGGTTATAGGTGTTTTTGCCCGAACACCCGGCCAACAGCAGCCCCAATGCCAAACACACCGCCACGCGGCGCCACCCAGCCAGTTTGCTTCCTGTGCTCAAATCCTGTCCCCAGTCGTCGTTTCGGTTCTGATACGCGTCAGCCGCACAGTGTAACATTTGCGCCGGGTCAGTCAAAAAAGGGGGATAAAGGGGGGCGATAAACAACACGAAAATGGCGCCCTCAGGCGCCAAGCGAAAAACGAGCAGGCAAAGGACGTTTCAACGCTGCGAGTCCAGGATCTCGTTTTTCTTAATCACATCCTGCGCTTTGTTGTAGCTTTCAATCAGCAAGCGATAGTTCGGGAAGATTAAGGTGTAAACGTCTGCCCATTCAGCCGCATCCGCGCGATTCCAGGTTTGCTGAATTTCCGACGCGACGGCGGCGGTATCCATCGGCACCGCCCCGGCTTGCACCACGCGAGCCAAGGTGATTTCCTGAGCCATCTTGGAATAGGTGCCGGAGGCATCAACCACGGCAAACACCTGATAACCGGCGTCAATTGCGCTGATCGCCGGGAAAGCCATACAAACGCTGGTGATCGTACCTGCGATGATCAACTGTTTTTTGCCCGTGGCTTTCACCGCCGCAACGAAATCCGGGTTATCCCAGGCGTTTATCTGTCCGGTGCGAGCGACATACTGCGCATGGGGCGCACTTTCGTGGATTTCCGGAATCAATGGCCCATTTGGCCCCTGCGGCACGGAAGCGGTAGTAATGACAGGCATTTTCGCCAGAGTGGCGATTTTGGCGAGCGCTGTCGCATAACGGCGCAGATCAGGCATGGGCATATCACCGATCGTTTGAAACAAACCGCTTTGATGGTCGATAAGCAGCATTGCCGCATCGGCAGGGTTAATCACCGGGCGTTGATTATTAAAGTTGGCTGGAGAGCTCATATATCCTCACTTATTCATCCTGAAACCTTGTGGCGATTTTTTAAGCGCCGGTCGGCGGCTAACTCGTCGTAACGACCAGAGATATTTCAACGCGTCCGGCGCCATATCATCAAATTCTGATGGTTTGAAGCATTTCAAATATTTACCATGCAATGAAATCTTCACTTTTCAAACTAGCAATGAATCGACAGGATAAACAGTAAGGAAATTGGGAATGAGTATTTCACCAATGGGAAGGTCAGATTTGTATGATAGATTTCAATGAAATGTTTATGTTTGCCAAAGTGGTTGAATGTGGTGGTTTTCTTGCCGCCAGCAAGAAATTCGGCATATCAAAATCCATGCTGTCCAGAAAGATATCCAATCTTGAAAAGAGGCTTAACGTCAGGTTAATTCAACGTTCAACCCGAAAAATAATGATTACCGATATCGGAAAGGAATATTATCGCTACTGTATAAAAATGCTCACCGCCGCTGAAGAGGCGGATAATTTCATTATTAATAAAATCGAAAAACCCACGGGAAAAATAAGGATAACATGTTCAAACATGCTTATTGATCTTGGCTTGCCAGCTATTTTAACCAAGTTCATGTTGCAGTACCCCGAGGTCAGTCTGCATGTAAAGATATTCAACAGAGATGTTGATATCATTGCCGAAGGGTATGATATCTCATTAAAAATTGTCACCGACGTGCCCAAAAACAGCAATCTGGTTATGCGGACCATTTGCACCATACCTTCTGCATTTATGGTGAGCGCATCAGCATTCGACAAATATTCTTTAAGCAAACCTGCGGATTTATCGAAAGTGCCCACGCTTGGCTGGCTGGCTTCACACGTCCAGGCTACCTGGACATTTCGTCAAGCCAAGCGCGAGATCAAAATCAACAGCGATCCATGCCTGGTGTGCGACGATATTCGCCTGATAAAAGATGCCTTGGTGGGCGGCGTCGGCGTTGGTTTTTTGCCGCTGGCGCTGGCGGAGCAAGAGTTGATGGCAGGAAGCCTGAAAACCGTTTTCGACGATTGGTCTGTGGAGGCGCATAAAATTGTCGCCATTTACCCCACCCGACAAGGCCTGCCTCCCGCTGTCAGAGTATTAATTGATTTCATTGTTGATGAATTCAATGGATAGCAGGCGATTTTTCAACCCATTACTGCCGCGGCATTTTCTCTTATATCCCCAATGGCGACTATGCTAGTAATCGACAGTCGTAGATTTCAGGATCGTAATACGCAAAATGGAGAACTATCATGTTGAACCTCGACCGCAATAATCTGCCCCTCCTGAGCGAAGAACTGCTCAAAAAGCAACGCACTACCCTGCTGATCATCGCCTTCCTGCTGCTGGCGGGCGGCATACTGTGCCTGGTCAATCCTTTCGCCTCCGGCGCGGCGCTGAGCATCGTAGTCGGCATCCTGCTGCTGTTGAGCGGCGCCGGGCTGATTATCGCCATGATCGCCAACCGGGCGCAGAATACCTGGCCGATGATCGGCGGCATTTTGCTGGGTGTGGCCTACCTGATTATCGGCTATGTGTTCATCGCCAGCCCGCTGGCGGGCATTCTGGCGCTGGCGGTGTACCTCGCCGTGCTGTTCGCGCTCGGCGGTATCGCGCGCCTGGCGGCGGGCTACATGCGCCGCGGGCTGCCGGGCAACTGGCTGCAGTTCGTTATCGGCGTGCTCGATTTGATCATCGCCTGGATGCTGATCGGCTCAGGCCCGGCGGCGTCGGTCACGCTGGTGACGGCGATCGTCGGCATCGAGATGCTGGTCAGCTCCTTTGCGCTGTTCCAGGCGGCGAATCTGTTTAAAAAAAGCTAACTCAGTAGCCGCCGCTCTCTTGAGCGGCGGCTTTGGATATCACGCCAATAAAAATTCCCTAGGGCATTCTTATTGCGTAACGCCATTCCCCTATCTTTGAACCTATACCGTCGAGAGAACGTGTATGGATGCCAAAGTATTGATTATCAAAAATAACTGCATAACCAACCTGCTCGGTAGAAAACGAGACAAAGCAATAAACGTGGTCAAATTCCTTGGGGTGGCCAATCGGCCCGGAGACACAAATATCTCCCGGCGCCAGACTCGCACGGTGGGTTATCTTCTGCCATCCCTGCTCTAGAGCCCATTCAACGAAGTAATCAACATTGATAGACTGCATGCTGCCAAGTTTCGGATAAGGCAAGCCACAGAGCTTAAGGCAACTGACCTGGTGTGCAACGCAGGCATTGCTTGTCGCGGTAGGGCTGTATTCTGGCACAAACCAGTCTTCTACCGCTTCCCGGATTGAACGGTAATCTTCTTTAAACATCCCGACAAACCGCTCAGCGCTGCTGTAAAAATGATCATCCCACACCACGGCATCAGCCAGTTGCGCGACAAACGGTGCATCTATCGTGACCTTTGTTTTGGGCAGCAGTTGCAATATCAGAGCAAGTTCCTGAGTATCACTATATTCTTTAACATGACTTTCTCCCGATTTCGACGAGATAACTACCGTCGGCGTTCCCTTTCCATTACTACCTAACATAACACCTGAGATATCTTCGATTTTCATCGGCAAACTAAAAGGCAAATTTTCCTTGAACAACTCTCGACCATATGCCTGGATCGTTTCAAAACTCACCGTGGCCCCCAAGCTTGCAGAGCCTGCAATGATCTCATAGGTCACTCCATACCCGATCCCTCTGATTATTTTTTCCTTATTTTTACTCCATGGGTTAACGCCAAGCGCTTCAACTGCGGCAATGGAAGCCTCTCCGATAGACTCTTTTCCACCGACGTCTGCACAGATTGCATAGATATGACTATCTCTATAATTTATTTTAGCCATATCCCCCATATTTACAGCGACTCCGGTGATCTTCTTCCAATTACCTGGAATAACAAAATAAGGAATAATTCGCGCATTGACATAATCTCCCTCACCTCGCCAACCATTTCCTCTTCTTAAGCTGGTTTCCTTTTGACCTGTCGGATCGATTTCCTCCGCATCAGGACTACCATCGGCATCCGTATCTGCATCGGCAATAATTAAAATATGGCCATCATCTTTAATCATAACAACAGGATCTGGCATGACCGGCTCACCTGGGGAAGTCCGGCTATTTTTCCATGGGTGGGTGATGACATTTGACATAATGTTACCCTCGGTGAAAGCATGGAGCCAAATGATATATATTACCGACAAGCATAAAGACATACATAATAAATTACGACGGTTTGTCGGCCATATTAATTCGGCAGATTTTTATTTTCAACTTCACAGAATCGATAGCTAACTCTTTGTCTTCTTTACTGTAAAACTTATACCCCTGAATCGTTGCGACACCCAACAACCTTGCTTTGCTTTGTTGTTCTTTTTTAATGGCCTACGCCAGTGCATCAAGATTAGGCGTGATTAATTCAACACCCGCCAGCCTGATTTCCAATTCATATACCAACCCCCCTCAGATTTTGGTAAAGATAATTTCCCACATCAGTATAGTATGCCTTATTATTATCAATAATTAACGCAACATCCTGGTCTAAAAGGTTGATAACTTCATACATGTAATTAGCCGATGCCGCAGCCGTCTTGTAATTATAGATTTGCGCCGCATAATTATAATGACCAGAAAAAATATTATCGCCAACAGCAATGCCGCCACTGTACATCGCAGTCGTCACTGAACCACTTGCGGCGGAAATCACAGCAACGAGAGAGCCCAAAAAACCCACTTCATTATACTCATAGGTTTGTTGATAAAGACTTATGTATTTTTCTCGCCATAAATTACGATAAACTAAAGCGATTTTTTTAATGTTATCAATCTTAGGATATTTTTCTGCCGAGACCGGCCACGGTGCGGGCCGAGGTTTTTCTACCGGTATCGGATAAGGGCTGGTACAGCCAGAAAGCATCCACGCTAATGATAATGAAGCTAATAGATTATTCATATTCCAAGCTCACAACATAGACACTTATTTATAAAAATAGCTCAGCACTTTTTTTCCTCCACTTTTCTAGTTATAGACTTTTACTTTGAAGTTTAAATCTAAAAAATCAACGCCCGCCTGATATTTTGTTCTTCACAATGGTTTACCTATGCATAAAAATCTTGGATAAAATATCTTTGACCACCGTTCCTTTTCACTAAAGTTAAAAAATTCAATATAATAAAGCAGACCTCTGCCCTGACAGAAAATCGCCAATAGATATGAAAGTCTTGTGCACACCATTCGATAATTTGTCCTCTTATCCCTCCCCCCTCATTTGACGGGCAGTGTTCTATCATGCCCCCACTCCTTAGCCAGGTGTAAACCAAGCTTGATTGGGATGCTCTTGTAAGAATGACGTTTACCTCTCATTACCACCGAAAAACGCGTTGATGCAACCGTTCCCTCTCCGCGTTCACCCCACTTTACGACCGCCGTCACACCTCGCCACCGCCAAATTGCGTTGGTTATAGAGTCGTCTACAATTCAATCGAATTACCCCCTACAACATCAGAAATTATTATTATTAGAGGTGATTATGTTACAGAAACACGAAAACGTAATAAGTATGACTGTACTAAGCCCGCAAGCCACCCAACAACTGATGCCTTCGTTTTCCTCCTTGCCCCACACGCAACACGCCGACGGCAAATATCGCCTGCGCCGTTATTCGGTCGTTAAATACCTCAACCCCAACGTCGCCGAAGTGGGGCCACGCACCTTCATGCAGTCCGATCAGATCAACCACTTCCAGGGCAACGTGGTGCGCCGCTTCGAGCCTATCGACAGCGCCGTACTGCAGAGCGCCGGCATGGCGGAGATGTGCAACCTGTTTGCAGAAAGCAACGAGCTGCCGGAAGGCGCCGAGATTGAGATCCATCAGATGCGCGTGGTCGCCATCGAGAAAGACACCCAGGTGGCGCCGGAAGGCATTCACCAGGACGGTTTCGACCATATCGCGATGATCGCCATTCACCGGCACAACATCGTCGGCGGTGAAATCATGCTGTACGACGACAGCCACCACGATCCCTTCTTTAAAAAAGCGCTGGCGGACGGTGAGGCCGTGCTGCTGGCGGACAGCAAACTGTGGCACAACGCCACGCCGATCAACGCCGTGAACCCAACTGAGGAAGGCCATTTGGATCTCTTCGTCCTCACCGCGCGGGGAGAGAAAGCATGACCTTTACGCCCGAGCTCGCCCGACGCCAGTTCAGCGCCCTGTCTCAGCAAATCGACGGCAAACCGGCAATCTTTTTCGACGGCCCCGGTGGAGCGCAGGTTTCACGGGGCGTGCTGGAAAAAATGACGGACTACCTGGGGAAATACAACGCCAACCTGGGCGGCCACTACTTCTCCAGCCGGGTCACCGGCGAGGTGATGGGCCAGGCGCGAGAATCGGTGCGCGCCTTGTTAAATGCGCCGTCGCCCGACAACATTGTCTTCGGCATGAACATGACCACGCTGACTTTCCATCTCAGCCGCATCATCAGCCGCGACTGGCAGGCCGGCGATGAGGTCATCGTCACCGCGCTCGATCACTACGCCAACGTCTCCAGCTGGCAGCAGGCCGCCGCCGACAAAGGAGCCGTGGTGCATCAGATACCGCTGGAGAACGCAGACTGTTCTCTCGACGCCGCAAAGGTGTGTGAACGCATCAACGCCAACACTCGCCTGGTGGCGGTCAGCTATGCCTCCAACGTCACCGGCAGCATCGTCGATATCAAAACCATCGTCGAAGCCGCGCATCGGGTCGGCGCGCAGGTGTATGTCGACGCCGTGCACTATGCGCCGCACAACCTGATCGACGTGCAGGCGCTGGGCTGTGATTTCCTGGTATGCTCCGCCTACAAGTTCTTTGGCCCGCACGTCGGCATGGCCTACCTTGCGCCGCAGTGGCTGCAACGCCTGCGGCCCTATAAAGTCGAGCCGGCCACCGACGTTGGCCCCGGCCGTTTCGAGACCGGCACGCAAAGCTTCGAGGCGCTGGCCGGCGTCGCGGCGGCGATCGACTATCTGGCGCAGTGGGGCACGCCCGGCGCGCCGTTAAGGCAGCGCTTGCAGGAGAGTTTCGCCGCCTACCACCAGCATGAAGAGGCGCTGTGCCGCCACTTTTTGCAACGGCTGCAGCAACTCGACGGCGTGCGGCTCTACGGCCATTCACAGGCGGACAGCGCGCGCCGCACGCCAACCTTCGCCCTGACCTTCAACGGCCAGACGCCTGACGCAATCGCCCGTCATCTCGGGCAGCACAACATCTGCGCCGGCAGCGGGCATTTCTATGCGCAGGGCCTGATCCAGCAGTTGGGGTTACAGGACGGCGGCGTGCTGCGCATCGGCATGATGCACTACAACACCCAGAGTGAAATAGACACGCTGTTTAAAGTGATCGCCGAAGATATCCTCAGTTAACTCGCCACATCGGCCCGCTCACCTTATTGAGCGGGCCGCACAGCGCCACATCTTTCGCAGGCCATATCGGTCAAACAACAGACGCCTTCACCAACGCTGCCCATCGCGCAACGCCGGGGGTAGAATACAGAGGATTTTATTTTAGAAATGGATTTTTACTTTGCGAAAATATGCAGTTATCGCCGCCGCGTTGATGATGTCTTCCTGCGCCACGCCGGAGAAATGGGAAGCGCAAACGGCAACCCCGACGCCCCTGGAAGCGGCCAGAGCCAGCTGCCGGCAAGCAGCTGAACAGCGCTATCCCGTCAGCCTGTCTTTGCA
Organism: Serratia sp. MF1(2023); assembly: GCF_030954545.1. Taxonomy (NCBI): domain Bacteria; kingdom Pseudomonadati; phylum Pseudomonadota; class Gammaproteobacteria; order Enterobacterales; family Yersiniaceae; genus Serratia; species Serratia sp. MF1(2023). The sequence goes on along the minus strand of NZ_JAVHUX010000046.1, from coordinate 74,756 downwards.
CGCCAGCTCACCGGCCTTCTCCTCCATGACTATCAACGGCACGGAGATCCCCAACGCCGGTGGCGGCGCCTTTCCCTCGGACAGCAATGCAATGCGCAGAACAGAACACGTTAATGCCTGCATGAAATTGGAAGGATGGGAAAATAAAAATAAGGTGACGGGGTTATTGGCATTTTTATTTAACTAACGGCAACACGGAATAACTCGGAATTACCGCACTCAGGCAGCGGTAATTCCGCCCTATTGACCGACACCGACAGCCTGACTATTTTGCTACGATATAACAGGTTACACCTCTCCTCCATTCAGGGCGATAATCAAACAAATGGAATAAATTAATTTATGAGTGAGAAAGACACCCCCCTAAAAAATCCGCAAAGCCATATCAACAAAGCGGTATTCTTCACCTCTGCAGTCCTCATTTTTCTTCTGGTCGCGTTCGCCGCCTTTTTCCCCGACGTCGCTGACAAGAACTTCAAACTTCTGCAGCAACAAATCTTCACCAACGCCAGCTGGTTTTATATTTTGGCCGTGGCGCTGATTTTGCTCAGCGTGACGTTTCTGGGGCTTTCCCGCTACGGCGACATCAAACTCGGCCCCGATCATGCGCAACCCGATTTTCGCTACCACTCATGGTTTGCCATGCTGTTTTCAGCGGGGATGGGCATCGGCCTGATGTTCTTCGGCGTGGCAGAACCGGTTATGCACTATCTTTCGCCGCCGGTCGGCACGCCCGAGAGCGTCGAGGCGGCCAAACAGGCCATGCGCCTGACCTTTTTCCACTGGGGGCTGCACGCCTGGGCGATCTACGCCATCGTGGCGTTGATTCTGGCCTTCTTCAGCTATCGGCATGGCCTGCCGTTGACTCTGCGCTCTGCGCTTTATCCGATCATCGGCGACCGCATTTATGGCCCTATCGGCCACGCCGTCGATATCTTCGCCGTCATCGGCACCGTGTTCGGGGTCGCGACCTCGCTGGGTTATGGCGTGTTGCAGGTCAACGCCGGGCTTAACCACCTGTTTGGCGTGCCGATCAACGAAACCGTTCAGGTGATCTTGATCGTGGTGATTACCGGACTGGCCACCATTTCCGTGGTTTCAGGGCTGGAGAAAGGCATACGCTTTCTGTCAGAGCTGAACCTTGGCCTGGCGCTGTTGCTCCTGGCCCTGGTCTTGCTGTTGGGGCCAACCGTCCTGCTGTTGAAATCCTTTGTGGAAAATACCGGCGGCTATCTGTCCGAGCTGGTCAGCAAGACGTTCAACCTGTATGCCTACGAGCCAAAATCCAGCAACTGGTTAGGCGGATGGACGCTGCTCTACTGGGGGTGGTGGCTCTCCTGGTCGCCTTTCGTCGGTATGTTCATCGCTCGGGTTTCCCGCGGCCGAACCATCCGCGAATTTGTCACGGGCGTGCTGTTCGTCCCGGCAGGCTTCACCCTCATGTGGATGACGGTGTTCGGCAACAGCGCCATTTACCTCATCATGGAACAGGGCGCGACAGACCTCGCCACTACGGTACAGCAAGACGTGGCGTTGGCGTTGTTTAACTTCCTGGAGCATTTCCCGTTCTCCAGCGTGCTTTCGTTTATCGCCATGGCGATGGTGATCGTCTTTTTCGTCACGTCCGCCGATTCCGGCGCCATGGTCGTAGATACGCTGGCTTCGGGCGGCTCCAGCAACACGCCGGTTTGGCAACGCATTTTCTGGGCGTCGCTGATGGGCATCGTCGCCATCGCCTTGCTGATCGCCGGGGGGCTCAGCGCGCTGCAAACCGTCACCATCGCCAGCGCATTGCCGTTCTCAGCCATCTTGCTGATATCCATTTACGGTTTGCTTAAGGCGCTGCGCCGCGACCTGACCAAGCGCGACAGCCAAAATATGGCCACCATCGCCCCCACCGCCGCCCGCAACCCCATTCCCTGGCAGCGCAGGCTGCGCAATATCGCCTATCTGCCAAAACGCTCGCTGGTTAAGCGCTTTATGGATGAGGTTATCCAACCGGCCATGACGCTGGTGCAGGAAGAGCTGAGTAAACAAAACACGCTCAGCAGCATCAACGCCACTGCGGAAGACCGCATTCGTTTCGAGGTCGATTTGGGCGATGAGCTTAACTTTATCTATGAAGTCAGACTGCGCGGCTACAGTTCGCCGACGTTCGCTCTGGCCGGGCTGGATAACGATGAACAGCAAGCCGAGCAGCACAAGTATTATCGCGCGGAGATCTACCTGAAAGAAGGTGGCCAGAACTACGATGTCATGGGCTGGAATCAGGAGCAGTTGATCAACGATATTCTCGACCAGTACGAAAAACACCTGCATTTCTTGCATCTGGTTCGCTGAATGCCGACATGCCGTCCCGAGGGGCGGCATGTACACTCCTATTATGTGCTACGTATCTATACATATGCACACCGTCGCTTCGGCTCACACAAGTATGCATAGCCGCTTTAAGCATTCACACATAACGCCAGAATTAGTGAGCCAACTGATGGTGGGCTGCCAGTATCCGAATTTGTTTCAAGAAATCCTGTGTCGTTGTTCCCCATAGCTCCGGCAACACATCGTTCCCCCATCGAGCACTGAATTCATCATCAAGCGAGCCCGAGTATGCCGTTTCAAATTCGACAATATCCGCGATCAAGGTGTCTATCTTCGATGATGGGTTGTCTTGAAGATAGAAGCCCATAACGCCGGGAAGAGTTGTCGCCCCTGTGATTTCGTAGCTATCCTGCCCGAAATAAATTTGTATCAGATGTTCCAGGGCGGAAAAGTTACCCATTATTTTCATCGTGTGATCTCAAAAAGTGGGGTAAGCAGTAAGGATGTAATACGGCTTGCCGTGAAAAACCTCAAAGCGTATGACAACCCTAAGATTGGTCAGTTTGATAATGTTCTGCTCGCCACGCCGTAAACCATAGCCAATTACACGTCCGGCAGAATAGTTCACGACGAGAGGCGACAAGGGACGCGTTGAGCTTCTTACCCAAATTTTTATCCATTCCTGATTATGTTTCACTGCGCCGGAAATAGCCTCTTCGGCAATACGCACGTTAGTGAATGTTGTTGCTGCCCGCATGGTAGGGATTGTAGCAAGTCTTTGCGCCAATTCATCCGGTGTCTTGGCTATATGCTTCGCAATCGTATGGCCGCCAGGTTTCGCGCCCGTCATAGACTCATGCTCAACCAGTCTTACTCTCCCCATACGAACAGAAGCAACACGCGCCGCGCCTATCGCTGCCGCAAACACCAACGGCACCGCAACATCGACCGTAAGCCCTACGTTATAAGCCGTATCATCTTCCGCGCCCAGCGTTCTAGCCAGTGCAACAGCAGATTGGTAAGTATCAGTGGTTGTCGGTTGGCCAGTAACAATTTGATTGGAGGCGGCTTTGATACTATCGAGACTATGGGTACCGACAATGACACAACCAACCTTGGTTAAAAATGTTGGGTCCGGTGCATAACACAGCGCACCAGCACCAATGAGTTCAACAACTCCACCAGCAAGCCCCAACCCGCCAAACAGGCGATTACTCAAGGTTTCCCCTTCCGTAACGCTTCTGTCTGACATAACTGCCGCCAGTTGAACCGGCGAAAGCACAGCGCTTAAACCTTCCTCTGTTGCCATGATAAATCCTTTTATTGCGGTTCATTTTTCTGTGTACAGTCGCAGTAAATATTGTACTGCGTAGTTTTCGCTATCAGGTCACAATAGGTGTTGACCGCCTCAGCTCCATACCGAACCCTGTAAAAATTAATAGAAGCTACAACTTCTGATGATATAATTCATATGAACTTCTATCATCGTTCTAGATATAACTATTGACCGAGAATTCTTATCTGATAGGCACTATCACCTTTCTGTTACCATTGGATCCTTGCTCACTAATGATACCCAGTTCCTCCATCTTTTCGATGATGCGATTAGCACGGTTATAACCAATGCGGAACTGGCGTTGCACTAAAAAAACGGAAACTCTGCGCTCATCGATAACAAATGTTACAGCTTCGTCGAATAAGGGATCTAGTTCTTCATCAAAGTCCGTTTCAACAGGAAACTCCCCACTATTGAAAATACCCGGTTGGTATTGGGGCCATTCGCGAATTTTCCAATCCCTAACTACCGCATAAATATCTTGTTCGTTGACGAACGCACCATGAACACGTTGTGGTTTATTGGAGTTTGCAGCCATGTAAAGCATATCACCAGCCCCCATTAGCAATTCAGCACCCCCTTGCCCTAAAATAGTGCTTGAATCGCCCTTACTTCGAACGGTTAATGCAATGCGGGTAGGTATGCTGGCCTTAATCGCGCTGGCCATTGCGGTAACCGATGGCAGGGAAGTAGACATTATGATGTGAATACCTACTGAATGAGCCTTCTGAGCCAAACTAACGATCATCTCTTGAGCTTGTTCACCCGCAGCCATCATTAATTCGGCAATGTTGTCCACTACAACCACAATATAAGGCTCTTTTTCCAGTACTGGTGGAGTGTGTTCCGCTTTGCTAGAAGGTTTCCAGAACGGATCCGGGAGTGGTCGCCCCATAACTGTAGCCAACTCAATACGATCGTTGTAACTGGTCAACTGACGCACACCTAATGCATACATCAGCTTAAAGCGACGTTCCATCTCAGCCATGCACCAACATAATGCATTGACGGCTTCTTGCATGTCAGTAATGACATTAGTTAATAGATGCGGGATACCTTCGTAAAACGATAAATCCAGCATTTTTGGGTCAATCATAATGAATCGAACCTCTTGCGGACTTGCCCGATACAATATGCTTAGAATCACCGCATCAAGGAGCACAGACTTACCTGAACCGGTCATGCCCCCTATCAATAAATGGGGCATACACGCCAGATCAACAACTACTGATTTACCCGTAATGTCTTTACCCAATGCCACGGCTAAGGGGGAAGACTGCCTCCTGAACTCGGAGCTATCCAGCACCTCACGCAAATAAACTGCATGACGGTATGTGTTGAGCACTTCTATCCCTATGTGTGGCTTTCCAGGAATAACATGCAGAATCCTTAGTTTTTCAGCTGAGAGTACACGGGCTAGATCATGAGCCAAAGTAGCAACACGGCTAACAGTTACACCAGGTGCTAGTCGTAATTCAAAGGTTGTAAATATCGGCCCTTGTGATATGCCAGCAACTGTAGCCGCCACGTGATACAAAGCTAAACTGGATTCGATAAGCCGAACCATTTCAATAAGCTTCGAACTATTCGATTTGAAATTATCAACCGGAGGGACAGATAACAGTTCAATTTTTGGTAACGGAGTCGTTGCAAAATTTGGCATAGCTCCCTCTATATAGTAGTTAACGAAGCAAACGAAATGATTACTCTATCATCTGTTACTAAGGATCTATACCCTATTACGGCGTATAGTCATGCTTTGAAACATCGATTGGATTGATATCCGAGAGATTATTTTTAGCAGTCGCTTGCGTTACAACGATTTCAGAGAGGCCGCCGCCACCAAAAAAACGCCCAGTCCTACTGGATAGAACAACCAGGAGATAATACGCCTGCTCCATGACTTCTCAGGCGTCACATCATTGATTATTGCACCAACACTAAGAATGGAAGTAAAAAAACCTATTATTGCTAAGAAAGCGATCCCAGTAAGCCCTAAGTAATAAAAAATATTATTCAATGCTTCACGCTTTGCTAAACACCCCATCATTACCAGCATTTGAATCACGCTCAGAGCGAGAGCACCGGAACTCTTTTCAGCAACCTGCCGATAATCTCTAAAAACCTCACGAATCAATTCCTTCAATTTATTACCCCCCAATAAAAAAACATTAAAGCCATTTGACTTTCAACTACTAAGCATCATTACAGAGTTTACGTGGCAATAATAATTTATTTAACATTACTAATCATACTAACATTAAACAAACAGTTAAACGACCTCATCTCACACATTTTATGGGATATTCCTTCCACCTATTGACAAGCTTACCTGGCTGATCATATTAAAAAAATATTCCCCAAGCTATCCGAAAATTAGGCCACTTTTTTCACTTGTAAACGATCTACTCTCTCATTATCTTGACTAAATCAGAAGAAATAGCACTACGTATAGTGTTTTTATATTCCCTAGACAACAAAAAATCCGCCCCCACATAGTGAACTCGGCTCCCCAAGAAGCTAAGTCGCTGAGAGTTTTGGGGCATAAGGCAAACCATTAGCTTGCTATCTTTCTTACAAAGAATCAGACGATTTATTGTCGACAGCATAGATGGACCTTATAAAAAATTTTGTGCCCTATGAGGGGCTAAGCCCATAAAATGAGTATTTGTTATAACAGTCATCGGTATGCTCCAGCATTCGATGGTGAAGGCCGTCACAAGTGCTGTGGATGTGCCTATCAACAAGGCTACCGACAAAGGTTACTCCGTAGTTCTCCAACATAGGTAAACCTTGAAACACTACCTTGACACCGCTCTGCCCCCCTCCCCCCTCAAGTGGCTTTTGCACAAGGGTATCGTGTGGTCTTCAGGGCTCTTACCGTCAAACTGTCTAAGTCATACAGAGAGCGTGTTAGCGCCCTTTATCTAACAGTTGTTATTTAGACTAAAATTTACCCAGTTCCGATGGGCGGTAGGACTGAGGGCGCGGCAGCAATTAAAGATCCCACGGATTCTTTTTTTGCTTCACCATCTTATGTTTAACACCACTCACAATGAAGGTTAGATTTTCAGTGTCAATCACGCCCTCATGCTCTTTGAAGTCAAATGGGAACTTTACTCTATCGTCTGTGATTTTATATAGGCCACCGGGTATATTTGGGCCATGTTCAACTTGCAAATAGTCCCCTTTGATGAGCCAACGGCCTTCTACCTGGTATCCAATAGCAGCGCCATTTTCGTCAAAATAAAAACTCATTAGCCTTGCCTCCTTATTCTTTGAACTCAATTTCCTGATCGTCAAATTCCCCATGCCGGGACATCTTGATTGAAAAGCGTTTGAATGTTTTGAAAAACTCTTCGAGCGTTATCTCAATGTGCTCTTTACGTAAACCATATTCCTCGTCAGTAATAAATGCTGAAACACTCAGGGAACGTCCCCCTGAGTAAAAGGAAATGCCCTTAACAACCTCCCCTTCCTTGAGAATACCTTTGGCTCTCAGAAGATCGCTAAAATCCTCCTGATCTGCGCCATCCGCTGCAACACTACCAGTCCAATCGTCATACTGTGCAGAAGCTTTAAAGTGCATTTTTTCCATTTTATTTACTCCTTACTATATACATGGGTAAGGTATAACCTTAGCCTAAGTCTTTCAAAAAGCAATAAAAGCCATTAAGCCCAGTTGGTGGTAACACGCAAAGCGGAGCGTTAGCGACAGCATCAGTGATCTACTCAGAGCAAGGTCTTATCAAGATAACAGTGTATCCCTTCAGGGAAGCGTGGCTGAAACGCTGGCAGAGCCTGCATATCGTGTGCAGGAACGAAAACCACCATGAACCTGTTTAGAGACATGAGGCTTAAATGCGATTTGCGATGAGATTTTTATAAGTATTTAGAGCCTACAACGAGGGCTTAGTTTTCTTGTTGTGCTATCGCGGTAGGACGCTGAAGCAACGGCATGATCGGCTCACATGTTAACCCTCGTCAAACGGTGATGCAGTTAGCGAGAATCAGTTTTCTTAAAGCGCTTAGAGCTCAATGGAGTGATGCATGAGGAAGTTTTGGAGCGGGTGAAGGGAATCGAACCCTCGTATGCAGCTTGGGAAGCTGCCGTTCTACCATTGAACTACACCCGCATCGGTGTGCGACAGGCATTATAACCGGTTATCGGCGGCGGGCAAGCGGAGATGGCGCGTAACTGTCGATGTTTTAAGCGGTTAAGTCCGGCGGGCGAAAAAAAACCGGCGCAGTTGCCTGCACCGGTGGTTTCACGCTAAACGGAATTATTTCTGTGGGCGCATCGCCGGGAACAGAATCACGTCGCGGATGGTATGGCTGTTGGTGAACAGCATCACCATACGGTCGATACCGATGCCCAGACCGGCGGTCGGCGGCAGGCCGTGCTCCAGCGCGGTGACGTAGTCTTCGTCGTAGAACATCGCTTCGTCGTCGCCGGCGTCTTTGGCGTTCACCTGATCGGCAAAGCGCTGAGCCTGGTCTTCGGCGTCGTTAAGCTCGGAGAAGCCGTTGCCGATTTCACGGCCGCCGATGAAGAACTCGAAGCGGTCGGTGATTTCCGGGTTCACGTCGTTGCGGCGCGCCAGCGGCGACACTTCAGCCGGGTACTCGGTGATGAAGGTCGGCTGAATCAGATGGCTTTCCGCCACTTCTTCGAAAATCTCGGTCACGACGCGGCCCAGACCCCAACTCTTCTCAACCTTGATGCCGATGGATTCGGCGATGGCTACCGCTTTGCCCATGTCGGCCAGGTCAGCCAGATCGGTTTCCGGGCGGTATTTCTTGATCGCCTCGGTCATGGTCAGCTTCTCGAACGGCTTGCCGAAGTCGAACACTTCGTCACCGTACTGCACCTGAGAGGTGCCCAGCACTTTCTCGGTCAGGGTGCGGAACAGCGTCTCGGTCAGTTCGATCAGGTCTTTGTAATCCGCGTAAGCCATGTAGAGTTCCATCATGGTGAACTCTGGGTTGTGACGCGGAGAAACGCCTTCGTTACGGAAGTTGCGGTTGATTTCGAACACGCGCTCAAAGCCGCCGACCACCAGACGCTTCAGATACAGTTCCGGCGCGATGCGCAGGTACATGTCGATATCCAGCGCATTGTGGTGCGTGATGAACGGACGCGCGGACGCGCCGCCCGGGATCACCTGCATCATCGGGGTTTCGACTTCCATGAAGCCGCGTTCCACCATGAAGTTGCGGATAGCCGACATCACCTGAGAACGCACCTTGAAGGTGTTGCGCGATTCTTCGTTGGCGATCAGGTCCAGGTAACGCTGGCGGTAACGGGTTTCCTGATCCGCCAGGCCGTGGAATTTGTCCGGCAGCGGGCGCAGCGCTTTGGTCAGCAGACGCAGCTCGGTGCAGTGGATCGACAGTTCGCCGGTTTTGGTTTTGAACAGCTTGCCGCGTGCGCCGAGAATATCGCCCAGGTCCCACTTCTTGAACTGGTCGTTGTACACGCCTTCAGCCAGATCGTCGCGCGCGACGTACAGCTGGATGCGGCCACCCACGTCCTGCAGCGTGACGAAGGATGCCTTGCCCATAATGCGGCGGGTCATCATGCGGCCGGCGACGGTCACCTCTACGCCCAGCGCTTCCAGCTCTTCGTTGTCTTTATCGCCGTACGCGGCGTGCAGTTTGTCGGAGGTGGAGTCACGACGGAAGTCATTCGGGAACGCAATGCCGTTCTCGCGCAGGCCGGCCAGTTTCTCGCGGCGGGACTGCAGTTCGTTATTGAGATCCAGCGCCTGATCGGCGCCCTGTACTTGTTGTTCAGACATTTCTATTCCTCATAACCCGGCTTTCAAACTTGCCTCAATGAATTTATCCAGGTCGCCATCCAGTACGGCCTGCGTGTTACGCGTTTCGACGTTGGTGCGCAAATCCTTGATGCGAGAGTCATCCAGCACGTAAGAACGGATTTGGCTGCCCCAGCCGATGTCGGACTTGTTGTCTTCCATCGTCTGCTTATCAGCATTTTTCTTTTGCATCTCAAACTCGTACAGCTTGGCTCGCAGCTGTTTAAACGCTTGATCCTTGTTCTTATGCTGAGAACGATCGTTCTGGCACTGCACCACGATGTTGGTTGGCAGGTGAGTAATACGTACGGCGGATTCGGTTTTGTTGACGTGCTGACCGCCCGCACCGGAGGCGCGGTACACGTCGATACGCAGATCCGCCGGGTTGATTTCGATATCGATATCGTCGTCGACTTCCGGGTAGATGAACACCGAGCTGAACGAGGTGTGGCGACGGCCGCCGGAGTCGAACGGGCTCTTGCGCACCAGGCGGTGAACGCCGGTTTCAGTGCGCAACCAGCCGAACGCGTAATCGCCGATGATCTTGATGGTGGCAGATTTCAGGCCCGCGACGTCGCCGTCGGACTCTTCGATCACTTCGGTCTTGAAGCCCTTGGCTTCGGCCCAGCGCAGGTACATGCGCAGCAGCATGCTGGCCCAGTCCTGCGCTTCGGTGCCGCCGGAGCCGGCCTGGATATCCAGATAGCAGTCGGCGCTGTCGTATTCGCCGGAGAACATGCGGCGGAATTCCAACTGATCCAGCTTGCTCATCAGCTGATCCAGCTCGGCGACCGCTTCGTTGAAGGTCTCTTCATCGTCGGCTTCTACCGCCAGTTCCAGCAGCCCGCCGACGTCTTCGCCGCCCTGCTCCAGCTGATCGATGGTTTCAACGATGGCTTCCAGCGCGGCGCGCTCTTTGCCGAGCGCCTGCGCGCGCTCCGGTTCGTTCCACACGTCCGGCTGTTCCAGCTCGGCGTTGACTTCTTCTAGGCGTTCCTTCTTGGCATCATAGTCAAAGATACCCCCTAAGAACCGCAGTCCGCTCGGACAGGTCCTGAATTCGGTTTTTTACCGGGTTAATTTCAAACATGGTTTCGTTCTTTTACGTTGATGTCGTCGATGGCGGAATGCCATTGGAACCGCTAATTCTAACGGATCCGGGCGGCAGTTTATAGCGAGTTGGTCAGTTTTTGTGGCGATCGGGAAGGATGCAGGGGATTGGAGAGCCCAATCCCCGAATTGTGTTCAATTTCGCCTCAGCGCGGCCAAAGATGCTGGATCAGCAGCTGCACGTTGCGGCTGCCGCGAAACTCGTTGACGTCGAGCTTGTAGGCCAGCTCGACCTCGCGCACGCTGCTGTCCGGCCACAGCGTGGTGTCCACGTTGAATGCGATGCCGTCGAGCAGCGGGCCGCCGCCGAGCGGCTCCACCATCAGCTTCAGGTGTTTCTCGCCCACCAGCCGCTGCTGCAGGATGCGGAATTTGCCGTCGAAGGTCGGTTCCGGGAACGCCTGGCCCCACGGGCCGCCCTCGCGCAGCAGCTCCGCCGTCGTCAGCGACAGCTCCTGCATCGCCAGCTCGCCGTCAGACCAGATAACCCCTTCCAGCATCGCCGGATCGAGCCATTCCCCCACCAGCTCGCCGAAGCGCTGGCGGAACTCGTCGAACCTGGCCTCTTCCAGCGACAGCCCGGCCGCCATCGCGTGGCCGCCGAACTTCATCATCAGGCCGGGGTTCAGCATATCCAGCCGCTCCAGCGCGTCGCGCATGTGCAGGCCAGGCACCGAACGGCCGGAGCCTTTCAGGATGCCGTCGCCCGCCGGCGCGAACGCGATCACCGGGCGGTGGAAACGCTCTTTGATACGTGAGGCGAGGATACCCACCACGCCCTGGTGCCATTCCGGGTGATACATCGCCAGCCCGTAAGGCAGCTCGGTACTGGTGCGCTCCAGCTGGTCGCACAGCTGCAGGGCTTCCACCTGCATGCCCTGCTCTATCTCGCGTCGCGTCTGGTTCAGCGCGTCGAGATCGTTGGCCAGCATACGCGCCTGCGCAATATCGTCGCTCAGCAGCAGCGCCACGCCGATCGACATGTCGTCCAGCCTGCCGGCGGCGTTAAGACGCGGGCCGAGGGCGAAACCGAGATCGTTGGCCGCCAGTTGGCGGGCATCGCGGTTGGCCACCTCAAGCAGCGCGCGGATGCCCGGACGGCATTTGCCGGCACGGATGCGGTTTAACCCCTGATACACCAGAATGCGGTTGTTGGCATCCAGCGGCACCACGTCGGCCACGGTGCCAAGCGCCACCAGATCCAGCAGTTCCGCCAGATTGGGCATCGCCAGCGCGCGCTGCTCGAACCAGCCGCTGTCCCGCAGCCGGGCGCGCAGCGCCAGCATCAGGTAGAACGCGACGCCCACCCCGGCCAGCGATTTGGACGGGAAGGCGCAGCCGCGCAGGTTGGGATTGACGATCGCTTCGGCCGCCGGCAGGGTCTCGCCCGGCAGGTGGTGATCGGTCACCAACACCTGCATGCCCTTGGCGTGCGCCACGTCGACGCCGGCGTGGGAGGAGATGCCGTTATCGACGGTGACGATCAGCTCCGCACCGCGCGCCGCCGCCTGCTCCACCACCTCGGGGCTCAGGCCGTAGCCGTCTTCAAAGCGGTTCGGCACCAGGTAGTCGACGCTGGCGCCGCCCATGCTGCGCAGCGCCAGCACCGTCAGTGCGGTGCTGGTGGCGCCGTCGGCGTCGAAATCGCCCACCACCATGATGCGGCGGCCGTCGGCCAGCGCCTGTTGCAGCAGGCTGACGGCGTCGTCGATGCCGTCCAGCTGTTGCCAGGGCAGCATGCCCTTGACGCCGCGTTCCAGCTCCTGCTCAGCCTGCACGCCGCGCAGGGCGTAAAGCCGGCGCAGCAGCGGCGGCAAACTGGCGGGCAGATGCGTGTCGTCCGCCGCCGGGCGGCGACGTAGTTGCGTTTTGATACTCACCGGCGATTAACCACCGGCTTTGGTGGCGGCCTGGTGCGCATCCAGCATGGCGGCCATCTCTTTCGGCCCCTGATAGCCAGGGATCATCATGCCGTTTTCCAGGATGATCGCCGGCGTGCCCTGAATGCCGAACTGCACGCCCAGCTCGTAATGCTTGCTGATGTCGGTTTTGCAGGTCGCCGGGGAGATGGCGTCGCCCTTCATGGCGGCGTCGAACGCCTTGGCCTTGTCGGCGGTGCACCAGATCGACTGCATGTCTTTCTCAGCCTGGGAGGCCAGCCCCTGGCGCGGGAACGCCAGGTAGCGCACGGTGATGCCCAGATCGTTGTACTCTTTCATCTGCTGGTGCAGCTTGTGGCAGTAACCGCAGGTGATGTCGGTGAACACGGTGATCACGTGTTTCTCTTTCGGCGCCTTGTAGACGATCATCTGATCTTTCAGCGCGTCCATCTTGCTGCCCAGCAGTTGGTTGGTCACGTTGACCGGCTCTTTGCCGCTGACGTCGAACAGCGGGCCCTGCAGGATATGCTTGCCGTCTTCGGAGGCGTACAGCACGCCGCTGTCGGTCAGCACGGTTTTCAGTCCATTGACCGGTGAAGGCTGCACGTCCGCCTGCTGGATGCCCAGGCTGGCGAGCGCTTTTTTGATCGCCGCGTCATCGGCATGGGCGGCGCTGGTCACCGAAGCCACCAGCAGTGAGAGCAGCATTAAACCTTTTTTCATTGTTCCAATCCTTTCGAACCCGCCGCTCAGGCGCGCGGGTGATGCTGTTGATGTAGCTGTTTCAGTCGTTCGGTCGCTACATGAGTATAAATTTGCGTGGTCGAGAGATCGCTGTGCCCTAACAACATCTGTACGACACGGAGATCGGCCCCATGGTTCAGCAAATGGGTGGCGAACGCGTGCCGCAACACGTGCGGCGACAGACGCTCGCTGTCGATGCCCGCAAGGATGGCATAGTGTTTGATGCGATGCCAGAACGTCTGTCGGGTCATTTGCTGGCAGCGGGTGCTAGGGAACAGCACATCCAGCGTCTGGCCGTTGACCAGCCACGGGCGGCCGTGCTCCAGATAATTTTCGATCCAGTAGACCGCCTCTTCGCCCAGCGGCACCAGCCGCTCCTTGTTGCCCTTGCCGATCACCCGCACCACGCCCTGGCGCAGGCTGACGTCGCTGATGCTCAGCCCCACCAGTTCGGAAACTCGCAGCCCGGTGGCGTACAACACTTCGAGCATCGCCTTGTCGCGCAGTTCCAGCGGCTGATCGACGCAGGGCGCCTGCAGCAGCGCATCGACCTGCGCCTCGCTCAGATCCTTCGGCAAACGCTGCGGCAGCTTGGGAGACGCCAGCTGCGCGGTGGGATCGTCGGCGCGCAGCTTTTCGCGGTACAGGTACTGAAACAGGCGGCGCATGGCGCTCAGCAAACGCGCGGAGCTGGTGGCCTTGTAGCCGCCGTCCACCCGCTCGGCGAGAAACGCCTGCAGATCCAACGCCTGCGCCTGCAGCAAGGCGGTGTTTTGCTGGCCAAGCCAGGTGCCCAGCGCCTGCAAATCCAGCCGGTAGGAGGCCAGCGTATTTTCCGCCAGATTGCGCTCAAGCCACAGCGCATCCAGGAATTGTTCAATCAGCGCATGGTCTTGCTGTTGCACGCGGTCCTCTCTTTGTTGCATTTCCACCCGCGCCATTATGCCTTAAGCCGACGCAAATCAGGTATACTCGCTGCAATTCTCTAAACGGCAACGTAACGGTTTACACATGAAGATTGGTCTGTTTTACGGCTCCAGCACCTGCTACACCGAGATGGCGGCAGAAAAAATCCGTGAGATTCTGGGTGAAGACCTGGTCGACCTGCACAACCTGAAAGACGTCTCTCCCAAGCTGATGGAGGACTATTCCATACTGATCCTCGGCATCCCGACCTGGGATTTCGGCGAACTGCAGGAAGACTGGGAAGCGATCTGGCCGCAGCTGCCGGCGCTGGATCTGAAAGGCAAAATCGTCGCCATGTACGGCATGGGCGATCAGCTCGGGTACGGTGAGTGGTTCCTTGACGCGCTGGGCATGCTGCACGATCACATCGCGCCGCTGGGCGTGCAGTTCATCGGCTTCTGGCCAACCGAGGGCTTCGAGTTCACCAGCCCCAAACCGCTGAGCGCCGACGGCAAACACTTCGTCGGCCTGGCGCTCGATGAGGTCAATCAATACGATCTGAGCGAAGAGCGCCTGCAGCAATGGTGCGAACAGATCCTGCTGGAAATGGAGCCGCTGCTGTAGCCGCTATCGGGCGCTCAACGCGCCCGATTTCCCCCGCTTATTTCCACAGACGGAAGCGTGGCTCGTCTTCGCCGGCCGGCGTCTCCTTTGCCAGACGCGCCGGATCGGCCACCTGATACCAGTCCAACTTGCGCGTCAACAGCATAATGCCCGCCAGAATGGCGAACAGCAGCCCCGCCCCCAGCACCAACGCATTGTCCTCCGACTGCAGCAGCAAATAGAGCACGCCGTACAACAGCAATAGGCTCGCGGCGAACAGCGCACCGCGCAGCTTGCCGCGCAGTACGGCGCTCAAATAGAAGCCGATCAGACCGCTGCAGGCGATGCTGGCCGCCAGGTAAGCGAGAGCGAATCCCAGGTGTTCGGAGAAGGCCAGCAGAATCAGGTAGAACAACACCAGCGCCGCGCCGACCAGCAGGTATTGAATCGGGTGCACCCGCAGCCCGGTCAGGGTTTCGAACAGGAAAAACGCCATAAACGTCAGCCCGATAAACAGCAGCGCGTATTTGACCGCGCGCTCGGTCAACTGATAGTGATCGACCGGTTCAACCAGGCTGGCGCTGAAGGCCGGCAGCTTGTCCTCGTCGATAATGCCATCGTCGTAATGGAACGCACTGTTGATGTTGTTGGCGAACCAGGTGCTGCGCCAGCGAGCGCTAAACCCTTGCTCCGTCACCTTGCGTTCGTCCGGCAGGAAGTTGCCGAGGAAATTCGGGTGCGGCCAGTTGCTTTGCAGCTGCAGCTCGCTGCTGCGCCCCAGCGGCACCAGTGACAGGCTGCTGGTGCCCGCCAGCGTCAGGGTGAAGTCGGCGCTCAGCCCCGCTTTTTGTTGCAGCGCCGCCAGCGTCAGCGGTGCGTGGATCCCCTGGCGCAACGATCCCACGCCGGTGCCCGGCTCAAACGCCACCGGCTGCGGCGTTGCCAGCGGGGAAATGCTCTTGATGCCGCGAGAATCGCTCAGCGCCACCAGCAGGAACGGCTGGCCGACGGTCACGTTGGCGCGTTGCAAATCCGCCAGCTCCGGCTGGCCGAAACGCACCTTGAAGTTCAGCGGCCCCTGGTAAACCTGCGTCTGATAAATGCCCAACTTGCGCACTTCCACATTCGGTGCCCCCTGCACCTGAAGCGACTCCGGCAGCAAATAGCGGTGATGCTGCACCCGCTGCACCACCGTTTGTCCTTTCTCGTCTTTTTTCTCTTCTCGTTCGACATAAGGAATGACAATCAACGGGCCGAGCACGCGCTGCGCCCCGCTGGTGCTTTCGCTCACCTGCCCGACCACGCTTTGCCGATAGCCGCTGCGTTCGTCGATCACGCTCATCAGTTGGGCGATGGGGATCAACATCACCACCATCAATCCCAGCAGCGTGGTTATTTTCCAGAAAAGTACCGATTTCATCATGCTCGCTCCTCGTAGGTAATGAGGCCACGATAAAACCCGCAGGTGAAATCAGAATGTGGTTATGTGAAGGGAAGGTGAAGTCACAGCGATAACATGAAAGTCGCTTCCACCCCGTGCGGCCGGCGATTGCGCAGGTGAATGCCGCCATGATGCAGACGGGCGACCTCCTGCACGAAGTTCAGCCCCAGCCCGCTGCTTTTTGGCCGTTCGGCGCGCGGCAACGAATAAAAGCGCTCGAACACCTTATCGAACGCATAGTCAGGAATGCCGCTGCCGTCGTCGCAAACGCTGATGCAGTAATGCTGTTCCCGCCGTTCGCCTCGCACGCTGACGCAACCGCCCGGCGGGGTAAAGTCGATCGCGTTGTCCAGCAGGTTGGTCAGCGCCTGGCTGATCAGCAACGCATCGCCGTTCAGCGTCACCTCCGCCAGCGCCTCCAGCCGCAACCTGACGCCGCGCTGCGTCGCCTGCGCCTCTTTGCCCGCCACCGTCTGGTCGATCAACGCCGCGATCGCGATGGGCGCCGTCTCCATTTCTGGCCGGCTCTCCAGCCGCGCCTGCACCAGCAGTTTATCCACCAGTTGTTGGATGCGCGCGCTTTGCTGCTCAATGTTGGTGAGAAAACGCCGAGCGGTTTCCGGCGGCGGCAGCTCCTGCAACAGCTCCGCCGCGCCCCTGATCGCCGCCAGCGGGCTTTTCAGCTCATGCGTCAGGGCATGCGCATATTGTTCGATATAGGCTTTGCCTTCCAGCTTCAGGCGCATGCTCTCCAGCGCCTGCGCCAGCTGGGTCAGTTCCCGGCCGCCCACTTTGGGCAATGGCGCATTTTCGCCCTGCGCCACCCCATCGGCATAACGCACCAGCCGGCCTATCGACCGGTTGATCCACCAGACGAACACCGCCCCGATCAGCAGAGCGATCCCCAGCAGCAACGCGCCGGCCCACAGAATGCGCCGTTCGCTGCGCTTGATCACCGGCGCCATGGTGCTGTTGGGTTTACCCACGGTGAGCACGCCGATAATGCGCCCTTGTTCTATCACCGGCGCGGCCACATACATCACCGAACTGTTTTCATCCTGCGGGTCGCTGCGGGTGCTGCGGGCGCCGTACTGGCCGCGCAGCGTTCGATAAACGTCATTCCAGCGCGAATAATCCTGCCCCTGCGCGCGGCCGGCGGAATCGAAGATGACCCGGCCCTGGGCATCGGTAAGATAGACGTGGTATTCACTGCGGTCCTTGCGGATGCCGGAAATGTTGGCGCCGATCGGCCGCTGATTCAGCTGCGTAAACGCCTGCGCCAGTTGGCCATGCGCCGCATCGCCGCGCTGCATGTCCTGACGGGCGATCTGCGCCAACAGGTTGGCGGTGTCCACCAGCGTGCCTTCGGTAGCGCGCCGCACGCCGGGCTTCACTTCCTGGACGAAAATGCTCAGCACGAAGTACCCGGCCACCGCTACGATCAGAAAGTACCCCAGCAGCAGGCGCAGGCCAATTTTCATGGCTGGCGGCTCACGCTGTAGCCCAATCCGCGGTGGGTGTGGATCGGCGGTTCACCGGGTTCAACCGCACGCAGCTTGGCGCGCAGCGTTTTGATGTGGGTATCGACGGTGCGATCCAGGCTTTCTTCCGCCTGCGCCCAAACGCTTTCCATCAGTTGCTGCCGCGAGAACACCCGTCCAGGCGCCAACAGCAGCGTCTTCAGCAGCAGGTATTCGTAACGGGTCAGCGGCAACGGCCGCTGATGGTATGAGATGGTGGCCGCGTCTTCGTCGAGCGCGAAAGCGCCGAAATGGTAGGGCGCGCTCTGCTGCAGGCGCTGCTGCTTGTGCAGGCGACGCAAAATGGTGCGCACCCGCGCGCTGACCTCGCGAGGAGAGAACGGCTTGGCGACATAGTCGTCAGCGCCGATCTCCAGCCCGATCAGGCGATCCACTTCATCACTGCGGGCGGTGAGAAACAGAATCGGCAGGTCGGCCGCCTGAGCCAGCAGGCGGCGACACAATTCAAAGCCGTTGATATCCGGCAAACCGACATCGAGGATAGCGAGCGCGGGCGCGCCTTGCGCCAGCGCCTGCAACGCCGGTTCCGCGCGTTCGAACCAGCGCACCTCGAAGCCTTCGCTCTCCAGCGTGTAAACCAGCGTATCGGCAATGCTGGGTTCATCCTCCACCAACCAGAGTACGGGTTTCATCAGGGATCCTCGCCGTCACCCGCCGGCGGATACAGCAACAGCTGCCGCAGGTGGCGCCACTCCTCTTTGCTCATGCAGTCGGAAGCCAGCCACAGCCGGCGGCGCTTTTTGCCCTCCATCGGCAGCAGCGTCAGCAGCATGCCGTAACCCGGCATCCACGGTTTTTTCGCCAGCCGCCACTCGCGGCCGTGCCAGCTGAAGCGCCGGTCCGCCAGCAGCCGCAGCTCGCCCTGCGCCGCGGCGATGCGCTTCTGGCTGCGAATGCACTGAAACACCACCAGCGTCAGCAGCACCAGCCAGAGCGGGCCAAAACCTTCCGGCCAGGGCGAAATCAGGATCAGCAGGATCAACACACCGTGGGTCAACAGTGAAAACAGCTGGGTGCGCCAGGAAATGCGGATATCACATCGCCACTGGGCCACGGTCTTTATTTCGCGTTTGGATCAGGGTCACCATTCTCTGCAGCTCGCCGTCCTGCGGCGCGCCATGATTCATCAGCCAGTTGAACAAATCGGGATCGTCGCACTCCAGCAGGCGGATAAACAGCGCCTTGTCCGCGTCATTCAGGCTGTCGTATTCGTACTCGAAGAACGGCATGATGGAGATGTCCAGCTCGCGCATGCCACGGCGGCAAGCCCAGTGAATACGTGCTTTGTTGTTAATATCCATGTTGTTATGACTCACCTCTTTTCAGCGCGGCAGCGCCAGCGCAGGGTTCAAATGACACACTGTATGGCAACGCCGTCGCAATATAATTCCATCAGCCGGGGATCTGTCTGCAAGGGTGCCCTGGCCGCAAGCCTATAGAGTAACAATTTGACATACACGCCGGGAAGGCGCTTTGCTGCGGAAAGCGTAATAAAGCGCAAAATGCCAAAAAAAGCGCACCCCGGCGCCGCGGCGCGAATAACAGTTTGCAAAGCCCGCCGCCTCTTTTACCATGGGTTCAATACCCTTCAGGTAAGCTAAACGTTGAGCAGGAACTTACTATGGCGCATAACATTCCATTCCCACCCCGTCAGCCCTCCGCTTCCACCCATCTGCCCCTGACGCTGATCTCGCTGGAAGATTGGGCGCTGGTGACGCTGAACGGGCCGGACACGGTGAAATATCTCCAGGGCCAGGTGACGGCGGACATCGACGCGCTGGCGGCCGATCAACACGTGCTGTGCGCCCACTGCGACGCCAAGGGCAAAATGTGGAGCAACCTGCGTCTGTTCCACCGTGGCGAAGGCTTCGCCTATCTGGAACGCCGCAGCGTGCTGGACAGCCAGCTGGCGGAAATCAAAAAATACGCGGTGTTCTCCAAAGTCACCATCGCCGCCGATAACGACGCGGTGTTGCTGGGCGTCGCCGGTTTCCAGGCGCGCGCCGCGCTGGCGGATCTGTTCGCCACGCTGCCGAGCGCCGAGCACCCGGTAGTGCAGGACGGCGAGACCACGCTCCTGCACTTCAATGCGCCGGCGGAACGTTTTCTGCTGGTGACCCGCCCCGCCGTGGCCGAACAGCTGATCGGCAAACTGCATGACCAGGCGGAACTGAATGACAGCAGCCAGTGGCTGGCGCTGGAGATCGAGGCCGGTTATCCGGTTATCGACGCCGCCAACAGCGCGCAGCTGATCCCGCAGGCCACCAACCTGCAGGCGCTGGAAGGCATCAGCTTCAGCAAAGGCTGCTATACCGGTCAGGAGATGGTGGCGCGCGCCAAATTCCGCGGCGCCAACAAGCGTGCGCTCTACTGGCTGGAAGGTAAGGCGGCCCGCGCCCCGCAGGCGGCGGAAGACCTGGAGCTGCAGCTGGGTGAAAACTGGCGCCGCACCGGCACCGTATTGGCGTCGAGCCAACTGGCCGACGGCAGGCTGTGGGTGCAGGTGGTGATGAACAACGATTTGGACGCCGACAGCAAGCTGCGGGTGCGCGAGGATGCCGCCAGCCAGCTGGCGATCAAACCGCTGCCGTATTCGCTGGCCGAAGAGAAATAATCCGTCGGCCGCAGGCGCCCTGCCTGCGGCCGTCTTCGTTACTCGTCCAACTCCCCGTCGCGCTGCACCAGATAAATTAGCACCAGAATGATGGTGACGAAGAAGCGAAACGCATCGGGCACGCCGTTCCACTGTTTCGACATCCACATGCCAAACCACTCGCCCCCAATCGACATAAAGCCGACCTGCCAGGTGAGGAAGCCCAGCGTCAGCCCCACTACCGCCAGCTTTTTCCGGCCGTTGAAAGCTTTAGCGGGCAGTTTCAGGCCGCACAGCAAGCGCAGGCCGCCGATCCAGCACAGCAGCGCGGTCAGGCTCTCCAGCGCAATGATGAAGATATAGCCGGCGTGATGCAGCCACGGCGTTTGTATCGAACGGTAGCCGATGGTGGCGTCGGGGAAAATGGTGTCCATCATAAAGACGTGGCGCACGAAGGCGAAGTTGGAGCCGTAATCGGTGATATTGCCGAAGGCCACCAGCGAAGCGAACAAAGCGATAGCGCAGACCAGCAGCGCTTTGGATAAGCGAACAATCATCGTGATGAGTCCTGAACAAAGTTTAGAGAAAGAGTATGCGGGCTCAGAAATGAAAGAACGGGCTTGCTGGATACCCGAAAGAAGCAAGCGCCTCTTTTTTAAAACAAAAGAGGCGCCTGTTCAATACGCATTCAGACGTAGCGATAACGTTTAGACGTAGAGGTAGATCGCCATGAAATGGCAGGCGCTGCCGCCGAGCACGAAGGCGTGCCAGATGGCGTGGCCAAAGCGAATGCGCTTGGAGGCGTAGAAAATCACGCCGAGGGTATAGACCACCCCGCCTATCGCCAGCAGCGTGACGCCGCCGGCCTCCAGCCGCGTAACCAGCTGATAAATCACGATCAGCGACAGCCAGCCCATCGTCAGGTAGGTTACCAGCGACAGGGCTTCAAAACGGTGAGCGAAGGCCAGCTTGAACAGCACCCCCAGCAGCGCCAATCCCCAGATTACCGCCATCAGGCCCTTCGCCAGCGGCGAATCCAGCCCCACCAGCAGAAACGGGGTGTAAGTCCCGGCAATCAGGAGATAAATGGCGCAGTGGTCAAATTTTTTCAGCCAATGCTTGGCCTTCTGATGCGGGATCGCATGGTACAGCGTGGAAGCGAGAAACAGCAGGATCATGCTGCCGCCGTACAGGCTGTAACTGGTGATGGCCGTCGCATCGGCGCCGGTATTCACCGCCTGCACCAGTAGCAACACCAGGCCGACGATACCGAACACCAGCCCGATGCCGTGGCTGATGCTGTTGGCGATCTCTTCCGCCCACGGATAAGCCGAGGCGACAATCTTATTGTTCCCGGCTTTCACTACGTCCGTTTTCCCCATAACGCGCAACCCCTCAAAATGCCCTGCTTTGTGCGAAATTAACGCAAAGCAGCTTAACTGAGAATAATTCCAGTGTACACGTGTACGCTAAAATAAAAATGTGAACGCGTGTAACCATCGAAATCGCCCGCCCGGTGGTCTACAATCGTCAGGCTTCAACCCACCCACCTTGAGGTTTACACCATGTCATCCGCTGTACCCGCGTTAGATTTCGGCTCAATGACCCAGGTCATCCAGTTCCTGATGGAAATCGATAAGTTGAAAGGCGTGCAACGCCGCACCAAAGTGCTGGGCACCCAGCGCCAGGAAAACTCCGCCGAACACAGTTGGCACTTCGCCATCGCCGCCATGAGCCTGGCGCCCTACGCCGGTGATGACGTAGACATTCAGCGCGTGATCCAGATGGCGCTGCTGCATGACATTGTGGAAATCGACGCCGGCGACGTGCTGGTCTACGATCTGGCGGCCCGCGCGGCGATCCACGATCAGGAAGTGGCAGCGGCGCGCCGCCTGTTCGGCATGTTGCCGGAGGCTCAGCGCGAGTATTTCACCGCTTTATGGCAGGAATATGAAGATGGCGAAAGCGCCGATGCACGCTTCGCCTTGCTGCTGGATCGCACCATGCCGATGCTGATGAACCTGCACAATGAAGGCCAGAGCTGGGTGGAAAACGGCATCAGCCTGGAGCAGGTGCTGGCGCGCAATGCATCGATCGCCGACGTGCACCCCGAGCTGTGGCACCACATGGAGCAACACCTGCGGGATGCGCAGCGCAAAGGCTGGTTGAAGTAAGTAAACCAGGCCGCCGCCGCAGCCCGTTATCGTCACGCGAACGCCCGTTGGCGTTCCAACGCCTCCTCATAGCTCGGCATCGATCCCGCCGCCCCGGCGCGCTCCACGCAGACCGCGGCGTAGGCGGCGGCGAAGCGCACCGCATCGGCTAACGGCACCTGATTCGCCAGCTGCGCCGCCAGGGCGCCGTTAAACGCATCGCCCGCGCCGGTGGTGTCTTTCGGCTGCGCCGGAAACGCCGGGATCAGCTCGCTGTTTTCCCCGTCCGAGAACAACGCCCCCTGCGTGCCCAAGGTCACGATCAGCAAGCGAATGCCCTTGGCGTGCAGCACCTGCGCCGCCTGGCGCGCCGAAGCCGCATCCCGCACCGGCACGCCGGTCAGCAACGTACACTCGGTGGCGTTGGGCGTCAGCATATCAACCTGCGCCAGCAGGCTGTCCGGCACCGGCTGAAACGGCGCCGGGTTGAGAATGATGAACGTCTGCGCCTCGCGGGCGATGGCGATCACCTGCTCAATCGCCGGCAGATTGTTCTCCAGCTGGGTCAACAGAATGTCCGCCGCGGCGATCGCCGGCCGGCACTGGCGCACCTCATCTTCGCTGACCGTCAGGTTGGCGCCGGGATCGACGGCGATCATGTTCTCCGCCTCCTCGCCGGCAACATAGATAAGCGCATTGCCGGTCGGGCAATCGCCGGTCGAGAACAGCGTCACCGCATCGAAACCAGCGGCGGCGAGGTGGCGCCGGGCGAAGGTGCCGAAGTCGTCGCGCCCCACCTTGCCGATGTAATGCACCCGCGCCCCGGCGCGCAGCGCGGCGGTGGCCTGATTGGCGCCCTTGCCGCCCGCGCCCATCATGCTGTTGCGGGCGATCAGCGATTCGCCGGGCTGCGGAAAGCGCGCCATGCCGGCGACGATATCCAGGTTGAACGAACCGAACACGCAGACTTTGCCTTTCATTGCGGGTACTCCCTGCTCAATTGGAAATGGCGCCGGGCGGCCAGGCAGGCGCCTTTGCTGCCGGTTTCATCGCTAAGGCGGCTGATGGAGATCGCCAGCCCCTGCGCCGGCTGCGGCCCGCGCAGATGGCGGCGGATCTCTTGCTCCAGCTGCGCCAACGGGAAACCATTCATGGCGATCACGCCGCCCCCCAGGATCAGCCGCTCTGGATCGAGCACGTTCATTTCGATGGCGATGGTCTGCGCCAATCGTTCGACGAAGCGCCGCAGATCCGGATGTTCGCCGTGGCGTTCGAACAGCCGTTCGAACGGCGTTTGCGCCGCGTTGGCATGCGCCCAGCCGGTTAGCCAGTGACCGGAGGTCAGGCTCTCGACGCAGCCCCGTTTACCGCACGGGCACTCGCCCTGATGGCCCGGCCAGGGAATGTGCCCCAGCTCGCCGGCGGCGCCGTGCGCCCCGTGGTAAAAATCGCCGTTCAGCCACAGGCTATTGCCCATGCCGGTGCCCAAATACAGCCCCACCGCCACCTGCGGCAGCGCCGGCAGCTGCTGCAAGTCCCACCACAGCAGGTGATTGACGTCTTTATCCATCCGCACCGGCAGCGCCAGCAAATCGGCCAACAGCGCCGCCACCGGCTGAGCATCCAACGCCGGAATGAACGGCAGCGACAGCACCCGCGAGCGATCGCGGCTGAGGATACCCGGCAGCCCCAGCATCACCTGCGCCACCTGACGATCCTGGCAATGCCCGGCGATCAGGCGGCCCAACGCCGCCAGCGGATCGGCCTGCCGTGCCCAATCGGCGGTCGCCATCTTGCGGTAACCGCTGAACTCGCCGTCATCATCCATCAACAGCAGGCGGGTGTTGGTGCCGCCGACGTCTACGCCAAGAAAATGCCGCATCATGTCCCCCGCCTCAGGCCGCCTGCCGCATCTGATCCAGCATTTTTTCCCATGCCGTCTCCAGATCCGGATCGAGGTTGAACAGCCCGGAGCTGCCGACGATCAACACTTCCGCGCCGGCGCCCATCAGATCGCGGTAGGTGCGCTGATTGCAGGATCCGTCGATCTCGATCAGATAGCTCAGGTTTTGCTGGCGTTTCAGATCGCGCAACTGGCGGATCTTTTCCAGCATTTCGGGAATGAACGGCTGCCCGGCATAGCCCGGATCGACGGTCATCACCGTAACCTTGTCCAGCAGATGAAGGTAGTGGCGGATAAACTCCACTGGCGTAGCCGGGTTCAGCACCACCCCCACTTTTTTGCCCAGCGCGCGGATCTGGTTGATCACCCGGAACGCGTCGCGGTTGATGGTTTCGGCGTGCGGGCAGATAAAGTCCGCGCCGGCGCGGGCGATCGGGTCGATAAAATCGGTCGGGTTCTCCACCATCAGATGCACGTCCAGCAGCAACGAGGTGTGCGGGCGGATCTGTTCGATAAAGAACGGCGACAGCGTGATGTTTTTAACGTAGTGCCCATCCATGATGTCGATATGCAGCATATCGGCGCGACAGTTCAGCACCGCCAATTGCTGGCGGATATCCATCAGGTTCATGCACATCAGTGAAGGTGAAATCTGGTATTTCATTAGCGTTATCCTGCGCAAAAGGGAAAAAGGATCAGTGGCCTGCCGCGGCTCTGGCCTGGGCCGCGCTGCGGCGCATCGCCCGCCGCTGCCGATAGCGATGGCGGAAAAACTTCAGCGCCAGCACCGCAATCAGTACCGCGCCCCACATCGCCAGACTGAAGTGCGGGCTGACGTTCATCAGGTTCAAACCGGTGGCGATCACCTGCAGCACCACCAGCGCCAGCACCACGCCGCTGACCCGGCCAAAACCGCCGAACGGATCGGTGCCGCCCAAAATGATCGCCAGCACCGTCAGCAGCAGGTAAGAGTCGCCGTAGCCCATGCGCGCCGAGTTGAAGCGCGCCATCATCACCAGCCCGGCAATGACGCACAGCAGGCTGGAGAGGGTGTAAATGGCGATCAGCACCCGATGGGTATTCACGCCGCTGAAGTGGGTGGCGTTGATGTTGCTGCCGCTCATGTAGATGCATTTGCCGAGCCGGGTTTTCTGCAAGAACAGCGCCAGCAGCACGGCGACCGCCAGGAAGATCCACAGCGGCACCGGCACGCCCAGCACGCGCTCGGCGCCGATAAACCGCACGATCTCCGGCATGCCGCTCAGGGCCGCGCCGCGCGTCAGGTAGATGCCGATGCCGTTGACCGTAGTCATGGTTGCCAGCGTCACCAGAATCGGATGGGCGCCGACGTAGGCTACCAGCGCGCCGGTCGCCGCGCCGATCGTCACGGCCAGCAGCATCGCCGCCGCCAGCGCCAACACCAGCCACAGCGCCTGCAGCCCCAGCCCGGCGTCCGGCGGCAGATAGCTGATGAACAGCCAGGCCATCAGCAGGCTGGTCAGGTTGGCGCTGGCGATAATGCACAGGTTCAGGCCGCCGCTGAGGATCGGGATGAACATCGCCAGGGTCAGCAGGCCCAGCTCCGGCAGCTGGAACGCCACGCTGGTGAAGGTGGCGCCGCTGAAGAAGCGCCCCGGCATCAGCAGGCTGAAGGCCAGCACCACCGCCACCAGCAGCGCCAACAGGCCGACGGCGGTGCCGTCCGGACGAAATTTCAGGTAGTTGCCCATCAGGCGCTCCTCAGGCGAAACCGACGTCGGTTTCTTTGCGTTTCTTGTAGTGAGTGACGGTGATCGCCGCGACGATCACCAGGCCGATCACCACGTTCATGAAGTAGCTGGACACGCCGATCAGGTTGAGGCCGTTTTTCAGCACGCCGATCAGGAATACGCCCATCAGCGTGCCGATCACGCTACCCTTGCCGCCGTTCAGGCTGGCGCCGCCCAGCACCGCCGCCGCCAGTACGTCGAGCTCACCGCCCACCAGCGCGTTGGGCACCACTTCGCCCATGCGGTACACCTGCACCAGGCCGCCGATCGCCGCCATCACGCCCAGATAGCCGTAGGCGAACAGGTGCAGCAGGCCGACGCGAATGCCGATGCGCCGCGCCGATTCCGCATCGCCGCCGACGGCAAACAGCTGGCGCCCGAGGTGCGTCTTGTTCAGCAGCAGCCAGGTCAGCAGCGCCACCGCCAGCATCACCAGCGTCGGCAAACCGAGCTGATAGCTCTGTTCACCCAACTGGAACGGCAGCACGCTGCGCGGCAGCGTCCACCAGTCCGGCAGCGCGTACAGACTGCGGCCGTTGGTCAGCCACATCAGCATGCCGAACAACAACGCCTGCATGCTGATGGTGACGATGATCGAGACGATGCGCAGGCAGTAGATCAACAGCGCGTTAACCATGCCCAGCGCGGCGCCGATCGCCAACGCCAGCAGAATGCTGCCCGCCGGGCTGGCCAGGCCGTAATGGGTCGCCAGCGTGGCGATCAGGTACTGCACCACCGAGGCCACCGCAGCGAAGGAGATATCGATGCCGCCGGTCACCAGCACCACGAACAGGCCGAGGGCGAAGATGCCGCTCACCGCATAGCTTTCGCAGAGATCGAGCAGGTTTTGCACCGTTAAAAACTGCTCGCTGAGCAGCGAAAAGACGATGACCGTCAGCAGCAGCACCCAGGCAAGGTAGCCTTCGTTGCCGCGCGGTTTCAGGCTGAATCTACGCATTGACCGCCTCCGCCAGCTGTTGCTGGCTCACCTGCCCCGGCAGGTACTCGCCGATCACGCTGCCGCCGCTGAAGTGCAGCACCCGATCGCAGTTGTAATACACCTCCGGCACTTCGTCGGAGATCAGCAAAATGGCGATCCCCTCCTGCGCCAGCAGATGGATCAGTTGGTAGATGCTGGCCTTGGCGCCGACGTCGACGCCGACGGTCGGCGAGTCGAGGATCAGGATCCGTGGCTGGGTCAGCACCCACTTGGCCAACACGATCTTTTGCTGATTGCCGCCGGACAGCGTCGAAACCGCCTGCTCCGGATCCGCCACCCGTACGCCGAGTTTGGCGATCCACTCCGCGACGATGCGATTCTTGCGGTAGTCGTCAATCAGGCGAAAACGCCCGCGCAGCTTATCGAGAATGGTCAGCACCGCGTTGTCCGCCACCGACTGTTGCTGCACCAGGCCGAGCGTCAGGCGATCCTCCGAGACGTAGCCGATGCCGGCCTTGATCGCGTCCTCATGGCCGCGAAAGCGCACCGGTTTGCTGTCGAGGTAGAGCTTGCCGCTGTCCGGCCGGGTCATGCCGAACAGGCTCAGCGCCAGCTCGGTGCGCCCGGAGCCGAGCAGGCCGCATAGACCGAGCACCTCGCCCTGATGCAGCCGGAAGCTCACGTCCTGATACTGCCCGGCGCGGCTGAGGCGATCCGCCTCCAGCAGCATCCGATCCTTATTCATGCTGGGTGACTTCAGGCGATAGTCCAGCTTCAGACCGGTCATCAGCTCGGTCAGACGATCGCCGGTGATCTCCGCCGCCGGCCAGGTGCCGATCTTGTTGCCGTCGCGGATCACCGTGACGCGATCCGAAATCTCCAGCACCTCGTCCAGCCGGTGGCTGACGAACACCACGCAGATGCCTTTCGCTTTCAGGTAATCCACCGTGCGCAGCAGCTGATTGACCTCGGTGCGGGTCAGCGAGGCGGTCGGTTCATCCATGATCACCAGCCGCGCCTCCGCCACCAGCGCGCGGCAGATCGCCACCTGCTGCCGCTGGGCGATCGGCAGCTCCGCCACCCGTTTATCGAGATCCAGATGGAAACTCAGCTCCTGCAGCAGCCGCTCGGCGGTGCGCCGCAGCCGCGCCGGGCGGTACCATCCCAGCAACCCATGCAGGTTGTGCTCGAAGGCGATGTTTTCCGCCACCGTCAGGTTGGGAAACAGCGACAGATCCTGGTAGATCACCTGAATGCCGAAGGCGCGCGCCTGATCCGGCGACAGCCGGCCGAAGGTGTGCCCGTCGATGGTGATGCGGCTGCCGTCGTCCGGTTGATACACGCCGGCGATCGCCTTGATCAACGTACTCTTGCCGCAGCCGTTGGTGCCGGCCAGGCAGTGCACTTCCCCCGGCATCAGCGCCAGCGAGATAGCGTTCAGCGCACGCTGCCCGCCAAAGGTCATCGACAGCTGTTGCAGCGCGATCAGCGGCGCGCCCTGGGTTGCCGTATTGCCGGAAATCGCCATGATTACAGCCCCATCTTCACCAGCTTCGGCAGGTTTTGCTTATCCAGGCTTTCGGTGGCGTTGCCGAGAATGGTGTGTTGCTGCGCATCCACCTGCACCTTGCCCATGCCTTCGATGGTCATGCCGTCGGTGATCTTTTCTCCCTTGTGCATCATGTCGGCGATGCGCACGAACACTTCGCCCGCCACCATCGGGTTCCAGATGTAACCGCCCTTGATGGCGCCGCGATTGACCAGCGAAGCGCCCTGGCCCGGGCTGAACGGCCCGATGACGCAGATATCGTTGCTTTTGCCGCGGTTGAGCACCGCGCGCCCGGCGCCGATCGGCCCCTGCGATCCGAACGCCAGCACGCCTTTCAGATCGGGATATTTGGCCATCAGATCGTTGGTGGTGCGCACGCTGTCATCCAGCGATTCCCCCACGCCGAACTTGTCGCCCACCAGTTGCATGTTCGGGTAGTGCTGCTTCTGGTAGTTGATGGCCGAGTCCGACCAGGTGATATGCAGCGGCACCGTCAGGCTGCCGACGTACACCGCGTACTTGCCCTGCTCTTTCATGCAGGCGGCCAGCGCTTTCATGTGGTTGACCCCGTGCTGCGAGGCGTCCACCAGCTCAAAGTCCCAGTCGGCGTACTTCTGGCCGGGGGATTCGTGCACGATCACCTTGATGCCCGCCTCCTGCGCGCGCTTGAGCACCGGCTCCAGCACCCGGGCGTCGTTCGGCACCACGCCGATGATGTCCACCTTCTGCGCGATCAGATCTTCGATGGCGCGCACCTGCAGCGCCGGATCCGCCGCCGTCGGCCCGACCATCCAGGCGTCGATGCCGCGTTTGGCACCTTCGCTTTTGATGCCGGCCTCCATGGCGTTGAACCACGGAATGCCGCCGATCTTCACCACCACGCCCATTTTCAGCTTGTCCGCCGCCTGCGCGGATAGCGACAGCAGCAGCGAGGCAAACAGACCGACCAGTACGGATTTTTTCATTGTTCTCTCTCCACAAGTGTTGGCTGTAAATAAGGGGGTTTCGTTGTTGTTATCGCGCCGCCCTTTTCGCGGCGGGTGAAACTTCAATCACGTCGACGTTGTTCCAGGCCAGTTCCTGACGAAATTCGTCGTCGCTGAGCCGATCGGTGATTAAGGTATCTATCTCCCGGTAGTGGCAGATGCGCGCGAACGAGCGGCGGCCGAACTTGTTGCTGTCCACCAGCAGGAACTTGCGTTCCGACGCCAGCAGCATCTGCTGCTTCAGCCGCGCATGGTGCTCGTTGCTTTCGCGGATGCCGCCGTCCTGGCAGATGCCGTGGCAGGAGAAAAACAGCTTGTTGATCACGAACTCTTTCAGCATCTGCTCCGCCAGCACGCCGATAAAATCCTCATACTTGGCGGAATACTCGCCCCCCAGTCCGATGGTGCGCACGTTGGCCTTGCAGGCCAGCGTCTGGATGATGTGCAGCGAGTTGGTCAACACCACCAGCGAGATATCCGGCAGTTGGCGCGCCAAAAACCAGCTGGTGGAGCTGCTGTCCAGCAGCAGGCAATCCCCCGGCGCGATAAACTCCAGCGCGCGTTTGGCGATGCGCGTCTTCTGCTCCGGCGCCTCGTTGCTGCGCTGGCGGAAAGATTCCCCCTGGTCTATCTCGGCGGGAACATAGGTTTTCTCCACCGCCGGCGGCTCGACGAACACCGCGCCGCCGTGGCTGCGCAGCAGCAGGCCGCGCCGTTCCAGCAAGGCCAGATCACGCCGCGCCGTCTCGATAGAGATGTGGCACAGCTGCGCCACCTCCTGCACCATCACGCGGCCGCGCTGGCTCAAGACTTCGGTGATAAAACGATGACGTTCTACAGGCAGCATGTTTCTTTTCTCCTCCACGACGTTGATTACGATATCGATTTGCCGCGCCGCGTTTTGCGCGCAGACGCAAAGCGCATCGCCCCGCGATCGGTCAACGATGGCGGTGTGATAGTTGTCAAAAAAATCGGGTGGAAAATGAAATGAATAATTATGAAAGTGTGGAGTAACAGGCAGTTATGATGCACGTGCGTCTTAGGCAGACAGGAGATAAACGGTAAACGGTCACAATTCCACGTTCCGCAACATGACCGTTAATGACCGTTTTTGTGGTTTTGACCGAACGCCGGGCCTAAAGTAGCCCGGCATTCTATTTACAGCGGCTTATGCGCCGTTTCCCGCGCCGCCCATACCGCCCAAAGCGTGATAAGCAGAGCCAACGCGACATAGGCGGAAATCGCCAGCGTGCTGTCGTAAGATTTAAACAACGAAGTGATGATCAGCGGGGCAAAGCCGCCACCGATAATCCCCGCCAAGGTATAGGCTAACGACGATCCGGCATAACGCACCCGTGTCGGGAACTGTTCCGTGATGAATGCCGCCTGTGGCCCATACATCGCCGCATGGATCAACAGCCCGATCACCACTGCCATGCAGATCAACACCGGTTGACTGCTGTCGAGCAGGACGAAGAACGCAAACGCCCACGCTATCGCCGCCAATGCACCGCCGATATACACCGGACGACGGCCGAAGCGATCCGACAATGCGCCAAACAGCGGTACCGCGACGGCGTTGCCTATCGCCCCCAGCATGGTGGCGCCCAGCGCCAGCGGGCGCGGCAGATTCAGCACGGTGGTGACGTAGGTCAACGTGAACACGACCACCAACGCATAGAGCACGTCAGAGCCGATACGCGATCCGCCGGCGATCAGCAGTGGGCGCATGTGCTGCGTGAATACTTCGCGGATCGGCGACTGCGTAACATCTTTCGATGCCTCCAGTTGCAAAAATGCCGGCGTCTCACCCACTCCCCGACGCAGCCACAAACCGAAGATGACCAGCACCAGGCTCAGCAGGAACGGGATCCGCCAGCCCCATTGCTGGAAATCGTCCGCCGACATCGCCAACGTCACCAGCGTAATCAGGCCGGTGCCGATCAGCGAACCGCAGGACGGCCCTACCTGAGCAAAGGACGCGTTGCGCCCGCGCTGATGCGGCTTACCGTGTTCCATCGACAACAGCACCGCCCCCGCCCATTCTCCGCCCAGCGCAATGCCCTGAATAAAGCGCAGCGTCACCAGCAGCAACGGGCTCCAAATCCCCCAGCTGGCATAGCCGGGCAACAATCCCATCAGCGCCGTGGTCACGCCCATGATCACCAGCGTGGTGACCAGTACAAAGCGCCGCCCCAACACATCGCCAAGGTGGCCGAACACGATGCCACCGATCGGCCGGGAAACATAACCCACCGCGTAAGTGGAGAACGCCAGAATCGTGCCCACCAGCGGATCGAACGATGGGAAGAATACATGGTTGAAAATCAACGCGGCCATGATGTTGTAGACGGTGAAATCGTACCATTCCAACGCCGTGCCAATCGAGCTGGCCGCCGCCAGCTTGCCGGTATTGGGCGGTGCGGCGGCACTTTCTGCGGCCGGCGCGGCAGCCTGTGCCGTTTCAGTGGTGTATGCATTCATGATGTCAGCTCCTGTGCGGTCAGTTGCCAGCCAAGGGCATAGTGCCAGGCATCGGCGGCGGGCATGTTCAGCGCTTCAGCGGCCTGCTCGCCTAAACGCAGGCCGGCTTCGGTGTCGCTGCTTTCGATCAATAGCATCGGCAGCATTCGGCGGTTTTCTCGCGATTCTTTCGGCAGCGGGGAACTGAGTTCGGCATCCGGCGTTAACAGGCTGCTGCGCACAAAGCCAGGCTGTTCAGCCAGCCGCGCGCCCAGTTGCAAGATGCGGGCATGCAGCGCTTCCGATGCCGCCGACGGCAGCACGAAGATACAGAGATGACTGCCGCACCCTTGGCCGGTGACCGCCTCCACCGCACACACCCGGCGCATTGGATCACGCATTTTCTCCAGACTGGCCACCGACCAAGGCGTTTGGTGTTGAAACGCGGCGCGATAGGCTTCGGAGGTAAAACTGGCCAACGATTCGGTTTTATACAGCCCCAAATATTGACGCCCGCCCTGCAATGCCCGATAGCGTGTGCCGGATAAAAAGCCGGGCACCCGCACCCGCTCCTCCACGTGTTCGCGGTCATACCAGCGATTGAAATCCGCAGCATCCTGCGTGGCGACATCCGTCGCGACAAACAGCATTCCGTTCGGGGAATCGTTCATGGATATTCTCCTGGTCATCTCAAAAGGCAGGCCTGCGCCCACCGGAAAATCACGCCTCGGCAAGACGGCGTTCGATCGCCAGCGCCCATCCCAGCAGCGCCTCATCACACATCGGCAAGCCCGCCAGCATCAGGCCGATCGGCGCGGCGCCCGGCCGCTGGCAGGGCAAGGACAGCGCGCAGCCGTCGAGGAAATTGACGATCGCGGGATTGCGCAGCATCAGTCCGTTGCAACGGAAGTAGGCATCATCCGCCGCCAGCTCGCCGATAGTTGGCGCAACCATCGGCACGGTCGGCATCAGCAGAGCGTCAAACCTCTGCAGCTCCGCCGTAACCCGCCGCTGCCAGTCGGCGCGTTGCCGCTGCAACAGCTGCAGATCGGCGTCGCCCAAGGATGCACCGCGGCGAATGCGCGACAGCACCCGCGGGTCATAGCCCTCGGCCCGTTCAGCGATCAACGCTTGATGCCAGCGCCAGGACTCCAGCGCGGTGAAACCACCGTTGGCATTGATCGCCGCCAGCTCGGCAAACGCCGTAGCAGGAATGAATTCAATCTGCGCCCCCGCCTGAGACAGGCATTGCAGGCTGCGCTGGAATGCCTCGGCAACCGCCGGCTGCAGTTCATCCAGCACCACCGTTTGCGGCACGGCAAAATGCGCCTGCGCCAAGCTTTTTTGCGGCACCCGCAGCGGGCTGTCGGCAATCAGTGCGTCCAGCGCAATACAGCTGGCGACGTCATGAGCAATCACGCCGATCGAATCCAGCGAAGGCGACAGCGGCAATAAGCCAGCGTCATTGATGCGCCGTGCAGTGGGTTTATAACCGGTCAATCCGCACAGCGCGGCGGGAATGCGTACCGACCCGCCGGTATCGCTGCCAATCGCGCCCAGGCACATGCCGTCGGCCACCGCCACCGCCGCACCGGAAGAGGAGCCGCCGGGAATGCGTGCCGCCTGGCGCTCCCAGGGGTTGGCCGGCGTCCCGTAATGCGGGTTGATGCCCAGCCCGGAATAGGCGAATTCCGTCATCGTCGTTTTGCCCACCACCACCGCGCCGGCTTGCAACAGCCGTTCTACTACCGCAGCGTGCTTTTCTGCGGGCGGCGCGTCGGCCAACACGCGCGAGCCCGCCGTGGTCACCTCACCGGCCACGTCAAACAGATCCTTGATTGAGACAGGCACGCCATCCAGCGCCGACAGCGGCCAGCCGGCGGCGCGCCGCCGATCGGAGGCCTGCGCTTGCCGTTGTGCCCACTCGGCGTAGGTTCGCGTAAACGCGCGCGCGCCCTCCCCCCGCTCATCGGCGATCTGCGCCAAAGCGGCGGCGGTCAGCTGCGCTGCGGTGAACTCCCCGCTAGCCAGGCCGGCGCTGGCCTGCATCAACGTCAGCTTTTTCATCACGCCACCACCGGCAGTTCAATGCTGCGATAACCGTGACTGATGGTGCGCCCAAGCACATCGTCCACCAGTTCCATGCGAAACTCGCCGGCTGGTCGAATGCCGCCGATCGCCGCTACCGTGCCGCAAGTCATCGCCAACCCGTCGGGCGTTTGCGGTTGCGCCAGCCCGCACTCCGGCGGCTGCATACCGGTGAAGTAACGCTCCAGCAAATCACCGGGCGTACGCAGCGCGGCAAGGCTGCCCTGTTGATACAATCGCCATTCGCCCTCTTCCTTGATCCACGAACGCAAGATCAAACTGTCCCAATGTTCCAGCACCTCCTGCAGCGGCCAGGCGGCTCGCGCCACCGGTTTAACGCAAATCTGTTTCGACAGCGCCACGCTGTGCGCTTCGAGTTGACGATCGGTGTGATCGGACGCCAATGACACGAACAGTTCGCCGCGATGGGCAAAAATCAGCGGTTCCGCTTCGCCGGACGTCGCGTTGCCAATGACTTCAATGGTCTCTTGCTGGCTCAACTGATTGGCGGCAACGCGGTAAAACAGGGGGATTGCACTGGGCTGGGGCACGCCCAGCTCGGCCAATTCACGAATATGGTGCAAGATCGCTTCGCGATCGCGTCCGGTCCAACCGGCGATCACCAGATGATCAATCTCAACATTCAACGTCGCCGCGCCGCGGGATTCAGGTAAAGTGAAGGTCAGTCTCATGGCAGTTTCGCCCCTCTTGTTAAAACACTGTAAAATTTCACTATATCTTTAGTTACCAAATAAGCGATTTTCATGCCATGTTTTTGTGTACTATGTCTAAAAACTTTCTTCTTGCAGGAGCAAAACGTGAAGACTGTTGACGCAGAAAGCCCGCAGCGCCCGATGACGGAAGAAGCCGGCGTCTCACTGAACGAGCTGGCCTACCGGCGCTTCAAACAGGCGCTGGTCACACTCAGCTACAAGCCGGGCGAATATCTCAATACCGCGCAGGTGATGAACGATCTGGATATGGGCAGAACGCCGATCAATCAGGCAATCCACCGCTTGGCCAACGAGGGGTTACTGCAGGTCATCCCGCGCAAAGGCGTGATGGTTTCACCGTTGTCGATGGACGATGCGTTGGAATTGATCGAAGTAAGGCTGGCTAACGAGATGCTGTGCATGCAGCTGGCGAGCCAGAGGATTACCGAGAGGCAAATCGCGACGCTGACCGAACTCAACCGGCAAATCGAAGCCGCGAGCCAGGAGCGAGATAGAGTGCGAATGATGACACTCGATCATGAGTTTCACCAAGAGCTGGCGCAGATCGCCGGCAATAACATGCTGGCGGATATCCTGAGTGTGCTGCACGCCAGGGCGCAGCGTTTTTGGGCCAGCACCCTGTCGCGGGAAGGGCATATGCGCGAAGTGATCGACGAACACCGGGCAATTATCGCCGCGCTGGCCGCACAAGACAGCGCCGCCGCCGCCGAGGCCGCGCAGGCGCATATCTTGTCATTCCGCAGCGCGCTGCTGCACGACGGGTAACCCCGCGGCGCAGGATATTACCGGGAATAGTTATGATGACCCTGTTCTGCCGATGAGCAGGAGATAAACGGTAAACGGTCACATTTCACGCTCCGCGGAATGACCGTTTTTATAGTTTTGACCGAGCTCCGTCGAGAGGTGGCCGACGTTGATAGACGTTGCCTTAAAAAACAGCAAAAAAAATCCGGTGAGAATCTCACCGGACCGTTAGCCACCTGACACAAATTATTCCTCGTGCTCATGCTCTTTCAACATCGCCTCACGCAGCACAGCGTTCAGGCGTTTCTGATAGCCCTTGCCTGGCCGCTGAAGCCAGGCCAACACATCCGCATCGATTCGGATGGTTTTCGATACTTTCATCGGTTTATAAAAACGCCCCTGAACCGCAGCCTGCCACTTCTCCTCACCCAGGGCCGGGGCATCGGTATAATCGATATCCTCATCCGGCAGCGCGCTCAGTGAAGCAATTTGCGCTTTCTGCTCCTCCGTCAACGGAGGGAGTACGCTATGCGCCAGATTTTTGGCGGAATTTTTGCGCTTCATATCTTCCCCTCTCTTTGGCATCGGCCTTGCGTGCTGAAATGATGCGCACGATCTCTACGGCATCGCCTTCGACATCCGTTTCGGTCGTCGTATGTGCCACCAGCAGCAACAAACAGGAGCCGACCATACCGATCGTTTGCCAGCGTTCTTCTCCATCCTCAATCCTTTCCAGCACGGCCAAATGGTTGGGATCCAGAAAAACCCGTTGCGCAATCTCAAAACTGACGCGGTGTTTACGCTGGTTACTGTGATTTTTATCCTGATTCCATTCAAAATAAAAATACATTTTTGTAACTACATTTTGATTGTTATTTAATCAAAATACACTCCGCACGGCGGGATGTCAAAACCCCCTCATGCATTCAACGCCCGCCTGCGGCCTCGATAAAAGTGCCGGTCACGTAAGACGCGGCGTCAGACAGCAGCCAGGCGATCGCCTCCGCCACTTCCTGCGGCTGCCCGCCGCGCTGCATCGGTAAACTGTCCTTCACGCGATCCACCCGGCCGGGCTCGCCGCCGCTGGCGTGCATCTCGGTATAGATGAATCCGGGCCGCACGCCGTTGACGCGAATGCCCTGCGCCGCCACCTCGCGCGCTAGCCCGATGGTCAGGGTATCGACGGCGCCTTTCGAGGCGGCGTAATCGACGTATTCCCCGGCAGCCCCCAACCGGGACGCCGCGGAGGAAACGTTGACGATAGCGCCGCCCTGGCCGCCATGGCGCAGCGCCATGCGCTTCACCGCCTCGCGGCAACACAAGAAGTAACCGGTAACGTTAGTGCTCAGCACCTGATTGATGCGCTCGGCGGTCAACTGCTCAATGTTCGCCTGCTGGAACAGAATGCCGGCATTGTTGACCAACGCACTGAGCGTGCCCAGCCGGGCGTCCAGCGCGGCGAACATCGCCATCACCTGCGCTTCGTCGGCCACATCGGCCTGCAGCGCCAGCGCCTTGCCGCCCTGCGCCTCGATTTCCGCCACCACCTGCCGCGCCGCGCTTTCGTCGCGCAGGTAATTCACGCCCACCGCATAACCCTGCCGGGCCAGCAATAACGCGGCCGCACGGCCAATTCCCCGGCTCGCGCCGGTCACCAATGCCACTTTCGTCATACTGTTTTTTTTTCCTGATCGACAATGTCAAAATAACGTCCTGTGTACAGGCAATCTTATTGCCCCTCAGAGTATAGGTGTCGGCGGCGCCCTGAAAAGCGAACGCCGAAACAACGGCCTGCCTCCAGAGTTGAACCGTGCGATGCGGCAAACCGACAGCAGACTGGGAGCCGCTGGCCGACAAGATCGGCGCGCAGCTGCGCGTCACCGAAGGCCTCGACGATCGCGGCATCGGTTTTATTATCGATTTGCCGGAAAGTTACCGGCCACAGACTGAGAGTGAACAACGATCATGAGCGCCCCTGTCCTGCTGCAACGGCAGCAACTCGACCGACTATGGGATATTGACCGCAGCGAAATCATCGACACCCTGTATCGCCTGCAGGACGGTAAACTGCAAGCCTACCCGGACTACTACGACGTGCGCGGTTGGGATCCGCACGACCGGGAAACCTATACGCCGATCCACGAAGCCTGCTTCGATCGCGGCGGCGCGTTCTTCGCGCGGTTCGAAGGCGAGGAGATCGTGGCGGCGGCGGCGCTGGACACCGAGCCGCGCGGCCCGCAGCGGGATCTGCGCCAGCTGCTGTTCTTTTACGTCAGCGCGCACCAACGCGGCCAGGGGTTAGGCAAGCAGCTGTTCCAGCTCTGCCTGCGTCAGGCGGCGCAAGAAGGCGCCGCCGGGCTGTACGTCTCCTCCATCCCCAACAAAAGCACCGTAGACTTCTATCTGGCGCAAGGGTGCCGGCTCATCGAGCGCCCGGATGCCGAGCTGTTCGCCCGCGAGCCGGAGGATATTCACCTGGTCTGCCCTTGCCGCTAGCGGCAGGAACTTAGCGGGCGATGCGTATCACCGAACGCACGTCGCTTTTCTTGTTCAGATCCCATACCTCGGCGATCTCCGCCAGCGCGTGCTCCTGCGTCTCGATAGTGAGCGCGCCCGTCGCCGCCAGCGCCAGAATTTCGGTCGCGTAGCGCTGCATCTCCGGGATCGGCGGGAAGTTGCCGGTGCCGCTGCCGAGGATCTGCAGCTGATTGCTGCGCAGCACCGCCGCCGGCAGCCGGATGTCCGGCGCGGCCATCGAGCCGACGTTGACCAGGCGAATGCCGCGCCCGCCGGCGTAAGACGAGAGATCGTGATTATTGAGCGTCGCGAGCAGCGCTTCGGTCGCCGGACCCCAGATATAATCGACGATCACCTGATAACCGCCCGACCCCGCCGCCGCCGCGAAGGCCTGCGTCAGCGCCTCGCCCTGCAGGCTCAGATCCACCGTGGCATCCACGCCCAACGCTTCCAGCACGCTCAGCCGACGGCCGGCGGCAACGATGCGCCCGGCTCCCGCCTGACGCGCCGCGGCGACCGCCAGTTTGCCCGAGGTGCCGGTAGCGCCGATGATCAGCACCGTTTCACCGGGCTGCAGATCCGCCCGCCAGCGCAGCGGCAGCCAGGCGGCGAAGGCCGGATTGATCAGCGCCGCCGCCGTGGCGTCGTCCACCGCCTCCGGCACCGGCACCGTCCATGACGCGACGCTGCGCTCAGCCATCGCGCCGTAAGGGCGGCGGAAGGAGGCGAAATACACCCGTAGCCCGTCGGCCGTCCGGCCCACGCCGTCGGTGCCGGGTACGATCGGCAACTGCTTGGGGCTGGAGTAATGGGTGCCGGCGACGGTGGCGCGATCCAGCTGTTTGATACCGGCCGCCAGAACGTCGATCGGCACTTCATTCGCCTGCGCCTGAGGCTCCTCAAAGGTGCCGAAAACCGGGGCTTGCCCCAACGCTGTTACGATTGCCGCTTGCATGGTGACTCCTCAAATCGTGGGAACGTACGGGAAAGAATAGGCCGCAATAAAATAAAAAGGGACACCGCATGATGCGGTGTCCCCCGAACACAAACTTTGCCGAACGTGTTATTCGTAGTCGCTCATCGGCACGCAAGAGCAGAACAGGTTACGGTCGCCGTACACGTCATCCAGACGCTTAACGCTCGGCCAGTACTTGTTCTCGCGCACGCCGGCCACCGGGAACACCGCCAGCTCACGGCTGTACGGATGCTGCCAGTCGTTGACCAGCTCAGCCTGCACGTGCGGCGCATTCACCAGCGGGTTATCTTCCAGCGGCCATTCGCCTTTGGCGACGCGATCGATCTCGCTGCGGATCGCCAGCATCGCATCGATAAAGCGATCCAGCTCCACTTTGCTTTCCGACTCGGTCGGCTCGACCATCAGCGTGCCCGCCACCGGGAACGACATGGTCGGCGCGTGGAAGCCGAAGTCGATCAGGCGCTTGGCGATGTCCATTTCGCTGATGCCGGTCTCTTCCTTCAGCGGACGAATATCAAGGATACATTCGTGCGCCACGCGATGATCGCGGCCGGTATACAGAATCGGATAGGCGTCTTTCAGGCGGGTAGCGATGTAGTTGGCGTTCAGGATCGCCATCTGGCTGGCCTGCTTCAGGCCTTCCGCGCCCATCATGCGGATGTACATCCAGCTGATAGGCAGGATGGAGGCGCTGCCGAACGGCGCCGCGGAGACCGCGCCCTGCTGGGTGGTTACGCCGTCGATCTGCACCACGCTGTGGCCCGGCACGAACGGCGCCAGGTGCGCTTTCACGCCGATCGGGCCCATGCCCGGGCCGCCGCCGCCGTGTGGGATGCAGAAGGTTTTATGCAGGTTGAGGTGCGAAACGTCCGCGCCGATGTAGCCTGGCGTGGTGATGCCCACCTGGGCGTTCATGTTGGCGCCGTCCAGATACACCTGGCCGCCGAACTGATGCACGATCTGGCACACTTCGCGGATGGTTTCTTCATACACGCCGTGGGTCGACGGGTAGGTCACCATGATGCAAGAGAGCTCTTCGCCCGCCTGCTCCGCCTTGACGCGCAGATCGTGCAGATCGATGTTGCCGTTCTTGTCGCAGGCGACCACCACCACGCTCATGCCCGCCATCTGGGCGGAGGCCGGGTTGGTGCCGTGCGCGGAGCTCGGGATCAGGCAGACGTGACGGCCCGCTTCGTTGCGGCTTTCGTGGTAGCGGCGGATTGCCAGCAGGCCGGCGTATTCGCCCTGCGCGCCGGAGTTCGGCTGCATGCACACCGCGTCATAGCCGGTCAGTTGCACCAGCCACTGAGACAGTTGGCCGATCATCTGCTGGTAGCCGGCAGCCTGCTCCGGCGGGCAGAACGGGTGCAGCTCGGAGAATTCAGGCCAGGTGATCGGGATCATTTCCGCCGCGGCGTTCAATTTCATGGTGCAAGAGCCCAGCGGGATCATCGCCTGGTTCAGCGCCAGATCCTTGCGCTCCAGGCGATGCATATAGCGCATCATCTCGGTTTCGCTGTGATAGCGGTTGAATACCGGGTGGGTCAGGATCGGATCCTGGCGCAACATGGCGGCCGGGATCGATTGACTGCTCTTGCTCACCGCCGCGTCCAGCGCGTCGATGTCCAGGCCGTGGTTGTCGCCGGCCAGCAGTGCGAACAGCGTTTGCACGTCTTCGCGCGAGGTGGCTTCGTCCAGCGTGATGCCTACGGCGCCGTGGATATCGGTACGCAGGTTGATGCCGAAGCTCAGCGCGCGTTCCAGCACCGCCGCTTTGTCTTTCACTTCAACGGTCAGGGTGTCGAACCAGGTGTTGTGACGCAGCGTCAGGCCGGCCTTCTGCAGCCCGGCGGCCAGAATGTCGGTCAGGCGATGGATACGCCCGGCGATGCGCTGCAGCCCCTGTGGGCCATGGTACACCGCGTACAGGCTGGCGATGTTGGCCAGCAGCACCTGCGAGGTACAGATATTCGAGTTGGCCTTTTCGCGGCGGATATGCTGCTCGCGGGTCTGCATCGCCATGCGCAGCGCGGTGTTGCCGGCGGCATCGCG
Source organism: Serratia sp. MF1(2023) (assembly GCF_030954545.1). Taxonomy (NCBI): domain Bacteria; kingdom Pseudomonadati; phylum Pseudomonadota; class Gammaproteobacteria; order Enterobacterales; family Yersiniaceae; genus Serratia; species Serratia sp. MF1(2023). Next base: position 33,590 of record NZ_JAVHUX010000046.1, on the reverse strand, counting down.
GGAAACGCCGATGATGCGGCCCGGCATCGAGCGCTTGAACTCGTCGCGGCAGGCGAAGAAGGCGGCGTGCGGGCCGCCGTAGCCCATCGGCACGCCGAAGCGCTGCGCGGAGCCGAACACCACGTCGGCGCCCTGCTTGCCCGGCGCTGTCAGCAGCACCAGGGCCATGATGTCGGCGGCCACGCTGGTGATGATTTTGCGCGATTTCAGTTCGGCCAGCAGCGCGCTGTAGTCGTGCAGCTCGCCGGTGGTGCCCACCTGTTGCAGCAGCACGCCGAACACGCCGTCCAGCTCCAGCACTTTTTCCGCTTTATCGACGATGACGTCGAAGCCGAAGGTTTCGGCGCGGGTGCGCACCACGTCCAGCGTCTGCGGATGCACGTCGTCAGCCACGAAGAAGCGGTTGGCGTCTTTCAGCTTGCTGGCGCGTTTGGCCAAGGCCATCGCTTCGGCGGCGGCGGTAGCTTCATCCAGCAGCGAAGCGGAAGCCAGATCCAGGCCGGTCAGATCGAGGGTCACGGTCTGAAAGTTCAGCAGCGCTTCCAGACGGCCCTGCGACACTTCCGGCTGATAAGGGGTGTAAGCGGTGTACCAGCCCGGATTTTCCAGCATGTTGCGCAGGATCACCGGCGGCGTCAGCACGGCGCTGTAGCCCATGCCGATATAGGATTTGTAGCGCTGATTCTGCGAGGCGATCGCCTTCAGCTCAGCCAGCGCCTGGTGTTCGGTCGCCGCGTCGCCGACCGGCGGCGGCCCCGGCAGCTGAATGTCCGCCGGCACGATCTGTTGGATCAGCGCGCTGAGCGAGCGAGCGCCCACCGCTGCCAGCAACTCCTGGCGTTGTTCCGCAGAAGAGCCGATGTGGCGTTCGATGAACGCTTCGCTGTGTTCGAGTTGGCTGAGTGTCTGGGTCATTGCTACAAATTCCTGAATGCTTGCGTGATACGGGATATAGCTTGAGCGGTAACTAAAACGCCCCGGCCAAAAGGCCTGGGGCGTGGTCACGATTACTCGTCGATCGAGGCCTGATAAGCCGCGGCGTCCAGCAGGTTCGCCAGCTCACCTTCGTCGGCGGCTTTAATCTGGAACAGGAAGCCGTCACCGTAAGGTTCGCTGTTGACCAGCTCCGGGGAGCTTTCCAGCTCGCCGTTCACCGCCACGATTTCGCCGCTGATTGGCGCGTAAATGTCCGACGCCGCCTTGACGGACTCCGCCACGGCGCAATCTTCACCGGCGGCGACGCGGCGGCCCACTTCCGGCAGATCGACAAACACCATATCGCCCAGCAGTTCCTGCGCGTGTTCGGTGATGCCTACGGTGTAAACGCCGTTACCTTCTGAACGAACCCACTCGTGGGAGGATGCGTATTTCAATTCTGTTGGCACATTGCTCATCGCCGGTTACTCCTTCGAAGAAATAAAAGAATCAATCAATAAAAAATCAATTTGTCAGCGGCTTGCCGGCGCGAACGAAACCGGGCTTGGTCACTTTGACCGGCATTTCACGGTTGCGGATCTGCACGATGGCCTGCTCGCCGATGCCCGCCGGCACGCGCGCCAGCGCGATGCTGAAGCCCAGCGTCGGAGAGAACGAACCGCTGGTGATCACGCCTTCGTGAGTTTGCCCCGCCGCGTCGGTGAAACGCACCGGCAGCTCATTACGTAATACGCCTTTTTCCGTCATGATCAAGCCGACCAGTTGCTCGGTGCCCTGCTCGCGCTGTTGTTCCAGCGCTTCACGGCCGATGAAACGGCGATCTTCCGGCTGCCAGGCGATGGTCCAGCCCATGTTGGCGGCCAGCGGTGAAACGCCTTCGTCCATCTCTTGCCCGTAGAGGTTCATGCCCGCTTCCAGACGCAGCGTGTCGCGCGCGCCCAGACCGGCCGGCTTGACGCCCGCGGCCAGCAATTTTTGCCAGAAATCCGCCGCCTGATCTTTCGGCAGCGCGATCTCATAGCCGGCCTCGCCGGTGTAACCGGTGGTGGCGATGAACAGCTCGCCGGCCTGCACGCCGAAGAACGGCTTCATGCCTTCAACCGCACTTTTTTGTTCCGGGGTGAACAGCGTGCCGGCGCGCTCTTTGGCCTGCGGGCCCTGCACCGCGATCAGCGCCAGATCGTCGCGCACCGTCAGCGCGACGCCATACGGCGCAGCGTGCTCTTCGATCCAGGCCAGGTCTTTGTCGCGGGTGGCGGAGTTCACCACCAGGCGGAAATAGTCTTCAGTGAGGAAATAAACGATCAGGTCGTCGATCACGCCGCCGGAGGCATTCAGCATGCCGGTGTACAGCGCTTTGCCGGGTTGGGTCAGTTTGGCGACGTCGTTCGCCAGCAGGTAGCGCAGGAACTCGCGGGTGCGGGCGCCGTGCAGATCCACAATGGTCATGTGAGACACGTCGAACATGCCGGCATCCTGACGCACCGCGTGGTGCTCATCAAGCTGCGAGCCGTAGTGCAGCGGCATCATCCAGCCGTGAAAGTCTACCATGCGCGCACCGCACGCCACGTGCTGGTCGTACAGTGGGGTTTGCTTTGCCATCTTTTCCCTCTTTCCACTCGTCGCTAGAAGTTAGGGTGCTGCCACGCAATGCGGCGGAGCCTGGCTCGCGGCCCGATCGCCATGGCGCACTGACTGCTCAACACAAATGCTGCGCCGGGACGGGCGAAAACTGCGTGCAACCGCCGTGACGCAAACGATACCTTTCCCTCGAACTTATCACCGAACGACCACATTAACCATAAGTTAAAATAGGCTCATCGCCGTTCCGGGGCGGTAAAATGCCGGGCTAGTGTGCAGAGTTTTTCACTGGAAAAATGCGCTTTAAGGCACAAAATTAACAATTAAAGCGGCAAAACTCCGAAGTTATATAACAAACCGACGGCCGCACATGAGATTCCGACTTTTGATAACCGAACATGAAATTAGAAAAAGTAATGATAAAAAACGGCTGAAATTAGATTATTTCAAATGAAGGGTTATAAAGGAAAGACGATGGCATAAGGCAAGAAGCGCGAGCCCGCGGAGGGCTCGCAGAAGGCAGGATGTCAGGCAAGCCACTCGGGCAGATCGTTCAGGCCCATCGCCTGACGCACCAGCTTCGGCTTGACGCCCGGCAGGCTGTCCGCCAGCCGCAGGCCCACGTCGCGCAGCAGCTTTTTGGCCGGGTGGTTGCCGTCGAACAATTCGCGGAACCCCTGCATGCTGGCCAGCATTACCGCCGCGCCATGTTTGCGGCGGCGCTCATAGCGGCGCAGATAGAGGTGCTGGCCGATATCCTTGCCCTGCCGCTGCAGGCGGCGCAGTTCGGAAATCAGCTCGGCGGCGTCCATAAAGCCCAGATTCACGCCCTGCCCGGCCAATGGATGCACGGTATGCGCCGCATCGCCCACCAGCGCCAGGCGGTGCGCGGCGAAACTGCGCGCATAGCGGCCGGTCAGCGGGAACGCCAGCCGTTCGCTTTCCAGGCTGCAAGCCCCCAGGCGCATGTCGAAGGCCATCGCCAGTTCGCGGTTGAACTGCGCCGGTTCCAGCTGCTTGAGCCGCTCGGCCTCTTCCGGCGTCACCGACCAGACGATGGAGCTCAAATGCGGATCGCTGAACGGCAGGAACGCCAGAATGCCGTCGCCGTGGAAAATTTGCCGCGCCGTCGCCTGATGCGGCTCTTCGGTGCGAATGGTGGCGACCAGCGCATGGTGGCGGTAATCCCAGAAGGTAAGCGGAATGTCGGCGTGCTGGCGCAGCCACGACTGGGCGCCGTCGGCGCCGATCATTAGGCGGGCGGTCAGCATGCGGCCATCCTCCAGCGTGACGAAAGCGTCGTTCTCGCCCCACGCCACCTGCTTGAGCGCGGCCGGGGTAATCAGCGTGATGTCCGACAGGCTTTCGGCGCGTTTCCACAGCGCCTGCTGGATCACCGAGTTTTCGATGATGTGGCCAAGATGGCTGAAGCCGCACTCGTCGCCGCGGAAGGCGATTTTGCCAAAGCTGTCGCGATCCCACACTTCCATCGCGTTATAAGCGCTGGCGCGCAGCTGGAGAATGTCATCCCACACGCCGATATGCTGCAACAAACGCTCGCTGGCGGCATTGATGGCGGAGACCCGCAGCGCAGGCTGCTCCGACGGCGGCGCCATATCCGGCTGGCGCTGCTCCAGCACCGCCACGCGCAGCCCGCTGCCCTGCAGGCCGCAGGCCAACGCCAGCCCCACCATACCGCCACCGGCGATAATCACGTCAAATGATTGCATGCTGCTCGATTTCCTTAAATAACGCGCGACGCCTTGCCGCGCCGCGTTTTGGGCGCGCCACAGGGCGCCCGATTCTGTGTCTAACGTTCCACCCAGCCCAGCGTGCGCTTGGCGAAGGCGTCGCGCACCGCCGGCAAACGCTCCATCGCCATCAGCCCCAGGTTGCGGCCGACCACCAGCGGGGCATAACAGTTGGCGAACAGGCGGATCAATCCGTCGGTCACGCCGATCGTCGCCTGCCGATCGTTTTGCCGCCGCTGCTGATAGCGGCTCAGCAGCGCATAACCACCGGCGTCTTCGCCGCTGTTCATCGCTTCTGCCAGCGTTTCCGCCAGCGACATCACGTCGCGCAGACCGAGGTTGAACCCCTGCCCGGCGATCGGATGCAGCGTCTGCGCCGCGTTGCCCACCAGCGCCAGACGATGGCTGACATGGCGATCGGCGGTCAGCAGGCTGAGCGGATAGCTGTGCCGTTTACCGGCCTTGAGGATGCGCCCCAGCCGCCAGCCGAAGGCCTGTTGCAGCTCGGCGATAAAACGCTCGTCGTCCCAGGCATCCACCCGGGCGCGATCTTCGCGCGCATGGCACCACACCAAAGAACTGCGCCCCTGCGACATCGGCAGCAGCGCCAGCGGCCCGTAGCGGGTAAAGCGCTCGAAGGCGCGCCCCTGCGGATCTTCCGCCGTGGTGACGTTGGCGATGGTGGCGAACTGCGGATAGTCCTCCTGCCGCCACTGCACGTTGCAGGCCTGCGCCAGCGCCGAACGCGAACCGTCGGCCGCCACCAGCAGTTGCCCGCGCAGGCGCAGACCGGTATCCAGTTGTACTTCCGCCCGCTCGGCGGTGCGAATCACGTCCACCACCCGCGCGGGGCAGTGCAGCGTAACGCCCGGCGCCTTCGCCAGCAGCGCAAACAGCCGCTGCCCGGCGTCATGCAGTTCGATCACCTGGCCAAGCGCATCGACCTGATAATCCTGCGCCTGCAGATTCACGAAACCGGCGTGGCCGCGATCGCTGACGTGCACCTGAGCGATCGGCGTAGCGCAATCGCGCAGCGCCGGCCAAACGCCGATGCGCGCCAGCTGTTGGCAGGTGCCCTGCGCCAGTGCGATGGCGCGGGCGTCAAAGCCCGGATGGCTGCGGTCATCCGGCCGAGTCGCCTCGACCAGATCCACCGCCATTCTTCCCTGAGTAAGCGACGAGATAGCCAGCGCCAGCGTCGCGCCCGCCATACCGCCACCAACGATAATTACGCTCATTTTATGACCTTGTCGTCGCCGCCATCAACGCTTCGATGGCATCGGCGTCTTTCACCACGGTAGCGGTCAGGTTTTCATTGCCGTCGGCGGTGATCACGATGTCGTCCTCGATGCGGATGCCGATGCCGCGGTATTCCGCCGGCACGTCCGCATCCGGCGCAATGTACAGCCCCGGTTCCACGGTCAGTACCATGCCCGGCTCCAGCAGCCGATCGCGGCTCGGCGTGCCGTAGTGGCCGACGTCGTGCACGTCGAGGCCCAGCCAGTGGCTCAGCCCGTGCATGAAGAACTGCCGGTGCGCCTGCTCGGCGATAAGCTGATCGACTTCACCTTTCAATACGCCCAGTTCCACCAGCCCGACCACCATGATGCGCACCACTTCGTCGTTGACTTCGCGGATGCTGGTGCCGGGTTTAAACAGTTCCAAAGCGCGCTGCAGCGACGCCAGCACGATGTCGTACACCGCGCGCTGCGGCTTGCTGAACTTGCCGTTGACCGGGAAGGTGCGGGTGATGTCGCCGGCATACCCCTGGTACTCACAACCGGCGTCGATCAGCACCAGATCGCCGTCGCGCATCTGGCTCTCGTTCTCGGTGTAATGCAGGATACAGCCGTTTTCGCCACTGCCGACGATGGTGTTGTAAGAGGGGTAGCGGGCGCCGAGGCGGGTGAATTCATGGTGAATTTCCGCTTCCAGCTGATATTCGAACATGCCCGGGCGGCATTTTTCCATCGCGCGGGTGTGCGCCAGCGCGCTGATCTCACCGGCGCGACGCATCACCGCCAACTCTTCCGGCGATTTGAACAGGCGCATGTCATGCAGCCACGGCCGCCAGTCGGTAACGGTGGCCGGCGCCTGCAGATTCTGGCGGAACCCCTTGCGCAGCTTGTCCAGCGCGCCGAACAGGATCTGATCGGCGTAGGCGTATTCACCCTGCGCGTGGTAAACCACGTCCAGGCCGTTGAGCAGCAGGTGCAGCTGGTCATTGATTTCATCGAACGGCAGCGCGCGATCCACGCCCAGCTTCGCCGGCGCGGCGTCTTGCCCCAGGCGGCGGCCAAACCAGATTTCCGCCGTCAGATCGCGCACCCGGTTGAACAGCACGCTGTGGTTGTGCGTGTCGTCGCTTTTGATCAGCACCAGCACCGCTTCCGGCTCATTGAAGCCGGTCAGGTACCAAAAGTCGCTGTTCTGCCGATAGGGATAGTCTGAATCTGCACTGCGCGTCGTTTCCGGCGCAGAGAAAATAACCGCCGCGCTGGCCGGCGCCATTTTCGCCAACAGCGCCTGACGGCGGTTGTTGAATTCCTGCTGAGTCATTACCTTCTCCTGAAATCATGCCATCCGCATCGCCGGCGGAGGGCCGATAGGACGTTTAGTGCAACGTCGGTTTGATGTTTTCCGGCACCGTTGGCTTGTGACGGGTGAATTCGCCGTAGCACATGATGGCGGCAACCCGCACATACTCCGCCACTTCTTCCAGCGACTGCTCCAATTCTTCCTGATCTTCGTCTTCGTCGTAGCCCAGCTGCGCGATGTTGCGCAGATCGTCGATCGCTTCACCGACTTCGTCTTTCACCTGGGCCAGCTTGGGCTGCATCATGCCTAGCCCGAGCAGGAAGTGGTTGACCCAACCGGCCAACGCGTCGGCGCGATCGAACACGCTGACGGCTTCCCCTTCCGGCAACATCAGTTGGAACAGGAATTCATCGTCTTCCAGCGTTTCGCGCGTCACTTCATACAGCTGTTGCAGCGGTTGGCTGAGCGCCTGCGGGAAGGCGACGCCTTCGTTGGTCAGATCGTGCACCAGCGCCTGCCAGCCGGCATCACGGCTGCCGCCGCACAGCAGGCCGCTGATCAGGCCGTGCATTTCTGCCGCGGTCAGCGCCACCGACTGCTGGTTGAGGGCCACGGTCAAAGATTGGTAACTTGGAAATGTATTCTGTATAGACATGCGCATTCGTCATCGTTGGCAGGATAAGTTCGTGTTATGCTACCACCAAGGTCCGTCGCTATACCAGATAAGCGCGACACCTCAGTGGCTAGTTATAATCGCGATGTGGCAGGTCTCACACTGCGCCGGCGGGTGACGAAAGTGCGGTAAATACGCATTTTGAAACCCTTTTTTGACTGGCAATGTGCGCCACAGTAGATTACAACCAGGTACTGAAAAAGGGGTTGTATCTTGGTACCGAGGTATATATAGTGGCGCCCGCTTTGACGGCCCGGCCAGGGCGGACAAGGCTGGCGCGAAATTTAGGCAGGAAGGTGGCATGTCTGCACAACCGGTAGATATTCAAATTTTTGGCCGCTCGTTAAGAGTCAATTGCCCGCCAGAACAACAAGATGCGTTGAATATGGCGGCGGACGATCTTAACCAACGGTTGCAAGATCTTAAAGTTCGCACTAGAGTCTCCAATACTGAGCAACTGGTTTTCATCGCGGCATTGAACGTCTGTCACGAACTTGCTCAAGAACGGTTGAAAACCCGTGACTATGCGTCCAATATGGAACAACGCATACGGATGCTGCAGCAGACCATTGAACAAGCGTTGCTTGAACAAGGTCGCATCTCTGAACGTCAGGATGCACAATTCGAATAACTTAAGTTGTTGAAATCACAGTTCGGCAACGAGTAAAAAATTTCTCTGAGATGTTCGCCAGCGGGCCAGTCCCCTGAGCCGATATTTAGTACAAACAGAATGTGTTGCTCCGCGATCGGTGAGCACGCTCGGTGCGCCGAGAAGCCTTAAGATTGCGACGGCACGTTCACCTTGAACCATGGGTTCAAGGGTTACAGCCTGCGACGGCATCTCGGAGATTCCCCTTCTCAGCGGTTTATGTGTGCTGAACGCCACACTGAGCAAACCTGATACGATGCCTTTTCAATCCCAATTCGCGCAGCAGCGCCAAGCCATTCGTCAACTCATACGCCAACGTCGGCGCGAGCTTACGCCGGGCCAGCAACGCTTTGCCGCAGACAAGATAGCCGAGCGCCTCGTCGCGCATACGCACATTAAGGCTGCGCACAGCATCGCGGTATTCCTGTCGTTTGACGGTGAACTCGACACCGGGCCGCTGATCGAGCAACTGTGGACGCTCGGCAAACGGGTTTACCTGCCGGTGCTGCACCCGTTCAGCCCTGGCCACCTGCTGTTCCTGCGCTATGCGCCGGAAACGCCGCTGGTGCGCAATCGCTTCAATATTCTCGAACCGCGCCTCGATGTGCGCCAGGTGCTGCCGCTGGGCGAGCTGGACGTCGTGCTGACGCCGCTGGTGGCGTTCGATCATACCGGGCAGCGTCTGGGCATGGGCGGCGGCTTTTACGATCGCACCCTGCAAAACTGGCGCAGCGGCGGCCCTTATCCTATCGGCCTGGCCCATGATTGCCAGCAGGTGGAGCGCCTGCCGATCGAGCACTGGGATATCCCGCTGCCGGAAATCCTCACCCCGCTCTGCAGCTGGGCGTGGCACGAGCCCAAATAGCAAAAGGCCGGATCGCTCCGGCCTTTTTCGTTGCGGCGAGCCGCCGAATCAAAACAGCAGACGGGCGCGAATGGTGCCGTCGATGGCCTTCATGCGCTGCAGCGCGGCGTCGGCGCGCGCGGTTTCCGCTTCGATGTCGATCACCACGTAGCCGATTTCAGGCCCGGTTTGCAGATACTGTGCGGCGATGTTAACCCCCTCTTCGGCGAAGATCTGGTTAATCTGCGTCAGCACGCCCGGGCGGTTTTCGTGGATGTGCAGCAGGCGGCTGGCGTTCGGGCCATGCGCCGGCAGCGACACTTCCGGGAAGTTGACGGCGGACAGGGTCGACCCGTTGTCGGAGTATTTCGCCAGCTTGCCGGCCACTTCGTCGCCGATATTCTCCTGCGCTTCCTGGGTGGAGCCGCCGATGTGCGGCGTCAGCAGCACGTTGTCGAACTCACACAGCGGCGAGTTGAACGGATCGCTGTTGGTCGCCGGTTCTTCCGGGAAGACGTCGATCGCCGCGCCCGCCAGGTGATTGCTGGCCAGCGCGTCGCACAGCGCGGGAATATCCACCACGGTGCCGCGCGAAGCGTTGATCAGAATGGCGCCCGGTTTCATCAGCGCCAGCTCTTCCGCCCCCATCATGTTCTTGGTGGCCAGCGTTTCCGGCACGTGCAGCGTCACCACGTCGCTCATATTGAGCAGATCGGACAGATGGCGCACCTGTTGCGCGTTACCTAACGGCAGCTTGTTCTCGATGTCGTAGAAGAACACCTTCATGCCCAGCCCTTCGGCCAGAATGCCCAGCTGGGTGCCGATGTGGCCGTAGCCGATAATGCCCAGCTTTTTGCCGCGCGCCTCGTAGGAGCCCACGGCCAGTTTGTGCCACACGCCGCGGTGCGCCTTGGCGTTGGCGGCCGGAATGCCGCGCAGCATCAACAGCAGCTCGCCCAGCACCATTTCGGCCACGGATCGGGTATTGGAGAACGGGGCGTTGAAGACCGGAATACCGCGCTTGGTCGCCGCTTTCAGATCAACCTGGTTGGTGCCGATGCAGAAGCAGCCCACAGCCACCAGTTTTTCTGCGGCGGCGAACACCTCTTCGGTCAGATGCGTACGCGATCGGATGCCGACGAAGTGCGCATCGCGGATGGATGCCTTCAGCGATTCGGTGTCTAACGCACCCTTGTGGTATTCGATGTTGGTATAACCGGCGGCACGTAAATTATCGACCGTGCTCTGATGAACCCCTTCCACCAACAGGAATTTAATCCTGTCTTTCTCCAATGATACTTTTGCCATTTACCCGACCCTATGTTCAGACTTCAGAAGCGGCTGTGACGACACAGCTCCCATCCAACATAACAAAAATAACGCGGGCGGCAATACAAACGATTGCCTGCCCGGCAGGACAAGGCGCAGCGTTGATGGCGGTTTACGGCAGAAAATGCCATAGGGAAAGTTTTCGGCAGAAGCTTTGGGGAGTCAGTTTTCACAATGTGACATAAGTCACCAAATTTGCCGTTTTTCAGAAAAGATATTTTAACCGAAGAATTATGCGGCCCGGCACTACCGGGCCACAAACGGCGGAGGTTTATTTGACCACTTTCACGCCTTCCGGGGTGCCGACCAGCGCCACGTCCGCGCCGCGGTTGGCGAACAGCCCCACGGTCACCACGCCGGCGATGCCGTTGATCTTGTTCTCCAGCGCGATAGCGTCGTTGATGCTCAGGTTATGCACATCGAGGATCACGTTGCCGTTGTCGGTCACCACGTTTTGGCGATACTCCGGCAGGCCGCCCAGCTTCACCAGCTCACGCGCTACGTAAGAGCGAGCCATCGGAATCACTTCCACCGGCAGCGGGAACTTGCCCAGCACGTCCACTTGCTTGCTGGCGTCGACGATGCAGATGAATTTCTTGGCGATGGCGGCGATGACCTTCTCGCGCGTCAACGCCGCGCCGCCGCCTTTGATCATCTGCATATGGCCGTTGATTTCGTCCGCGCCGTCCACGTAGATATCGAGCGAGTCCACTTCGTTGCTGTCGAACACATGGATGCCGAGGCTTTTCAGCTTGGCGGTGGAGGCGTCGGAGCTCGATACTGCGCCTTCGATCTGGTGCTTGATGGAGCCCAGCGCGTCAATAAAGTGGGCGGCGGTAGAACCGGTGCCGACCCCGACGATGGTGCCCGGCGTCACGTATTCCAGCGCTGCCCAGCCCACCGCTTTTTTCAGTTCATCCTGCGTCATAATATGTCCCTTGCCTCTGTACGAAAACGTGTGCGTATTATAGGGTAAAACGCTGTTTTTCACGCTGGCAGGATCACACTTATTTGCCGCAGCCCGCATTTTTAGCCGCTTAGCGGCGAGACGGGGGCGTGATTTTTCCACCTGCGCCGCGCGCAAAATGTGGCATAGTGCCGGTATCATTCTAATTTAAGGGATATCTTTCCGATGAAACGCCCAGACTATCGTACGCTGCAAGCGCTGGACGCGGTGATCCGTGAGCGCGGCTTCGAGCGCGCCGCTCAAAAACTCTGCATCACGCAATCGGCGGTATCCCAACGCATCAAACAGCTGGAAAACCTGTTCGGCCAACCGCTGCTGGTCCGTACCGTGCCGCCGCGCCCGACCGAACAAGGGCAAAAGCTGCTGGCGCTGCTGCATCAGGTGGAATTGCTGGAAGAAGAGTGGCTGGGCAACGACACCGGCGTCGATACGCCGCTGCTGCTGTCGCTGGCGGTCAACGCCGACAGTCTGGCAACCTGGCTGCTGCCGGCGCTGAAGCCGGTGCTGGCGGATTCCCCCATTCGCCTGAATCTGCAGGTGGAAGATGAAACCCGCACCCAGGAGCGGCTGCGCCGCGGTGAGGTGGTGGGCGCGGTAAGTATTCAGCCGCAGCCGCTGCCGAGCTGCCTGGTGGATCGGCTGGGAGCGCTGGATTACCTGTTCGTGGCCTCCAGCGCCTTCGCCGAGCGCTATTTCCCGAGCGGCGTCACCCGCTCCGCGCTGCTGAAAGCGCCGGCGGTGGCCTTCGACCATCTCGACGACATGCATCAGGCATTCCTGCAGCAGAACTTCGATCTGTCGCCGGGCAGCGTGCCCTGCCATATCGTGAACTCGTCGGAAGCCTTCGTGCAGCTGGCGCGTCAGGGCACCACCTGCTGTATGATCCCGCATCTGCAGATCGAAAAGGAGCTGGCTTCCGGTGAGCTGATCGATCTGACGCCGGGGCTGTATCAGCGCCGCATGCTGTACTGGCACCGCTTCGCGCCGGAAAGCCGCATGATGCGCAAAGTGACCGACGCACTGCTGGAACACGGCCACCAGGTGCTGCGCCAGGATTAAAACGAAAAAAGGTTCGCCGCAGCGAACCTTTTCTTCAACACGAACACCTTACTGCGCGGCGTTGCGCTGCAGCTCGAACACCACATCCACCTGATCGTCGAAGTGAATGCTTTGCTGCTCATAGGTTTGCGCCGCGTCGCTTTCCGCCGCCGCACCGGCCGCCTTATACATCCGCGCCACCGGCATCGGCTGGTAGTTGGCGACCCGGTAGCGAATGCTATACACCGGCCCCAGCTTGGCGTGGAAACCTTTGGCCAGGGATTCGGCCTGCTGAGTCGCGTTCTCGATCGCTTTTTGCCGCGCCTGCTCGCGATACACGTCCGGCTTGGCGACGCCCAGCTCCACCGCGCGGATCTCGTTCAGGCCGGATTTCAGCGCGCCGTCCAGCAGCTCGTTCAGCTTGTCCAACTGACGCAGGGTCACCTGCACCTGACGCACCGCCCGGTAGCCCTTCAGCACCGACTCGCCGGTTTTCAGGTAGTCGTACTCCGGCTGGGTGCGCAGGTTGGCGGCGCTGATGTCTTTCTTCTCGATGTTATTTTTCTGCAGGAAATCAAAGTACTGCGCTACGCGCTCGTCCACCTGCTTCTTCGCCTGGGCGGCGTCTTTGGAGGAAACGCTCACTTCGATCGCCAGGGTGGCGATATCCGGCGTGGCGTCCACGCTGGCGGTGCCGGAGGTGACGACGTGCGGCCCTTCAGGCACTTCAGCCGCCTGCAGCGCCATCGGTAACGTCCCTAATCCGACCATTGCGGCCATAGCCAATGCTTTTAGCTTCACAGTGTCTCCTTAATGACAGGCTGTCTCTGATCGCCGGCTTTTCCCTGTGAGAACCGCCGGATTCCTGGCATCAAACGTAGCATATCGCGCGGCGTTTTGAATTCGGATTAGTGGCAAATTCTTATAAATTTGCCCCCTGCCAGGCCAGCTGCAGCGCGATGCCCCACATCACCAGCCCGACCAGCGCGTTGATGATGCGCTGCGCCCGCTGGGTGTTCAGCCACGGCGCCAGCCAGGAGGCCAGCAGCGCCAGCCCGAAGAACCACACCGCCGACGCGCTGACCGCGCCGAGCGCGAACCAGGAGCGTACGTCCGCCGTCAGTTGCCCGCCCAGGCTGCCGAGCACCACAAAGGTATCCAGATAAACGTGCGGGTTCAGCCAAGTGACCGCCAGCATGGTGACCACGAGGCGCCAGCGGCTCTGCGCCAGCTCCTGCGCCGCGGCCTGCGCCGGTTGCGGGCTGAAGGCGGAACGGAACGCGCCCCAGCCGTACCACAGCAGAAACGCCACCCCGCCCCAGGTGACCAGCGCCAGCAGCAGCGGCGAGCGGGTCAGCAACGCGCTGCCGCCGAAAATACCGGCGCAGATCAGCACGATATCGCTCAACGCGCACAGCGAGGCGATCATCAAATGATACTGGCGGCGAATGCCCTGATTCATCACGAATACGTTCTGCGGGCCCAGCGGCAAGATCATGGCGGCGCTCAGGGCAAAACCCTGCAGGAAGACGGCTAACATGGGAGATTCCTCGAATGATAAAAGGCGCCGGACGAGGGCGCGTATCGGTCAACACGCGCATCATACGAGGAAGCGATCATTAGGTGAAATTGATGTTTCTAATCCAGTATCAGAGATGCTAATGCTTAAATGAGCGCGCCGTCAAATTCGCTCATCGACGCGAAATTCGCTATCATCCGCACCCACCCTCCAGCCGGCCGCCCGATGTCTACCGTCACCGATACCTTTATCGCCCCGCCATGCCATGACCAAATAGAGATCCTCTATCAGGACGATCATCTGGCGCTGATCAATAAGCCGGCCGGGCTGCTCAGCCTGTCGGGCAAGAATCCGCAGAATCTCGATTCGGTACACCATCGGCTGGTACAGATCTTCCCCGGCTGCACCCTGGTGCACCGCCTGGATTTCGGCACGTCCGGCTTGATGGTGGTGGCCCGCAACAAGGCCGCCAACGCCGCGCTCTGCCGGCAGTTCAGCGAGCGCACCGTCGGCAAAGTGTACAGCGCGCTGCTGTGCGGCCATCTGGCGGATAACGAAGGGGTAATAGACGCGGCGATCGCCAAAGATCCGGCGCTGTTCCCGCTGATGTCGATTTGCGCCCTCCACGGCAAGCCCGCCCGCTCCCGCTATCGGGTCGTCGAGCGTTTTTATCGTGAAGCGGAAGACGGGATCTCGCTGCCGCTGACGCGGGTGCAGCTCATCCCGGAGACCGGGCGCACCCACCAGCTGCGTATTCACAGCCGGCAGTTGGGCCACCCTATTTTAGGCTGCGATCTGTATGGCGGGCGACTGCTGCCGGGTACCGAACAGACGCCGCGGCTGATGCTGCACGCCAGCGAGCTGGACTTTGTGCACCCCATTAGCGGGGAGCGGATCGCCGCTCGTCACGCCGCGCCGTTCTGAACGCGGCTTACCACATCAAATCGTCGGGCACTTTAAAGTCGGCGTACGGATCGTCTTCATCCTGTTCTTCCTGACTCAGCGCGCTGTGCAGCACAATGCTGGCCGCATCGCGCTGCGCGATTTTATCAGCGACGCTCGCGGGAATAATCGCGTATTCACACTCTTCGCGGTTCTCGACCACCAGGCGTGCAATGGCGAGGCGGCCATTGATCAGCTGGGTTTGCGTCGCCTTATCCACCAGGATTTTCTTGATCAGGTTACCGTCGGTGAAGTTGAAACCGATATCGCCTTTCGCCAGAACGATGCGGTTCATTTCGATCAGCTGTTTCACCTGCGCCTTGTACTCTTTGGACAGCGCGGCCTGCTTTTGCTGCTCGTTCAGCTGCTTATCGCGCTCAAGCTGCGCCTTTTTATTCTCTTCCACCGCCTCTCTGGCCTCGCGGGCCTGAACGCGTGATTTTTTAGCCGTTCTTTGGACTTTGGCCATTTTCTTGCTGGTTACCAAGCCCGCTTTGAGCATCTGCTCTTGTAAGGTGAGTTTTGTCATGTTCGTGTCTGAAGCCGTGGGATCATGGGGGGATTATACCCGTAATTTTTCAGGCTGCACCAAGTTGCCGGCCCGGTACGTTGGCGGTTTGCGCCGCAGGGCGACGGCGGCCACGCCAGATCATGAATAGCGCTCATGTGGTAATGAAATTAAGTCTCTTTCACTCCCACCGGGACTCTGGCAAAAATAGACCTCATTAACGACAGACAATATGAAATCGGCTGAATAAAAAAAGAGAAAAACAACCCATTGAAAGAAATGGATAAATCCAGCCTTCATATCATATAACAGGATGCTATAAGACGATGAATAGAGACTTTGCCTTTACGATTAAGAGCAGTTCTTTCGATGAAGATTATAACCCTTCTGAAAGTACGCGTATCACCACCAACTTCGCCAATTTGGCCAGAGGGGAAAACCGCCGGGAGAACCTGCGCAACACGCTGGTGATGATTAACAATCGCTTCAATTCGTTGGCGCATTGGGATAACCCCAAGGCCGACCGCTATTCGGTTGAGCTTGACATCATTTCGGTGGAGATGCGCGTTGAAGATCAGGGCGCCAGCTTCCCGGTGATCGAAATCCTGAAAACCAACATCATCGATAAAAAAACGCAAAAGCGAATTGATGGCATCGTCGGGAACAATTTCTCGTCTTACGTGCGCGATTATGACTTTAGCGTCTTGCTGCCGGCGCACAATAAAAACACGGCGGAATTCACTATCCCGAATGATTTCGGCGATTTGCACGGCAATATCTTTAAGCACTTCATCAATTCAAACGAATACCATGAGAATTTCAGCAAACCGCCGGTGATCTGCCTCAGCGTGTCCAGCAAAGACACCTATCATCGGACGGGCAATCAACATCCGGTGTTGGGCGACGAGTATCGGCAAGACGGCGCTTCGCTGACCGACCGGTATTTTAAAAAAATGGGCCTGCAGGTGCGCTATTTCATGCCGAAAAATAGCGTCGCGCCCCTGGCGTTTTATTTCCCTAGGGATTTGCTGAGCGATTACACCGATCTGGAGCTGATCGGCACCATCAGCACGATGGAGACCTTCCAAAAAATCTATCGGCCTGAAATTTACAATGCCAACTCGGCGGCGGGGCAATGCTATCAGCCAAGCCTGAATAACCAGGACTATTCATTAACCAAGATTGTTTACGATCGCGAAGAGCGTAGCCAGTTAGCGATTGAGCAGGGGAAATTTACGGAAGAGCAATTTATCAAACCCTACAAGCCCATTCTTGAGCAATGGTCTGCTCACTACGCGCTTTGAGTCACTCAAATACAGGTCATCTATTATGAAAATATTGCTCCCTACCTCGACCGCCGGCAGCTTGCCCAAACCTTCCTGGCTGGCCCAACCGGAAACCCTGTGGTCGCCCTGGAAATTGCAAAATGAAGAATTAATCGAAGGGAAACAGGATGCCCTGCGTTTGTCGCTGGCTGAACAACAACAGGCTGGCATCGATATCGTCAGCGATGGCGAGCAAACGCGCCAACACTTCGTCACGACGTTTATCGAGCACCTCAGCGGCGTCGATTTCGAGAAACGCGAAGTGGTTAAAATCCGCAATCGCTATGAGGCGAGCGTGCCGAGCGTCGTGGGGGCGGTCGCGCGCCAAAAGCCCGTTTTCGTTGAAGACGCCAAATTTTTACGCCAGCTGACCAAGCAGCCGATTAAATGGGCCCTGCCGGGGCCGATGACCATGATCGACACGCTCTATGACAACCACTATAAAAGCCGCGAAAAATTGGCCTGGGAGTTCGCCAAGATCCTCAATCAGGAAGCCAAAGAGCTCGAGGCCGTCGGCGTCGACATTATTCAGTTTGATGAGCCCGCATTTAACGTGTTCTTTGACGAGGTGAATGACTGGGGCATCGCCGCCCTGGAAAGGGCCGTTGAAGGGCTTAAGTGTGAAACGGCGGTGCATATCTGCTATGGATACGGCATTAAGGCCAATACCGACTGGAAAAAGACGCTGGGCTCAGAGTGGCGGCAATATGAAGAGGCGTTTCCTAAGCTGCAAACGTCTACTATCGATATTATCTCGCTCGAGTGTCATAACTCGCACGTCCCGATGGATCTGCTGGAACTGATTCGCGGCAAAAAAGTGATGGTCGGCGCCATTGATGTAGCGAATCATACCGTTGAGACGCCGGAGGAAGTGGCCGCTACGCTGCGCAAAGCGCTGCAGTTTGTCGATGCCGACAAGCTCTATCCGTCGACCAACTGCGGCATGGCTCCCCTGCCTCGTCAGGTCGCCAGCGGCAAGCTGAATGCCTTGAGTGCCGGCGCCGAGATCGTGCGCCGAGAACTGCTGGCCAAATAATCGCGCCAGCGCCCGCCGCAGTAGCCTCCTGCGGCGGGCGATGATCATCGACTCCCCCTCCCCGCAACGCCCCCGCTCTGGTGTATACTCGGGTTTCTACGCGATGCCAGCCACGGCGGCCTGAACGGCCCCTCAGCCAGCCCACACCAGCTTAATAACAGTGGAACCCTCATGAGCCCAGATACCGCTCGCATCAGCGAAATTATCGATCGCGCCAGGATCTCGCCTTATCAAATCCTCATCCTCACCCTGTGTTTCCTGATCGCCCTGCTGGACGGGTTCGATACCGCCATCATCGGCTATATCGCCCCGGCGCTGCGCGAAGAGTGGGGTCTGCAGCCCTCGCAGCTCTCCCCCGCCTTCGGCGCGGGGTTGTTCGGCCTGCTGATCGGCAGCCTGCTGTTCGGGCCGATCGCCGACGCCATCGGCCGCAAACGCGTGCTGCTCGTCGCGGTGCTGGTATTTGGCGGCTGCACCCTGGCTTCGGCCTATACGCATTCGATCGAATCCCTGACCCTGTTGCGCTTCATCACCGGCATTGGCCTCGGGGGCGCGATACCGACCTGCATCACCCTCAGCTCGGAGTACTCACCGGCGCGCCGCCGCATGCTGATGGTCACCCTGAGCTGGAGCGGCTTTACCGCCGGCTTGGCCCTGGGCGGCCTGCTGGCCGGGCAGATCATTCCTGCATTTGGCTGGCGCGGCGTGCTGCTGGTCGGCGGCATCGCGCCATTGGCGCTGCTGCCGCTGCTGGCCTGGCAGATGCCCGAATCGGTGCGCTTTATGGCCGCCAGCGCCAGGCATGCCGATCGGCTGCGCCGGGTGGTCGAGCGTATCACCGGCCAACGTTGGACGGGGATAACCATTGTCGATGACGAGCGCCCGGCGCAGGCCAAGTCGCCGATCTCGCACCTGTTTATCGAAGGACGCGCCGTGCGCACCCTGCTGCTGTGGGCGGCGTTCTTCTGCTCGCTGTTCGTGTTCTACCTGCTCACCAGTTGGCTGCCGACGATACTTAAAGACGCCGGTTACGATATCGCCCACGCCTCGCGCATCGGGGCGATGGTGCCGCTCGGTGGCACCCTGGGCGCCATCCTGATGGCGCTGCTGATGGACCGGATCGGGCCCTACCGCGTGCTGGCCGTCTCCTACCTGGGGGCCGCGCTGGTGATCGGCGCGACCGGGTATCTGATGGGCGACGTCTACACGCTGGCCGCCGTCGTGTTCCTGATAGGCTTCGGCGTGGCCGGCGCGCAGAACGGCCTGAATCTGGTTTCCGCCACCCTTTATCCGACCGCGGCCCGCGTCACCGGCGTCAGCTGGGCCATGGCCAATGGCCGCTTCGGCTCGATCGTCGGCTCAATGCTCGGCGCCTGGATGATGACCGCCGCCGGCTCGGCGGAAGTGTTCTTCCTCTGGCTGGCGCTGCCTGCGCTGCTGGGCGCGGGCGCCATCTTCCTGCTCTATCGCCTCAGCCTGCGCCGCCGCGCGCCGCTCGCCAAGCCGGTCGCCGGCGCCTGAGCTCGCGGAAAAGAAAAGGCCGAGACGCCCTTGGAGACGTCTCGGCCTGTAATCAAAAAGGGGGCCAAGGCCCCCTTCTCTGTTATTCCGCCTTGGCGGAAGCGTCTTCGGTGCGATACAGGTGCACGTCCATCTGCGGGAACGGAATGCCGATGTTGTGGGCATCCAGCGCGCGCTTGAAGTTTTCCATCAGATCGAAGTACACGTTCCAGTATTCCGCGTTGGTGGTCCAGGAACGGGTGACAAAGTTCAGGGAAGACGGCGCCATCTCGTTCAGACGCACGGTCACGCCTTTGGCGTGCATGATGCGCTTGTCGGCGGCGATCACATCGCCCAGCACCTTCTTCACCACGTCGATATCGGCGTTGTAGGCCACGCCTACCACGATATCCACGCGGCGGTTCGGCTCGCGAGAATAGTTGATGATGTTGCCGGCGATGATTTTACCGTTCGGCACCACGATGGTTTTGTTGTCTGCGGTACGCAGGGTGGTGGAGAAAATCTGCACCTGATCGACGGTACCGGCCACGCCGCCCAGATCGACATATTCCCCCACGCGCAGCGGACGGAAGATCACCAGCAGCACGCCGGCGGCGAAGTTGGACAGCGAGCCTTGCAGCGCCAGGCCGACGGCCAAACCGGCGGCGCCCAGCACGGCGATCACCGAGGTGGTCTGCACGCCGACACGCCCCAGCACGGCGATGAAGGTGAACGCCAGCACGCCGTAGCGCACGATCGCCGCCAGGAAGTCTGCCACCGTGGCATCGATGCCGCGCAGCTTCATCACGCGGTTCAGCGCATTACCGACCACGCGGGCCACGATCGAACCGATGATCAGGATAACGATGGCGGCGACGATATTCACCGCGTACTGGATCAACAGATCCTGGTTCTTCACCAACCAGTTGCCGGCACCGTTGATGCCGTCTACTACATTCAAATCTTTCATTCGTGTCGTCCTAACTCAGTCCCTAACGGGAGAAACTCGCAAAAATACACTGGCCTCGGCAGCCAGTCGGAAACCACCGCCTAAGGGTAACCAACATTAAAGGCTCATGCCAACCGTCAGCGTTAAAAATAGCCGAAACCGCCCGCCGCTTCTTCTATGCTGAAAACAGCGCGTTGGCCATTTCACGACAAGGGATCCGTTCTTCATGCACATTCGCTCTTCGCTCAAACACTATTGGCAAGTGCGGCCCAGGCTGCTGTTTTCCGTCGGCGCCGGGCTGTTGTGCTTTCTGCTGCTGCCCGCCCAGCTCTCGTTGCTGCAGCGCTTGATGATCGGCTGGAATACGCTGGCCTGGCTCTACCTGCTGTTTCTCTGGCGGCTGATGCTGGTCAGCACGCCGCAGCACATTCGCCAGATCGCCCGGCGACAGGATGAAAGCGCCAGCACGGTGTTGGCGCTGGTCAGTTTCGGTTGTCTGGTGAGCATTCTGGCGATCCTGTTCGAATTGAGCAGCGCCAAACAGGCCAGCGACTCGCTGAAAACCCTGCATCTGGCGTTAACCGGCGGAACGCTGGCGGTCTCCTGGCTGCTGCTGCCGACCGCCTTCACCATGCACTACGCCCATCAATTTTATCGCCAGGGTGCGCAGCAGGAGCCTTTGCCGCTGCTGTTTCCCGGCAATCTCACCGAGCCGACCTATCTGGACTTCGCCTACTTCTCTTTCACCATCGCGGTCGCGTCGCAAACCGCCGACGTGGCGGTCGGCGCCGCGGAGGTGCGTAAAATCGCGCTCGTACAGTCGGTTATTTCGTTCGTGTTCAACATGCTGATCCTGGGCCTGTCTATCAACGTCGGCGCCGGCCTGCTGGGCTGAAAACGAAAAAGGCTCCCCGCAGGGAGCCTTTTGCATCGTGCAACAGGTGCCGAAGATTACAGAACGTCTACCGCGTTCAGATCTTTGAAGGCCTGCTCCAGACGCGTCACCATGCTGGTCTGCGCTGCGCGCAGCCATACGCGTGGATCGTAGTATTTCTTGTTCGGCTGATCGGCGCCTTTCGGGTTGCCCAGCTGGCCCTGCAGGTAAGCTTCGTTCGCTTTGTAGTACTGCAGGATGCCGTCCCAGGTCGCCCATTGGGTGTCGGTGTCGATGTTCATCTTGATCACGCCGTAACCCACAGACTCTTTGATCTCTGCGTCGGTAGAACCGGAACCGCCGTGGAACACGAAGTTCAGGCTGTTGTGCGGCAGGTTGAATTTCTTGGACACGTAGTCCTGAGAATCACGCAGGATGGTCGGGGTCAGCTTAACGTTGCCTGGCTTGTACACGCCGTGCACGTTACCGAAGGAGGCAGCGATGGTGAAGCGCGGGCTGATGGCGTTCAGTTTTTCGTACGCGTAAGCCACGTCTTCCGGCTGGGTGTACAGTGCGGAAGCGTCCATATGGCTGTTGTCCACGCCATCTTCTTCACCGCCGGTGCAGCCCAGTTCGATTTCCAGCGTCATGCCGATTTTGGCCATGCGCTTCAGGTAGGCGCTGCAGATCTCGATGTTTTCTTCCAGAGACTCTTCAGACAGATCGATCATGTGAGAAGAGAACAGCGGTTTGCCGGTAGCGGCGAAGTGCTTCTCGCCAGCGTCCAGCAGGCCGTCCAGCCATGGCAGCAGTTTCTTCGCGCAGTGGTCGGTGTGCAGGATCACCGGCACGCCGTAGTGTTCAGCCATCTGGTGAACGTGGTGTGCGCCGGAGATGGCACCCAGAATCGCTGCGCCCTGAGGCACATCGGTCTTCACGCCTTTGCCGGCGATGAACGCGGCGCCGCCGTTGGAGAACTGAACGATGACCGGCGCGCGCACTTTAGCCGCGGCTTCCAGCACTGCGTTAATGGAGTCGGTACCCACGCAGTTTACCGCTGGCAGCGCAAAGTTGTTCTCTTTAGCAACTGCGAAGACTTTCTGAACGTCATCACCCGTGATGACACCCGGTTTTACGAAATCAAAAATTTTAGACATGTTACTTTGTCCTGTTTCGTCGGCCGTAGATGGATGTAAATCGATGTTTTCACGCCGCGCAGCGTGAGCCGCGCGGTATAAAACAAACGGGCGGCTTTCGCCTCCCGTTGTCTGAATTACTGCTTAGCGCGCTCTTCCAGCATCACGACTGCAGGCAGCGGTTTCCCTTCAACGAATTCCAGGAATGCGCCACCGCCGGTGGAGATGTAGGAAATTTTGTCAGCGATACCGAACAGATCGATGGCTGCCAGAGTGTCGCCGCCGCCAGCGATAGAGAAAGCGTCGCTATCGGCGATCGCGCGGGCGACAATTTCGGTGCCCTTACGGAAGTTAGGGAACTCGAATACGCCAACCGGGCCATTCCACAGAATGGTCTTGGCGTTCTTCAGGATAACGGCCAGACGCTCGGCAGAGACGTCGCCCATATCCAGAATTTGCTCGTTGTCCTGGATCTCGTTGGCCTGCTTCACGGTTGCGGTCGCGGTTTCGGAGAACTCGGTCGCTACGCGCACGTCGGTCGGAACCGGGATGTCGCAGGTTTCCAGCAGTTTCTGCGCGTTCGGGATCAGGTCAGGTTCGTACAGGGACTGGCCCACGTTGTTGCCCTGCGCCGCCACGAAGGTGTTGGCGATGCCGCCGCCGACGATCAGCTGATCGGCGATTTTGGACAGGGAATCCAGCACGGTCAGTTTGGTGGAGACTTTAGAACCGCCCACGATGGCAACCATCGGACGGGCCGGGTTGCCCAGGGCCTTGCCCAGCGCTTCCAGCTCGGCGGACAGCAGCGGGCCGGCACAGGCGACAGGCGCGAACTTGCCCACGCCGTGGGTGGAAGCCTGCGCGCGGTGCGCGGTACCGAACGCGTCCATTACGTACACGTCGCACAGCGCCGCGTATTTCTTGGACAGGGTTTCGTCGTCTTTCTTCTCGCCCTTGTTGAAACGGACGTTTTCCAGCACCACCAGTTCGCCTTCGGCGACGTCGACGCCATCCAGATAATCCTTCGCCAGACGCACTGGGGATTTCAGGTGATCTTTCAGGTAGTTAACAACAGGCAGCAGGGAGAATTCTTCGTTGTACTCGCCTTCGGTAGGACGACCCAGGTGGGAGGTTACCATCACGCGGGCGCCTTGCTTCAGCGCAGCTTCGATAGTCGGCAGGGAAGCGCGGATACGCGCGTCGGAAGTCACTTTACCGTCTTTTACCGGCACGTTCAGATCGGAGCGGATCAGTACGCGTTTACCCGCCAGATCCAGATCGGTCATCTTAATTACAGACATGGTGAACCCTCTTTATTGAATCTCTATAAAATTGCCTGAGCAGCGCGCCAATCACGCCGGCGCCGCCGTACTAGAAACCGCTGGCGGCCATTGCCCGTGTTGTATCCAACATCCGATTGGCAAAGCCCCATTCATTGTCGCACCAGACCAAGGTCTTTATCAGGTGCTGCCCGCTGACCCGGGTCTGCGTACCGTCGACGATAGCGCTGTGCGGGTCATGGTTAAAATCGATCGAGACCAATGGTAATTCCGTGTAGTCAACTATACCACGAAATGATTCCCGTGCGGCCTTTTGCAACAGCTGGTTGACCTCCGCCACCTTCACCGCGGCGCTCACGCTGACGCTGAGATCGATAGCCGTCACGTTGATGGTCGGCACGCGCACCGAGATCGCCTCGAAGCGATCGCAAAACTGCGGGAAGATACGGGTGATGCCCGCGGCCAGCTTGGTGTCGACCGGAATGATCGACTGGCTCGCCGCGCGGGTGCGCCGCAAATCCGCGTGATACGCGTCGATCACCGGCTGATCGTTCATCGCCGAGTGAATGGTGGTCACGGTGCCGGATTCGATGCTGTAGGCGTCGTCCAGCAGCTTGATCACCGGAATAATGCAGTTGGTGGTGCACGAGGCGTTGGACACGATGCGATGTTCCGCCAACAGCGTCTGATGGTTGACGCCGAACACGATGGTGGCGTCCAGATCGTTGCCGCCCGGATGGGCGAACAGCACTTTCTTCGCCCCCGCCGCCAGATGGGCTTCGCCATCCGCCCGGCTGCCGTACACGCCGCTGCAGTCCAGCACCACGTCGACGCCCAGCTCGCCCCAGGGCAACTGCTCCACCGCCGGCTGATGCAACAGGCGAATCGCGTCGTCCCCGACGCTCAGCGTGTCGCACTCTTGCCGCACATCCCAGGCGAAGCGGCCGTGGCTGGAATCGTACTTCAGCAGATGGGCCATGCCCTCGGCATTCGCCAGCTCGTTGATCGCCACCACGGAAATTTCCGCCCGTCGTCCCGATTCGTACAGTGCGCGCAATACGCTGCGGCCGATGCGGCCAAAGCCGTTTATCGCTATGCGGATGGTCATGCTGCTCCTGAAAAAGGGCCGTCCCGCCGGGCTGACTCACCGGCGCCGGGCCGGCGCTGACTGGTTGTCTCACTAACCCGCATAGAGTAGTGGATCGCACCGCCCGCTGTGAATCGCCGCGTTTGCATTATTCCTGCGCTTCAGCAGCTTTTCGCCGCCGTCACATCGGCATTTCTGTCGAAGAGTGCTTCAACTGAAACGCTTCAGCTGAGCATAAACCAAAGTTTTAGCAAAAGGAACAGGTGCAACAGTTCCACAAGTAACGGAGGGGAGTTTTACGAGCATAAGATGATCTGGCGCACATTTTTGGCCTCAAGGCCGCGGCGGATTTTCACTCGCTGGCCCCGTTTCGCCGTAGTGCTTGCGGAAATAGTCGCGCAAAAATTCGACCGTCACCCGCACTTTCGCCGACGTTGCCAGCCGGGAAACGTACACCGCCCGGAAAAGATCGCCGCTAGCGGTTTAACTCTGTAAACGGAGCGCCCGCGCCTGCGGGCGTCCTGATTAGGCTTTCGGGAATATCCACAGATGCTCGGCCGGCAGGGAGAGCCGGCACAGCGCCCGATCGCGCGCTTCGTGGCCATAGGCGCGCACCACGAAATCCTCGGCCACGGTGCGGAACAGGTATTCCCAGCGATCGCCGAGATACATGCTGGTCAGCAGCGGCAGCTCAAGCTGGTTGCCCTGCGGATCTTCGCCCAACCGCACGCGCTCCACGCGGATCACCGCCGAGCCCTCCTGGCCAACCTGCACGCCTTCGCCCGCTTTGCCCCACAGCGCCCAATCCTTGCCTTCGATGCGCGCCCGGTCGCCTTCCAGCGCGACAACCTTGCCCGGCAAGCGGTTGTTGCTGCCCATAAACTCGGCGGTGAACAGCGTGGTGGGCGAACCGTACATCTCCTGCGGCGTGCCCTGCTGCTCGATTTTGCCGTTATTGAGCAGCAGGATGCGATCGGAAATGGCCATCGCCTCGTTCTGATCGTGAGTCACCATCAGCGCCGACAGGCCAAGCTTGATGATCAATTCGCGCAGGAATACCCGCGCCTCTTCGCGCAGTTTGGCGTCGAGGTTGGACAGCGGCTCGTCCAGCAGGATCACCGGCGGGTTGTAGACCAGCGCCCGTCCGATCGCCACGCGCTGCTGCTGGCCGCCGGATAGCTGGTGCGGATGGCGCTTGGCCAGATGCCCCAACCCGAGCTGATCCAGCACCGCCTGCACCCGCTGGGTGATTTCCGCCGAGGCGATCTTACGCAGCTTCAACGGGTAAGCGACGTTCTCAAACACCGTTTTATGCGGCCACAGCGCGTAGGACTGAAACACCAGCCCCAGATTGCGCTCTTCGGCAGGAATTTCGCTGCGTGCGCTGCCGTTGTACACCGCGCTGTTGCCGATGACGATCCGCCCCTGGCTCGGTTTCTCCAGCCCGGCCACCGCCCGCAGCAGCGTGGTTTTGCCGCTGCCCGACGGGCCCAGCAGTGAGACCACTTCGCCCCGTTTCAGATCCATCGACACCCCTTTCAGCACCGGGTTGTCGCCATAGGTCAAATGCAGATTCTCTACCGAAAGTTCAATCATGTAATTTCACTCCAAAGCGCAAGGCGATCCCTAACCCCAGCACCACCAGCAGGATATTGATGAACGACAGCGCGGCGACGATATCGATAGCGCCCGCGGCCCACAGGGAAACCAGCATCGAGCCGATGGTTTCCGTGCCCGGAGACAGCAGATACACCCCGGTGGAGTATTCGCGTTCAAAAATCAGGAACATCAGCAGCCAGGAGCCGATCAGGCCGTAGCGCGACAGCGGAATGGTGACGTGGCGAGTGATCTGGCCGCGGCTGGCGCCGGCGCTGCGCGCCGCCTCCTCCAGTTCCGGCCCCACCTGCAGCAGCGTGGAAGAGATCAGCCGCAGGCCGTAAGCCATCCACACCACGGTATACGCCAGCCAGACGCTGAAGATGGTGCTGCGCAGCGAACGCAGCCAGACAATCCAGTTAGCACGCAGCCACTCGGCCATCGGCAGCGCCGACAGCCAGCCCTCCTTGAGCGATTTGTCCAACCACATCGGCAGGAACAGAAACACCCACAGGAACGCCAGACCGGCCAGCAGCCCCGGCACCGCGCGCGGCACCAGCACGCTGTAGTCGAGGAAACGCGTGGCGCCATCCGGCTTGCGGTGCATGGCGATGCCGATGAACAGATAGCACGCCACCGCCAGCGCCCCGCCGATCACCCCAATCGCCATTGAGTTGACGATGGCGCGCAGCAGGTTGGGCTGCGCCCAGATGGTGCGGAAGGTGTTGATCGACAGCTCGTCCCAGACTGACACGCCCACGCCCCAGTTGGAGATAAAGGCGCGCAGCACTACGCCTATCAGCGGCACGCCGATGGTCACGGTCAGCCAGAACACCACCACCGCGCCGGCCACCCAGCGCCATTTGCCCAGCGGCAGCGCACGGGCCTGCGAGGCTTTGCCCTTGACGGTAACGAAGCGGTTGGCGGTGCGCATCAGCCGACGCTGCAGCATCACCAGCGGAATGGTGATGCAGATCAGCACCACCGCCACCGCCGCCATCAGGTGGTAAGACGGCGTGCCCAGCTTGTTGGTCAACTGGTAAAGGTAGGTCGCCAGCACCAGGTTGCCCTCCGGATCCCCCAGCACCAGCATCAGGCCGAACACTTCCAGCCCGAGGAAAAACAGCAGCACTCCGGCATACAGGATAGACGGCCGCACCATCGGCAGGCTGACGGCGGTCATCACCTGCAGCGGCGTGGCGCCGGCGGTGCGCGCCGCTTCTTCAACGTCGGAGCCCACGCTGCGCAGCGCCGAGGAGATGTACAGATACGCGTGGGGCACGTGCGTCAATCCGGCAATCACCACGATGCTGGCCATCGAATAGATGTTCCACGGCACAAAGCCCAGCAGCGCCTGCGCCCACAGCGAGAAGAAGCCCACCGGCCCCGCCGCCACCACGTAACCGAAGCCCAGCACCATCGGCGACACGAAGATCGGCACCAGAATCAGCGGTTCGATGATCCGCCGCCCCGGCAGATCGGTGCGCACCATCAGGAAAGCCAAAATGCCGCCGAGGGGGATGGCGATGATCACCAGGCCGAATGCCAGAATAAAGCCGCTTTTCAGCGCCTTGTAGAAATCCGGATCGGTAAAGATGAACTCGAAGGCCTCCAGGCTGAAGACCTTGGAGGGAGAGAAAAACGGTGCCGAAAGGAAGCTTTGAATGATGATAAACGACAGGGGGACATAGATAACCAGCGCGGTTATCAACACCACCAGGCCGCGCGGCAGGCTCTGCCACTTTCTGCGCCATGCTTGCATAAATGCTCCCTATGGTTGTAAACGACGACCAAAGGGCGCGCGCCTCTAAGGCAGGCGCGCGTCCGAATGCAGTCCCTGTTATTTCGCCGCGGCGGCGCGCCACTGTTTGATGTAGTCGAGGCGTTTGGCCGGCTGCAGATATTCCAGCAGGCTGTCGTCAACCGGGATCGGCTTGAGCGCGTTACCCAACAGCTTGGTCATGCCGTCGATGTCGTTCTTGCCTTCGATGTCGTTGCGGATCGAGGGGATATCCGCCTGATTGGCGAGAATACTTTGCCCTTTCTCCGACAGCACGTAGTCGAACCACAGCTTGGCGGCGTTAGGGTTGCCGGCCTCTTTGCTGATGAAGCTCACGCGCGACAGCACCAGGGTATAGTCTTTCGGATAGACGATGCCGAGCGACGGGTCGCTTTTGGCGCGGGCCTCGGCGTACGAACCGAGGATATTGAAGCCGATCAGGTTTTCACCGGAGGAGACGCGCTCCATCATGGTGCCGGTGGAGGATTGCACCGCCAGCCCGCCCTTGGCCACGTCGGCCAGCGTTTTGAAGTAGTTGGGATCGGCCTTGAAGTCCTGCACCGACAGCATGAAGCCGACGCCGGATTTTTCGATGTCGTACGTGGTGACTTTCTTCTTGAATTTGTCCGTCTGGCCGGCGATCAGCTTGGCCAGCGCCGCGTGCGAATCCGGCACATCGCCTTGCGGGATCAGGCGTTTGTTATAGATAAACACCACCGGCTCATAGGTGGTGCCATACACTTTATCTTGCCATACCGCCCATTTCGGCAGCTGGGCCTGCTCAGGGGAGGCATACTCCTGCGCGTAATCGCCCGCCAGTTTCAAAATGGTGTCCATCGACGAGCTCCACACCACGTCGCCGCTGGTGCCGCCGGCCGCCTGCTCGCTGATGAAGCGGTTATAGAGTTCGGTGCTGTTCATGTCGTTGTATTCCACCTTGATGCCCGGGTACAACGCCTCGAACCCCTGAATCAGCGGCGCCGCCGCCTTGGTGTCGGTGGTCGAGTAAATCACCACCTTGCCTTCTTTCTTCGCGCCGTCGACCCATTTCTGATAGTCGGCGGGGTAGCCCGCCGGGAAGGCCGCATAGGCGGAAACGGAGCCCAGTAAGGTGATTACAGCTACGGTCGCGCTGATTTTTTTCATCATCATCCATCCCCTGATCACATTTAATAAACCAAAAATTAACATATAGTTAATAACTGCAACGAGGCAACGGCGTTGCTTTGTTATCTTTCGGTTTTGTGAGGCTGGGCGTTTTTTAGCCAACAAAAAAGCCCGGCAGCGCGGGCTTTACGGACTTTCTGTTGCAGACTATTCGGCCAGGCGAGAGCGCCGCAGCAGGCGAATTCGCTGTACGATGGCGACCCCCAGCAGGGTCAGGGCAAACCCCGCCAACTGCACCAGCGACAGCGCCTCGCCAAACAGCGCGTAAGCCTGCAGCGCCGCCGCCGGCGGCACCAGCAGCATCAGCGCGGTAATGCGAGTCAAATCGCCGTGGCGCACCATCCAGATAAACAGCGCGGTGCCGCCCAGCGACAACACGCCGGCCGACCACAGCAGCGAGAACCACAGCGTCGGCGAATTGTCCCAGGCGCCGGAGCCCATCACGGCCGCCAACACGCCGGTCACGATCGCGGCGCCGAGGTGCTGAATGGCGCCCGCCGCCCGCAGATCGGCCGCCGCCAGCGAAGACTTCTGCACCATGATGCCGATCGTCAGCGCGACGATGCTGCCAAACCCCATCAGGATCGGCAACAGCGCCATATTGCCGACGTCGATGCCGGTCAGCCGGGGAGAGAGCACCAGCGCAACGCCGATAAAACCGACCGCCAGCCCGGCCCAGGAGCGTAACCCTATCGATTTGCGCAGCACCAGCGCGAAAATCAGCGCGGTGAACAACGGCTGCAATCCGCCGATCAGCGACATCACCCCGGCCGCCAGGCCGTTCGCCACCGCCCACCAGCTTGCAGCGAGATAAACGCCGTTCATCAGCATGCCGGTCAGCAGGTGCATCACGAACTGCCGCCCCTTGGGCCAGGCGCAATGCAGCGCCAGCAGGGCGAATACCGCAGCGGCGATCAAAAAGCGAAAGGTCAGGAAAAGGTTGGGATCGGCATGATCCGCCACCGCCCGCGCGGCAATAAAACCGGTCGACCAAATTAATATCAGGAAAAACGGCGCGATAAATGCCTTTCGCCGATCGCGTTTTTCGCGCTGGGTTATTTCCATATCACTACCCGAAAAAATGCAGTTGATGAATTAATGTGGAGCATACTAACCAATTTAACACCGGCTTAACAGCACCGACGCCGGCAGCAAAACAGCGTGCTGAACACTATGGCGGGAAATAATAACTTTTCAACCTTATATAATTCACCAAGCTTATAATTAATCCCCTTGCGTTACGAAATTGTAAATTAATTGCTACATCCGGTATAACCATTCCCCTCCTGGCGACATTGTCGGAATAATTCCCCTTTGCTAGCCTTCCTGAAGCCACTTAATTAACTGGACTGACTCATGGCCGAAATCACTGACTTTATGAAACTGGATATGCGTATTGGCGAAATTATTTCCGTGGAATATAACGACAAGGCGTTAAAGCCCGCCTATAAGCTGCGCATTGATTTCGGCGAAGACATTGGCATTAAAAACAGCTCGGCGCAATTATGCGAAAACTATCAGGAAGATGATCTGCTCGGCAGAAAAGTCATCTCCGTCGTTAATTTCCCCGCCAGGCGGGTTGCCGGATTTAAATCCGAAGTGCTGGTACTTGCCGCGGTCACCCGGGATCAAGGCACCGTCTTGCTGAAACCCGATTTCGACGTGGAGATCGGCAGCAAGATTTTATAATCGCCATATCATTCGTGAGGCCACCGAGAAATGCGACAGTTATCCCTGCTTGATGAAGTTAAGAAGGCCTACCAGGAACACCGTTCAGCCTTTATCCCCGGCGCCACCATGCAAGCGATCCTGCTGGCGCTGGGCGCGCGGCCGGAAGATTTCGCCAAGCTGCAGCAGGTCAGCGACAATTTGGCGGACGATCCCACGCTGCCTTTCCGCAAGTCCAGAAACGGCCGCTTCTGTTTCGACTTCGATCGCGCCCGGATTGAGCGGCTGGAGTTCCAGCCTTTCGTGCTCTCGGTCGAGGAAGACTTCGTCCGCTACGATTCGGGAAAGGTGCGCCACTTTCGCGGCATCAACGACGATCTGCAGTTGAATACGGCATTTCAGGCTCTGATGAAATTCAAAGCCTACGTGATCGATGGCGTGAGCGTGACGCCGCGCCCCCGGCTTAATCAGGAGATCAACAAGTTCGTCTGCACGGTGTTCAACCTGCGTACCGTCACCACGCCGCAGATGCTGGGCGAGCCGGCGCTGGAAGGCGTGCACAGTGACGGCGTCGACCACACCATGACGACCTTCCTCGGCTGCGACAACATGACCGACGACAGCGCCAAGACCTTTATTCACGATATGCGCGAAACCAGCGGGATCAAATTCGATCGGGCCCGGCCGGAATGGATTTTGGGCGAGATACAGCATCGGCATTTCCTCGATACCCTGCTGATTGTCGATCATGAACGCAAACACAGCCTCTCACCGGTGGAAGCGCAGGACAAACGCCGGCATTCGACCCGCGATATGCTGATCTTTTTCACCCGCAAACCGGTCGAAGACGGCCATGTCTCTTTCGCCTATGACTCTTTCAAACCGCATATCGAAATCCCGCTGTCGATAGACATGGTGGCGCGCGCGAGCTAAAGCCCTGCCGGGCCGGCCGCCATGATCCCTCTGTGCGGCCGGTTCACGCCAGGATAAACAGCGCTGGATTAATCAGGTTTTTGTCGCCGAATTATTATATCCTGCCGGACGAAAATTTTGCGGGCACTCGCGGCCCCCTGCGCCTGTCCTTCTGCGGTTCTCCATCCGCAGCCAGGCCGTTTATTTCATGAATACAGGCAGTGCCATACCGTTATGACCAAGAATTTATCCCCGAAAGACATTATCGCCCTGGGCTTTATGACCTTCGCCCTGTTTGTCGGCGCCGGCAACATCATTTTCCCGCCGCTGGTGGGGCTGCAGTCCGGCGAACATCTGTGGCCGGCCGCCCTCGGGTTTATGGTGACCGCCGTCGCCCTGCCGGTGATCGCCGTGATCGCGCTGGCGCGCGTCGGCGGCAGCATCAGCCTGCTGACCGGCCCCATCGGCCGCACCGCCGGCCTGCTGTTGGCGACCGTCTGCTATCTGGCGCTCGGCCCGCTGTTCGCCACGCCGCGAACCGCCAATGTCTCTTTCGCCCTCGGCATCGCGCCCTTCACCGGCGACGGCGCCCTGCCGCAGTTCATCTACAGCCTGCTGTTCTTTACCCTGGCGATGATCGTGTCGCTGTATCCCGGCCGCTTGCTCGATAACGTCGGCCATATTCTGGCGCCGCTAAAAATTCTGGCGCTGGCCGCGCTCGGCATCGCCGCCCTGGTTTGGCCCGCCGGTGAACCGGTCTCCGCCGTCGGCAGCTATCAGGCAGCGGCGTTTTCCACCGGCTTCGTGCAGGGTTATCAAACCATGGACACGCTGTCGGCGCTGATGTTCGGCTCGATTATCGTCACCGCCGCCCGCTCGCGCGGCGTCAGCGACAGCGGCCTGCTGCTGCGCTACACCCTGTGGGCCAGCCTGATCGCCGGCGTCGGCCTGACGCTGGTCTATATCTGCATGTTCAAGCTCGGCGCCGGCAGCGGCAGCCTGGTCGAGAGTGGCGCTCAGGATGGCGCGGCGATCCTGCACGCCTATGTGCAGCACACCTTCGGCGATCTGGGCAGCATCTTTATGGCGGTGCTGATGTTCATCGCCTGCCTGGTGACGGCGGTCGGCATGACCTGCGCCTGCGCGGACTTCTTCTCTCGCTACCTGCCGCTCTCTTACCGCGCGCTGGTGGTCATCCTCGCCCTCTTCGCCATGCTGGTCTCCAACATGGGGCTGGCCAATCTGATCCGCGTCTCGCTGCCGGTGCTGACGGCGATCTATCCGCCCTGCATCGCACTGGTGTTACTCAGCTTCAGCCAGAACCGCTGGCGCAGCGCCAAGCGCGTCTTCGCGCCGGTGATCGCCACCAGCCTGGTGTTTGGCCTCGCCGACGGCCTGAAGGCTTCCAGCTTCAGCGGCCTGCTGCCCGCCTGGTTCGATAAGCTGCCGCTGGCCGAACAGGGTCTGGTCTGGCTGCAGCCTACGCTGCTGGTGCTGTTGCTGGCGGCGGCTTACGACCGGTTGCGCAGCGTCGAAAGCGCCAATGCCGCGTCGTAACCGCGGGTCACGCCCATAAAAAAAGCCGGTCACGATGACCGGCTTTCTT
Source organism: Serratia sp. MF1(2023) (assembly GCF_030954545.1). NCBI lineage: Bacteria > Pseudomonadati > Pseudomonadota > Gammaproteobacteria > Enterobacterales > Yersiniaceae > Serratia > Serratia sp. MF1(2023). The sequence continues at coordinate 399 of NZ_JAVHUX010000046.1, read as the reverse complement.
ATTGGCTGGTGCCAGGCCGCTTACTTCAGCAGCGCCTGCGCCTTGGCCACCACGTTGTCCACGGTGAAGCCGAACTCGGCGAACAGCTGCTCCGCCGGCGCCGACTCACCGAAGGTGGTCATGCCCACGATGGCGCCGTTCAGCCCCACGTACTTGTACCAGTAGTCCGCGATACCCGCTTCCACCGCCACGCGCGCCGTCACCGCCGCCGGCAGCACCGATTCGCGGTACGCCGCATCCTGCTTGTCGAACGCGTCCGTCGACGGCATCGACACCACGCGCACCTTGCGGCCCGCCGCGGTCAGCTTGTCCGCCGCTTCCACCGTGATGCCCACTTCGGAGCCGGTGGCAATCAGGATGACGTCCGGCGTGCCCGCGCAGTCTTTCAGCACGTAGCCG
>NZ_JAVHUX010000033.1:0-6687 GCF_030954545.1 Serratia sp. MF1(2023) | reverse complement strand
CGAGCACGCTCGGGTGTGGTGAAATTGATAATGCCAAGAGCCTGGGAAAGTTCCATTTTAAGGGTCCATGATGATGCCATGGACCCTTTTTACAGCAACTACCGGATCGGTCAATTGATCCTTAAACGATCGGCATTAGGCATTTGCCGGCCCTTTTTTTATCGCGAGAACCGCTTACAGCCCCCCGGCGTCGCGCTTGGTGTTCGGCGCCGGCGTGGACGGCGGCGTACGGCCGTTGTTGGTCAGCCGCGACAGCGTCTCGGTGCGTACCTGGAACGGCGGGTACGGCAGCGTGATGCCGTGCTCGCGGTAGCCCGCCAGGATCAGCTGGTGGATCTCGTGGCGCAGCGGCATGCGGTGGCCCATCTCGGCGGCGTAAATACGCATCTCGAAGATCTGAATGCCCTGTTGCAGATCGACCAGGTAGACTTCCGGCACCGGATTGTCCAGCACCAGCGAACAGCGCTCGGCGGCGTTCATCAGGATCTTGGTCACCTCTTCGCTATTGGCCTCGCCCGGGGCCGGCACGGTCAGCACCACGCGGGTGATGGCGTCCGAGAGCGACCAGTTGACGAACTGCTCGGTGATGAACGCCTTGTTCGGCACGATGATCTCTTTGCGGTCCCAATCAGCGATGGTGGTCGCGCGGGTATTGATCTTGGTTATCGTGCCGGTCAGGTTGCGGATCGTTACGGTATCGCCGATGCGGATCGGCTTCTCGAACAGGATGATCAGGCCGGAGATGAAGTTGGAGAAAATCTCCTGCATGCCAAAGCCGAGACCCACGCTGAGCGCGGTGACCACCCACTGCAGTTTCGACCATTCGATGCCGATCCAGGAAAAGCTGAGAATGGCGCCGAACAGCAACAGCAGGTATTTGGTGATGGTGGTGATGGCGTAACCGGTGCCCGGCGACAGATCCAGGTGCTGCAGCACCGCCAGTTCCAGCAGCGCCGGCAGGTTGCGCACCAGCTGCATGGTGATGATCAATACCAGAATGGCGATCAGCACTGCGCCGAGGGTGATCGGGTGGGCGGTTTCCACGCCGTTGACCGTCGAGGTCACGTCCCACAGCGAGATATTTTCCAGGAAGCTGAAGGCGGAGTGGATCTCCGACCACAAAACGATCACCGACACCAGCGCGATCAGCGTCAGGATCGAACGCACCAGCCGCAGCGACTGGGCGCTGATGGTATCCAGGTCTATCTCTGAGTAGTCCATATCCACCGAACCTTCGGTGCTGTTCGGGGTATGCGAGGTTTCGTCTTCGCCGCGGGCGCGCTGGGCCAGAATGTCCGCGCGGCGCTGTTTGGCGCGGTCGAAGGCGATGCGTCGCCGTTGGATCAGCATCCAGCGGCGGATGATGTGGTAGACGACCAGCAGCAGGAACCAGATCGCCACCGAGGTTTCCAGGCGCGCCAACAGCGCCTGCGCGGTGGTGAGATAACCGACGCTCGACGCCAGCGCCGCCAGCAGCGGCGCCGACAGCAGCAGCCCCCAGAAGGCGCTGTTGAGCATGTTGTCGCCGGAGCCGTTTTTATCCAGATACAGCGGGATGCCGGCGCGCTTGAGGCTGTGGGTGACCAGCGCCAGCGCCAGACACAGCAGAATGAAGCACAGCCGCCCCAGCGTGTTGGCGAACTCGCGCTCTTTCAGGCTATCGAAGGTGATCAGCGCCATGATCAGCGGCACGATCAGCCAGATCGACATCTTGTAGTAGCGCATGGCGCGCGAAACCTGCTTCGCCGGCCAGCGGAAGTGCACGATGAACAACCCTTGCGGGTGGGCGAAGGCGGCGCAGATCATGCAGATCCACAGGATCGGCAGCGTGGCGGTCACCCCTTTGCCGATCGCTTCCGCCACCGGGTAGTTCCAGGCGCTCTGCAGGCCGTAGCCGAGCGCGGCCCACAGCACCGGCAGCGGCATCGCCACCAGAATCGACCAGAACACGGTGCGCACCGTCAGGAAGAATTCGTCCTGCGTCACCTTGCCGACGCGGCTGCTGGCGCGCTCGAGGAAGGCGTGGTAGTGCTTGCGCGAACTGATGCTGAAAATCACCAGCAGCAGGGCGCCGAAGATCGGGATCAGCGTTTCGCGGCTGGTCACCATCATCATGAAGGCGCCGCCGAGCTGCGACAGCGTGTCCAGCGACAGAACGCGCGTCAGATCGTGCGCCACGTTGAGCGGATAAGAGAAGTTGATCGGATTGACGTCCGGCACCCAGAACAGATAGCGGTGGGTGGCGTCGCGAATTTCGTTCAACGCATCGATCAACTGGGTGTTGGCCACCTTCAGCTTGGTCAGCTCGAGGATTTGGGTGTCGCAACCGGACAACAACGAGTTCAGCAGCTCGCGCTGGGTGCGCAGCTGGGCATCGACGATGCGCTGCTCCTGGTTGGTCAGCGCGCTGCCGTCGTCGCGCTTGAATTCGCGCTGCGACAGTTTTTCCAACTGAGTTTCAAACTGCAGGCGCTGCACGCGCAGCTGGGCCATGTCGCCGTCCAGCTGTTGCGGCTTGGGCATTTCCGGCAGCGTCGCCACCTGGGCGCGCAGGGTTTCCCCCAGCGCCGACGACGAACCGAGCCACTGGGCCTGCTCGATGATGGTGCTCAGCGCCTGGCGCACCTGCAGCGTCTGCGCCGCCGCCTGCCGCTGCTGCGATGAAATCAGATCCATGCGCTGCGCCTGGCTGTTCAGCGCGGCGGACAGTTCGCGGTTGATCTGCAGCTGTTGGCTGATGCTTTTTGGCAAATCGCCGTTCTGCTCGGCCAGCTGCTCGGTTTTTTCCAGCGCCTGTTCCGCTTCGCGTTGGCGCTGGGCGTTGAGGTTGTTGCGCAGCGCCTGCAGTTGAACGTCTATTTTCTCGTGGCGCTTTTTATAGACTTCGGCGCGCATGCGCGCCAGCTCCTGCCGGTTGTTGGCCGACAGCTGCGCCAGTTCCAGCTCATCCACTTTGGCCTTGCGCGCCGCGGCTTCGGTCTGCAGCAGGGCCAGGGCGGCCTGCGCGTACGGCGTGGTCGGGTTGGCGGGCTGCGCCTGCAGGCGGCGCTGCACTTCCGTCAGCGCACGGCGGGCGTCGGTCTGCTGCTGCGGCAGCTGGCCGAGCGAATCGCTGATTTCCCGCGTGCGATCCTGCTCTTGCTGCAGCAGGCGCGCCTGTTCCAGCAGCAGACTGCTGGTTTGCAGGATCTGCTGTTCCAACTCGGCGGCCGGCAGATCGTCGCCGTTCGGCAGGATCTTGTTGCTTTCCAGCACCAGCTGGCGGCGCAGTTCCTGCGTCATCTTCGGGAAATCGTCGATCACCCTCTGATACTGCTCGGAGCGAGTCTGCGACTCTTTACGCTCCGCCAGCCAGTTGAGGGCGCTTTGCAGCGCCTCGGTGGTCTCCGCCTGATTCGGCGCGTTTTTGCTGCTTTCCGCCTGCTTCAGCTCTTGCTTGAGCTGGGTCTCGGTCGGCAGGGGAGCGGCCAGCGCCGGTTGCCACAGCAGGCAACCGAGCAAAAGCGTGATGATCAGGCGCACGGCGTCGATTCCTTTAGAGCGGGGTCTGTGGTGTTTCAGCGGCGGCCGGGATTTCGGCGAACGCCTCACCCATGCGGGTGACGGTGCCGTTTTGCAACTGCGGCGCGAGTTGCACGCTGCCTGCGGTAAACAGATTGATCACCGTGGAGCCAAGCTTGAAGCGGCCCATCTCGGCGCCTTTTTCCAGCGCGATGGCGCCCTCTTCACCGGCGGCCGGGTAGGTCCAGCGTTTGATGATGCCTTCGCGCGGCGGTGTGACGGTGCCGGCCCAAACGGTTTCGATGCTGCCGACAATGGTGGCGCCGACCAGAATTTGCACCATTGGCCCGATGTCGGTGTCGAACACGCAGATCACGCGCTCGTTGCGCGCGAACAGGTTAGGCACGTTGGCGGCGGTGAGCGGGTTGACCGAGAACAGATCGCCCGGCACATAGATCATTTCGCGCAGCACGCCGGCGCACGGCATGTGCACGCGGTGGTAATCGCGCGGCGCCAGATAGGTCGTGGCGAACAGGCCGTTGCGGAACGGTTCGGCCAGCAGGTAGTTGCCGGCCAGCAGCGCTTCCAGGCTGTAGTGATGGCCTTTGGCCTGGAAGATTTGATCGTCGCGGATCGGGCCGAGCTGGCTGATGGCGCCATCGGCGGGCAGCGCCAGCCAGTTGGCGTCGGCGATGATTGGGCGTGCGCCATCGCGCAGCGGACGCACGAAGAAGTCGTTGAAGGTGGCGTAAGACGCCAGGTCCGGATTTTGCGCTTCCTGCATGTCCACGCGGTAGAAGCGGGCGAAGGCCTTGATCACCAGTTGGGTCAGCCAGCCGGCCCGTTTGTCGGCGCCCCAGCCCGCCAGGCGGGTCAGCGCCAGCTTCGGTAGCCAATATTGCAATTTAATCTTGATGCTATCCAGCACGTTAACCTCGTGAATCAGGGTAAAGGGCGCGCATTGTAACGAGGGCCTCGCCGTCGTCAATGCCCGCCCGTCAGTGTCAGTCTGCGGCGTCCGTGAAGTTCTTGCGAACCTTCACCTGCGCCATGCTTTCCAGAATGCGGTGATAGTTGTCGAAACGCTCTTCCGCGATATCGCCTTTCTCCATCGCCGCGCGGATGGCGCAGCCGGGATCGGTATCGTGGCGGCAGTCGCGGAATTTGCAACCGCCTAAATAATCACGGAATTCGACAAATCCGCGGGTGATTTGTTCCGGCTCCAGGTGCCACAGGCCAAACTCGCGCACCCCCGGGGAGTCGATCACGTCGCCGCCGTGCTGGAAATGGTACAGCCGCGCGGCGGTGGTGGTATGTTGCCCGAGGCCCGATACGTCGGAAACCTGATTTACCAGAATTTGCTCTTCGGACGGCGGCAGCAGCGCATTCAGCAGGCTGGATTTGCCGACGCCGGACTGGCCGGCGAAAATGCTGATGCGCCCGGCCAGCGCCTGTTCGAACTCCGCCATGCCTTCTCGCGTCTGGCTGGAGACTTCCAGCACCCGGTAGCCAATCTTGCGATAGATATCCATCATGCCGTCGACCAGCTTGCGCGCTTCGGCGTCCAGCAGGTCGATTTTGTTAAGCACGATCAGCGGCTCGACTTCGAGCGTTTCGCAGGCCACCAGATAGCGGTCGATGATGTTCAGCGACAGCTCGGGCAGGATCGCCGACACGATGACGATCTGATTGATATTGGCGGCGATCGGCTTCACGCCGTCGTAGAAGTCCGGGCGCGTCAGCACCGAGGTGCGTTCGTGCACCGCTTCCACGATGCCCTTCACCCCTTCATGGGTGCCCAGGCCGGGGCGCCACACCACGCGATCGCCGGTCACCAGCGAACGCAGCGTGCGGCGGATATTGCAGCGGTGCTGAGTGCCATCCGGCGCCTCAACGTCGGCGTGCATGCCGAAACGGCTGATGACGACGCCTTCCTGCGGCTCGCCCAGTTGGGAATCATCCGGTTCCGGTTTGTTATCAGCGCGCTTCAGACGGCGCTGATGGTTCGCCTGCACGCGGCGTTGCTGACCTTTGGACAGTTTGTTCTTACTCACTGCGCCTCACTTGACTCGATTTTATACCTTTACACGTACGGCGGCGGTTGGGGCCTTTCCCGGCCGCAGCCTTGAACCCGTCGGGGTATATGTCGCCCAGGGCGACCAAAAAGACTATGATACACGCTATTTTATATTAAATAACCGTTGTTAGCCGTCGGCTGCGGCGCGTCGCCACCGGCGGCGCCCGCCGTCTCGTCCGCACAGCGTTTTTCTCTCGGCTTTTAGGCAGGAAACATCATGACAGGAAACGAAAATAACCTGATTTGGATCGATTTGGAGATGACCGGGCTAGATCCCGAGCGTGACCGCATCATCGAGATCGCCACGCTGGTCACCGATGCCAACCTGAACATCCTGGCGGAAGGGCCGGTGATCGCCGTGCATCAGTCCGACGAACAGCTGGCGCTGATGGACGAGTGGAACGTGCGCACCCATACCGGCAGCGGGCTGGTGGAGCGGGTGAAAGCCAGCCGCCAGGACGATCGCGCCGCCGAGCTGGAAACGATAGCCTTCCTGCAGCAGTGGGTGCCGGCCGGCAAATCGCCGATCTGCGGCAACAGCGTGGGCCAGGATCGCCGTTTCCTGTTCCGCTATATGCCGGAGCTGGAGGCCTACTTCCATTACCGCTACCTGGACGTCAGCACGCTGAAGGAGCTGGCGCGCCGCTGGAAGCCGGAAATTCTCGCCGGCTTTAAAAAGCAGGGCACCCATCAGGCGCTGGACGACATTCGTGAATCGGTGGCCGAACTGGCGTATTACCGCGAACATTTCATCCAGCTCTAAGGTGCGAGGGCCTCTGCGGGGAAAAAACGCCGGTTTTAGCCGCTTAATTCGCCAATCTGGCGCTTTAATCGGCAATCAAACAAAAATCGCGTTTTTTTGCTTTCAGGGGCTTGCGGCAAAAAGGATTTCTCGTATAATGCGCACCCCGTACCGATGAAGAATTTCGTAACGTTCCACCATCGATACGCCGGGCGGGAATAGCTCAGTTGGTAGAGCACGACCTTGCCAAGGTCGGGGTCGCGAGTTCGAGTCTCGTTTCCCGCTCCAAATTCAACAATGTCGCGATGCGGCATGATGAATAAATAAAGCAGTATCAAGCAGTACCTATGCGACGCGGGAATAGCTC
>NZ_JAVHUX010000032.1:0-34069 GCF_030954545.1 Serratia sp. MF1(2023) | reverse complement strand
GAATGAAACAGAATTTGCCTGGCGGCAATAGCGCGGTGGTCCCACCTGACCCCATGCCGAACTCAGAAGTGAAACGCCGTAGCGCCGATGGTAGTGTGGGGTCTCCCCATGCGAGAGTAGGACACTGCCAGGCATCAAATAAACGTTATCAGCGTGACGGCTGGTAATGCGCAAATCGCAGAGCGCGATATTGCCGGCATCGAAAGATGCAACGTAAAAGAATCGGTGGAGCGGTAGTTCAGTTGGTTAGAATACCTGCCTGTCACGCAGGGGGTCGCGGGTTCGAGCCCCGTCCGTTCCGCCACTTATTTAATTATGCCTGCTTTATTAGCAGGCATAATGTTAAGCGAGATTTAGGGGCGTAGCTCAGTTGGTAGAGCACCGGTCTCCAAAACCGGGTGTCGCGAGTTCGAGTCTCTCCGCCCCTGCCATATTAAGAACCCTTTGCGAAAGCAAAGGGTTTTTTTTTGCCTATCATTTTTCTTCCTTACCGCTTTGGAATAGAGCGCTTTTGACGCTATATGCCGATGTTTGCCCGATCCTGGTTGCTTCATGTTCCTCCGAACTCTATCCTGCCGGCCTCCTGATTCTTATCTCGTTTTGCATTATCTTCTCTCAGAAGGCGATGAGCGCGTTTTGGTGTGATAGACAGGCATGACCACGATGACGGCGTTTAAGGCCGCCATAACGCTTTAGGCTGCGGTATTTAAAGGTATTTTAAGTAATTGCCGAATCAAAGGCTGTTGATCGCTGTTTTGCAACCAGACGGCATACAGTGGGCGGATAATCGGCGGGATCTCGGTGGCGGCCACCAACTGTGGATACTCTTTTTCCCACTGGCTGGGCAGGAAAGCACATCCGCCCGTGGTTTCCAACAGCTGACGCGTCAGGTGAGCGGAGGTGGTAGTAAGCACCGGCACGTTATCACCTTCCAGCATGCGGCTTTCCTGTTGGTGGAAGTCGGCTCCCCATTCCAGCTTGATGTAGGGCATGGGGGCCTGTTTGTCACGATGCGCGGATGAGAACAGGCGTAATGAGAAATTGCTCAGTTGCTGGCTGGCCAATTCATCCATCTTAGGCGGTTCAGTGGTGATCAGTAAATCGAGCTGCCTTTCATGCAGTTGTTTTACCAAAGAGTGCCTTAATGCCACCCTGGCTTCTAGCTGCAGCGCTTCGCGTTGTTGATAGAGCGCCTGTAGCCAAGGGGTCAGATAGGCTTCCCACAGCGAAGCGGTAGCGCCGATCGACAACTCGGTGTGTTGCAGCGAACGCACGACCTCCTTTTTCGCCAGCTGCCAGGTGTTCATCAGGCTCTCGGCATAGGGCAGAAGGCGCTCGCCGGCAGGCGTCAGGCGGATATTATTGCGATGACGGGTAAATAAATTGGCGCCCAGCTGGTTTTCTAACTGACGGATGCGGAAACTGACCGCGGACTGCGTTAAGTACAAAGATTCTGCGGCTCTGCCAAAGTGACGCGTTCTACTGACCTCCAAAAAGGTTTTCAGTAATTCGGTATCCACACCTATCTCCAAAAAAATTTGTCGTTAAGATTTAAATGTTTTGTTTTACACGCTGTCAAGCCTATCTAATACTCCGCGCCATAAACAGCACGGCCATAAGAGAATTAGGAGCGTGTCAGATGGCGGATAGCTTCACCACGACCAATCGTTTTTTTGATAATAAACATTACCCTCGCGGGTTCTCCCGTCACGGCGATTTCACCATTAAAGAGGCGCAATTGCTAGAGCGCTTCGGCTACGCGTTTAACGAGCTGGACTCGGGCAAACGCCAGCCGGCCACTGAAGAAGAACAACTGTTCGTCGCAGTGTGCCGCGGTGAGCGCGAAGCGGCTACCGAGCAGGAAAAAGTATGGGCTAAATATCTGGCGCGCACACGTCGCCCGAAGAAATTCCATACTCTGTCCGGCGGTAAACCGCAGGCTGACGCAGTAGAAGATTACAGCGACAGCGAAGACTAAAGACGATGGGGCCTGTGGGCCCCATTTTCATTCCAGACTACGATGCAGTTGTAACAGCAGGCGGTCCATGCTGCGATAGCCCAGCGCTTCGCTGAGGTGGCGCCTGTCGAGCTCAGCATCTCCCGCCAAATCCGCCAGCGTGCGCGCCACTTTCAAGATGCGCTGCCAGGCGCGAACCGATAACCCCAGCGCGTTTAATGTCGCTTCCAAAAACTCGGCGTCTGCCGCCTGCAGAACGCAATCCCGTTCCACTTCGCGGTTGCTCAGCAGCGCGTTGACTTTACCGGCGCGTTCGAGTTGCCGGGCGCGTGCCAGCAGCACTCTTTTCCGCACTTGTTCGCTGCTTTCTCCGTGTGTTTTCCGATGACTGAGTGTTCCCGGCGGCAACAGCGGCACTTCGATAGACAGATCGAAACGGTCGAGAAAAGGCCCTGACAGCCGGGCCAGATAGCGCAACACCTGCTGCGGTGAGGCGCGATTGTGCAGCCCCTGATAGTGCCCCGTCGGGCTGGGGTTCATTGCCGCGATCAGCTGCACTCTGGCGGGGAAACAGACCTTGGCGTTGGCGCGTGAAATCACGATCTCGCCGGATTCCAACGGCTCACGCAGCGCATCCAGTACCTTACGCTCGAATTCCGGCAGTTCATCCAGAAACAGCACGCCGTTATGCGCCATCGAGATCTCGCCCGGTCGCGGCAGTGAGCCGCCGCCGACCAATGCCGCCATCGAGGCGCTGTGGTGCGGTGCGCGAAACGGCCTCTGGCGCCATGGTAGGGCAGCGGGAATGTGATGCTGCAAGCTGGCGACCGCTAGACTTTCCAGCGCCTCAGGCTCCGTGAGCGGTGGCAGTAGGCCCGTGAGGCGGCTGGCCAGCATGGTTTTACCGGTGCCCGGCGGCCCAATCAGCAATAGGTTATGCCCGCCGGCGGCGGCGATCTCCAGTGCCCGCTTGGCCTGCTCCTGGCCGATGATATCGCGCAGGTCGGCGTTTTCGCAGGCGGTGTCCGCAGCGGGAGGCGTGGCCGCCACCGGCAGTTCGCCCTGGCCGAGCAGAAAGGCGCAGACTTCCAACAGGTGCCGGGCGGTATGGGAGTGCGACTGCGCGATCAGGCCGACTTCGGCGGCGTTGTCCGTTGAGAGAATCAGTTGCCGCCCGGCATCAGCCGCCGCCAGCGCCGCCGGGATCGCGCCCCTGACCGCGCGCAGTGAGCCGGACAGCGCGAGCTCGCCAAGAAACTCGTAGCGCGCCAACGGTGCGAGGGGCAATTGCTCGGAGGCGGCGAGGATCGCCAGCGCTATCGGCAGATCGTAACGCCCGCCTTCTTTCGGCAGATCGGCGGGCGCCAAATTGACGGTGATGCGCCGGGCGGGAAAGGTGAAACCGTTATTGATCAGGGCGCTGCGCACCCGATCGCGCGCCTCTTTTACCGTGGTTTCCGGCAGGCCGACCAGCGTCAAGCCGGGCAGGCCATTGCTGATATGCACCTCCACCGTCACGGAAGGGGCCTGAACGCCGATGATGGCGCGGCTATAGATTACCGCCAGTGACATATCGCTCTCCTTGCTGAGGGCGACATGATGCGTGATTCATCCGGGCATTGCGCGGCTTTATTGGTGGTTTTTCGATGCATTTAGCAGAATAATCGCTGATTTTCATCGAAATAAATGAAGTTGTGCGAGCCGCCTCGCAACCTGCGGCAATACCCATTAACAATTCGCTGAAGGCTGCAACATATTAGCGGCCCATACGCATTGCAACCATAGGGTTAACGGGTGTATTTAACAATTGATTAAAAGAAAAATCACTTCTTTAACAAACCCCGACCGCCGCCGCATTCTGCCCGGCAGCCGCTAAACCTCCTGACTTCGTACTCTACGGTAGGGATAACACTATGTTTGGTTGGACCCCGCTGCAACGCAACGCGGCAATCGCCAGCTTTTCAAGCTGGACGCTCGACGCTTTCGATTTTTTCGTGCTGGTATTCTTACTCAGTGACATCGCGCAATCCTTTCACGTCGGTCTGGAACAGGTGACGTTGGCGATTTTGCTCACGCTGGCGGTGCGCCCGATTGGCGCGCTGATCTTCGGGCGTGCGGCGGAAAAATATGGCCGCAAGCCGATCCTGATGCTGAATATCGTCTTCTTCTCGGTGTTTGAGCTGCTCTCCGCCGCCGCGCCCTCGCTGACGGTCTTCTTGCTGTTGCGGGTGTTGTACGGCGTTGCGATGGGCGGCATCTGGGGCGTGGCGTCGTCGTTGGCGATGGAAACCATACCGGACCGCTCGCGCGGCCTGATGTCGGGCATTTTCCAGGCCGGCTATCCGTTCGGTTATCTGCTGGCGGCGGTGGTGTACGGCCTGCTGTTCGAAACGGTCGGCTGGCGCGGCATGTTTGTTATCGGCGCGGCGCCGATCCTGCTGCTGCCATTTATTTATTATTGCGTGCAGGAGTCGCCGGTGTGGCTGGCGGCGCGTGAACGCAAGGAAAGCTCTGCCTTGCTGCCGGTGTTGAAGAGCCACTGGAAGCTGTGCTGCTATTTGGTGCTACTGATGGCGGCGTTCAATTTCTTCTCCCACGGCACGCAGGATCTGTATCCGGTGTTTCTGAAAGTTCAGCATGGTTTCGATCCAAAAACCGTTAGTATCATCGCCATTAGCTACAATATCGCGTCAATTATCGGCGGTGTTTTCTTCGGTTCGTTGTCGGAAAAGATCGGCCGCAAAAAAGCGATCATCATCGCCGCGCTGCTGGCGCTGCCGGTGATCCCGCTGTGGGCATTTTCCAGCGGTTCGCTGATGTTGGGGATCGGCGCTTTCCTGATGCAGTTCATGGTGCAGGGCGCCTGGGGCGTGGTGCCGACCTACCTGACTGAGCTGGTGCCGGCCAACACCCGCGCGGTGCTGCCGGGGTTCGTGTACCAGTTGGGTAACCTGATCGCTTCGGTCAACGCCACGCTGCAGGCGACCATCGCCGAACATCATGGGCATAATTACGGCCTGGCGATGGCGATCGTCGCCGGTACGGTGGCGCTGGCGATCGCCCTGTTGGTGTTCTTCGGCAAGGATACGCGCGGCAAGGCGATCACAGACGCGGTGAGAAATCCGGGCGTGCGCGCCAACGTGTGAAATCCGGGCGATTCGCGTGAGGTATGACCAGATTGCGCCGAATAATAACGCAAAAAAAGTGTTGTCATGCCGCGCGCGACTATGGTACCTCTGTAAGCATTAGTTCTGAATGAGCACAGTGAACAAACCCATTATGAAAGCCTTTGCCCAAGTGATTAGCCTAGTCGTGATTAGCGTGGTGGTGATTATTATCCCACCGTGCGGGGCTGCACTTGGACGAAGAAAGGCTTAGCAAACAAGCCGGAATCGCAAGAGAACCCCCGCACCGTCAGGTCCGGGGGTTTTTTATTGGCAAGAGAAAAGTGGAGCAAGGGGCAGAGCATGAAAAACAGAACAAAATCCTGCGGTTTTCGAAGTAAGGCGGGGAAATAACTATGAATGGCGCTCAGTGGGTAGTTCAAGCGTTGCGTGCGCAGGGTGTGGATACCGTATTCGGCTATCCGGGCGGGGCAATCATGCCGGTGTACGATGCGTTGTACGACGGCGGTGTGGAACACCTGCTGTGCCGCCATGAACAGGGCGCCGCGATGGCCGCCATCGGCTACGCCCGCGCCACCGGCAAAGTCGGCGTTTGCATCGCCACTTCCGGCCCCGGCGCCACCAACCTGATCACCGGCCTGGCTGATGCGCTGCTCGATTCCGTTCCCGTTGTCGCCATCACCGGTCAGGTGGGTTCCGCGCTGATCGGCACCGATGCCTTTCAGGAGATCGATGTTCTCGGCCTGTCTCTGGCCTGCACCAAGCACAGCTTCCTGGTGGAATCGCTGGACGCGCTGCCGGGCATTATGGCGGAAGCCTTCGCCATCGCCGCCGGCGGCCGTCCTGGCCCGGTGCTGATCGATATCCCGAAAGACATCCAGCTGGCGCAGGGCGACTTGCACCCGCATCTGATGCCGGTCGATGAAGCGCCGGCATTCCCGGCGGCGGCGTTGGCGGAGGCGGCCGAGCTGCTGGCGCAGGCGCACAAACCGATGCTGTACGTCGGCGGCGGCGTGGGCATGGCGCAGGCGGTGCCGGCGTTGCGCGAGTTCATCGCCGTGACCCGCATGCCGAACGTCGCCACCCTGAAGGGGCTGGGCGCGCCGGATGCGCAAGATCCGCTGTACCTCGGCATGTTGGGCATGCACGGCACCAAGGCTGCCAACCTGGCGGTGCAGGAGTGCGATCTGCTGATTGCCGTCGGCGCGCGTTTCGATGACCGCGTGACCGGCAAACTGAACGCCTTCGCGCCGCACGCCAAAGTGATCCACATGGATATCGACCCGGCGGAAATGAGCAAGCTGCGCCAGGCGCATGTGGCCCTGCAGGGCGATCTGAAAGCGTTGCTGCCGGCGTTGCAGCGCCCGCTGAACATCGCCCCTTGGCAGCAGCAGGTGACGGCGCTGAAAGCCGACCACGCCTGCCGCTACGATCACCCCGGCCAGCCGATCTACGCGCCGCTGTTCTTGCGCCAGCTGTCCGCCCGCAAGCCGGCCAACAGCGTAGTGACCACCGACGTGGGCCAGCACCAGATGTGGAGCGCGCAGCACATGACGTTCGAACGCCCGGAGAATTTCATCACCTCCAGCGGCCTCGGCACCATGGGGTTCGGCGTGCCGGCGGCAGTAGGGGCCCAGATCGCGCGCCCGCAAGATACGGTGATCTGCGTCTCGGGCGATGGCTCCTTCATGATGAACGTGCAGGAACTGGGCACCATCAAGCGCAAACAGCTGCCGCTGAAGATCGTGCTGCTGGACAACCAGCGCCTCGGAATGGTGCGTCAATGGCAGCAGTTGTTCTTCGACGGCCGCTACAGTGAAACCAACCTGTCCGATAACCCCGACTTCCTGATGCTGGCCGCCGCCTTCGGCATTCCCGGCCAGCGCATCAGCCGCAAGGATCAGGTGGAGGGCGCGCTCGAGGCGCTGTTCAACACCGCAGGCCCTTATCTGCTGCAGGTCTCTATCGACGAACTCGAAAACGTCTGGCCGCTGGTGCCGCCGGGCGCCGGCAACGAAACCATGTTGGAGGAAATATCATGATGCAGCATCAACTCTCGATCCAGGCGCGTTTTCGCCCCGAAATGTTAGAGCGCGTATTGCGGGTCGTGCGTCATCGCGGCTTTCAGGTTTGTGCTATGAATATGGTTTCCCCGGCCAACGCCGACAGCATCAATATCGAATTGACCGTTGCCAGCCCGCGTCCGGTTGCCCTGTTGTCATCTCAATTAAGCAAACTGATGGACGTCTCCTGCGTCGAGATCCAGCAGCCAACATCACAACAAATACGCGCCTGAGGCGCCGAGAAGGATAAATAACAATGACAAAGAAAGCCGATTACATTTGGTTCAATGGTGAGATGGTTCCCTGGGCCGAGGCCAAAGTGCACGTGATGTCGCACGCGCTGCATTACGGCACGTCGGTATTTGAGGGGGTGCGCTGCTACGACTCGCACTTGGGGCCGGTAGTGTTCCGTCATCGCGAGCATATGCAGCGCCTGCACGATTCGGCGAAAATCTACCGCATGCCGGTTTCGCAAAGCGTTGACGAACTGATGGAAGCCTGCCGCGCCACGTTGCGCAAGAACAACCTGGTCAGCGCGTACATCCGCCCGCTGGTGTTCGTCGGCGATGTCGGCATGGGCGTCAACCCGCCGGCCGGTTACAAAACGGACGTGATTATCGCGGCGTTTCCTTGGGGCGCTTATCTGGGTGAAGAAGCGCTGGATCAAGGCATCGACGCGATGGTCTCCTCCTGGCACCGCGTCGCACCAAACACCATCCCCACCGCGGCCAAGGCCGGCGGCAACTATCTTTCCTCTCTGCTGGTGGGCAGCGAAGCGCGTCGCCACGGCTATCAGGAAGGCATTGCGCTCGACGTGCACGGCTACATTTCCGAAGGGGCGGGCGAGAACCTGTTTGAAGTGAAAGACGGCGTGATTTACACCCCGCCGTTCACCTCTTCGGCGCTGCCGGGCATCACCCGCGACGCGATCATCAAGCTGGCGAAAGACATGGGCTTCGAAGTGCGTGAGCAGGTGCTGTCGCGCGAATCGCTGTACCTGGCCGACGAAGTGTTCATGTCCGGCACCGCGGCGGAAATCACGCCGGTGCGCAGCGTGGACGGCATTCAGGTCGGCATCGGCAAATGCGGCCCGGTGACCAAACAGATCCAACAGGCGTTCTTCGGCCTGTTCAGCGGCAAGACAGAAGACAAATACGGCTGGCTGGATCCGGTCAATCCGTAACGACAAGACAGACAAGATAAGAATATCCAGGCGGTTCGTTCGCCGCCTGTCATAAATACATTTGGAGTGAAAAGAGCATGCCTAAGTACCGTTCCGCCACCACCACCCACGGCCGCAATATGGCGGGTGCCCGCGCATTGTGGCGCGCGACCGGGATGACCGACGCCGATTTCGGCAAGCCGATCATCGCCGTGGTCAACTCCTTTACCCAGTTCGTGCCGGGCCACGTGCATCTGCGCGATCTGGGCAAACTGGTCGCCGAACAGATCGAAGCCTCCGGCGGCGTGGCCAAAGAGTTCAACACCATCGCGGTGGATGACGGCATCGCCATGGGCCACGGCGGCATGCTCTATTCCCTGCCGTCGCGCGAGCTGATCGCCGACTCGGTCGAATACATGGTGAACGCCCACTGCGCCGACGCGATGGTGTGCATCTCCAACTGCGACAAGATCACCCCGGGAATGCTGATGGCGGCGTTGCGCCTGAACATTCCGGTGATCTTCGTCTCCGGCGGCCCGATGGAAGCCGGCAAGACCAAACTCTCCAATCAGATCATCAAGCTGGATCTGGTGGACGCGATGATCCAGGGCGCGAACCCGAACGTCAGCGACGCCGACAGCGAGCAGATCGAGCGTTCCGCCTGCCCGACCTGCGGTTCCTGCTCCGGCATGTTTACCGCCAACTCGATGAACTGCCTGACCGAAGCGCTGGGCCTGTCGCAGCCGGGCAACGGCTCGCTGCTGGCCACTCACGCCGATCGCAAAGCGCTGTTCCTCAACGCCGGCAAGCGCATCGTCGAGCTGACCAAACGCTATTACGAGCAGGACGACGAGAGCGCGCTGCCGCGCAATATCGCCAACAAGGCGGCGTTTGAGAACGCCATGACGCTGGACATCGCCATGGGCGGCTCGACCAACACCGTGCTGCACCTGCTGGCTTCGGCGCAGGAAGGCGAGGTGGACTTCACCATGGAAGACATCGATCGCCTGTCGCGCAAAGTGCCGCATCTGTGCAAGGTGGCGCCGAGCACGCAGAAATACCACATGGAAGACGTGCACCGCGCCGGCGGCGTAATCGGCATCCTCGGCGAGCTGGATCGCGCCGGCTTGCTGAACCGCGAGGTGAACAATGTGCTGGGGCTGACCCTGCCGCAGACGCTGGAAGCCTACGACGTGATGCTGACCCGCGACGAAAGCGTCAAGAAAATGTACTCCGCCGGGCCGGCCGGTATCCGCACCACGCAGGCATTCTCTCAGGACTGCCGCTGGGATTCGCTGGACACCGACCGCAAGGAGGGCTGCATCCGCACCCGTGAGCACGCCTACAGTCAGGACGGCGGGCTGGCGGTGCTGTACGGCAACCTGGCGGAAAATGGCTGTATCGTCAAAACCGCCGGCGTAGACAAGGAAATCCTCACCTTCCGCGGCCCTGCCAAAGTGTATGAAAGCCAGGATGATGCGGTAGAAGCTATCCTCGGCGGCAAAGTGGTGGCGGGCGACGTGGTCGTTATCCGTTACGAAGGGCCGAAAGGCGGGCCGGGCATGCAGGAAATGCTTTACCCAACCACGTATCTGAAATCGATGGGGCTGGGCAAGGCGTGTGCGCTGATCACCGACGGACGTTTCTCCGGCGGCACCTCCGGGCTGTCCATCGGCCACGCCTCGCCGGAGGCGGCCAACGGCGGCCTGATCGCCCTGGTGCAGGACGGCGACATGATCGCGATCGACATTCCGCATCGCGGCATCCAGCTGGATGTCAGCGAGCAGGAGCTGGCGGCGCGGCATGAGGCGGAACTGGCGCGCGGCGACGCGGCCTGGACGCCGAAAAACCGTGAACGTCAGGTGTCCTTCGCGCTGCGCGCTTACGCCTCGTTGGCCACCAGCGCCGACAAAGGCGCGGTGCGCGACAAGAGCAAACTGGGGGGATAAGCAGTATGGCGGTCTCTCAACCCCTACCCAGCGCCCCCTGTGGCGCGGAATATCTGCGAGCGGTACTGCGCTCGCCGGTCTACGAGGTGGCGCAGGTCACCCCGTTGCAGGCCATGAGCAAAATCTCTTCGCGCCTCGGCAACACCATTTTGGTGAAGCGCGAAGATCGCCAGCCGGTGCACAGCTTCAAGCTGCGCGGGGCCTATGCGATGATCGCCGGGCTGGACGAAGAGCAGAAGGCGCGCGGCGTCGTAACGGCTTCGGCCGGCAACCACGCGCAGGGCGTCGCCTTCTCCGGTAAACGGCTGGGGATCAAAACGCTGATCGTGATGCCGGTATCCACCGCGGACATCAAGGTGGATGCGGTGCGCGGCTTTGGCGGCGAAGTGTTGCTGCACGGTGCCAATTTCGACGAGGCCAAGGCGAAGGCGATCGAGCTTTCCCAACAGCAGGGCATGACCTTCGTGCCGCCGTTCGATCATCCGACGGTGATCGCCGGGCAGGGCACGCTGGCGATGGAGCTGCTGCAGCAAGACGCGCATCTGGATCGGGTCTTCGTGCCGGTCGGCGGCGGCGGCCTGGCCGCCGGGGTGGCGGTGCTGATCAAGCAGCTGATGCCGCAGATCAAAGTGATCGGCGTCGAAGCGGAAGACTCCGCCTGCCTGCGCGCGGCGCTGGATGCCGGCCATCCGGTGGATCTGGCGCGCGTCGGGCTGTTCGCTGAAGGCGTGGCGGTGAAGCGCATCGGAGACGAAACCTTCCGCCTATGCCGTGAGTATCTGGACGACGTGATCACCGTGGACAGCGACGCCATCTGCGCGGCGGTCAAAGATCTGTTCGAGGACGTGCGCGCCATTGCCGAACCTTCCGGCGCGCTGGCGCTGGCGGGGCTGAAAAAGTACGTGCAGCAGCACAACATTCAGGGCGAGCGTCTGGCGCACGTGCTGTCCGGCGCCAACCTCAACTTCCACGGGCTGCGCTACGTTTCCGAACGTTGCGAACTGGGCGAACAACGCGAAGCGCTGTTGGCGGTAACCATTCCGGAACAGCAGGGCAGCTTCCTCAAGTTTTGCCAACTGCTGGGCGGCCGCTCGGTGACCGAATTCAACTACCGCTACGCCGATGCCGATAACGCCTGCATTTTCGTCGGCGTGCGTCTGACGCGCGGCCACGCAGAACGGCGGGAGATCATCGACGAACTCAACGCCGACGGTTATCAAGTGGTGGATCTGTCGGACGACGAGATGGCCAAGCTGCACGTGCGCTACATGGTGGGCGGGCGTCCGTCGAAGCCGCTGCGCGAACGGCTGTACAGCTTTGAGTTTCCGGAGTCGCCGGGCGCGCTGCTGAAGTTCTTGCAGACGCTGGGCACGCACTGGAACATTTCGCTGTTCCACTATCGCAGCCACGGCACCGACTTCGGCCGGGTGCTGGCGGCCTTCGAGCTGGCGCAAAGCGAGCCGGAATTCGAGCGTCACCTGCAGGCGCTGGGCTACGATTGCCACGACGAAACCGACAACCCGGCGTTCCGCTTCTTTTTGCAGGGGTGAGTCGGATTGATAAGCAACCGTGACGCGTTAGTCAGTTTATGGGTTGCATGGTTGTGATTTTGTCGTGCATTTTTATACTGCCAAGACTTCTGACGTATAGGGATGCACGACAATGAAAACCGCTTTTTCTACGCCGTTCGGTTCCCCCGAAGACGATTTGACCAACGCCGAGTTTGCCCGCCTGTTGGGCAATACCGGCGTACAAGAATTCTATCGCGATATTAATCTGCAAGCCTTGCAGGACTCGCTGGACTGCAGCCTCGCCTTTCATGGCGTGGGCATTATTTTTTCCGACGGGCAGAACTCATTTTTAGTCCGCCCGACGCAGCACACCGGTTACTCAAACGCTTCGCAGGTTACCCACGTGGTCATCAGCAAAACGGTGGCTCATACTTCACGCGTTGCCGCGACCAATACGCTGTCGGAAGCGTTGAGCAAACCCAGCGTCAGCAAAGAGTTGGCCTCGGCCGCGCTGTCGTGCGGAACGCTGCTGGTATCGGTATTTTTACTGGCGTCGGGCAGCGTCGCCGTGCCGTTTACCGGCGGCACCAGCTCGGCGGTGGCTTATCTGGGTTATGCCGGCATGGCTGCCAGCGCGTTGCAGTGCGGCAATGGGCTGTACCGCGTCAACAAGCTTTATGACGGGAAAGGCGATGAACTGGCTCAGCTCGACTCAGAACAGTGGTATATCGCTACCAGTACCGTGCTCGATGTGATCTCGCTGGCCAGTGCCGGGGCTGCCCTGAAGGAAGCGACGATGACCTACCGCGCCATGCGCCGCATTTCGGCGCGCAAGGCGACGGAATGGCTGAAAAGCATGCCCCGTAGCGAAAGGAAGCGGCTGACCGAAAACATCATTCGGGCGGAAAATCCGGGAATTTCCAATAACGTCTTGAAAGAGATGGTGAAGAACGGCTTATACCCGAAGCGCTACCCGACGGAAGCGATCCAAAACGGGCTGCGCCAGCAATTGCATTCGGCGCTCAATAACTCATTGACGTTCGTGGGCAGCGGCATCAGCGGCACCCTGTCTGCGCCGGTGAATGTGAAAACCACCGGGCAGTATTTTGTGGGCATTATGCAGAAATTGCCGCAGATGGTGAGGTAATGGCGGACTGGATGATTAAACGCCTGATCGCGCAGGGCCGGGAGATGGAACGCCAAATCGCGGCGCGCGATGGCGCGCTTTTCGCCGGTGTGGATGCGCAGCTCGAGCAGCATTTCCTGACGCCGGGCCAGCGGCTGTCGCCGCCGGGCGTCGGCAATGTCATGTTGCTGATGGTTTGCCTGACGCTGGGGCTGGCGGGCGTGATGGGCCTGGCCACGGACGTGGCGGCCGCCTGGAGCGGCAAGACTTCCGCTGCCGTTCTCATGGGCAGCGGCGCGATCGTGGCGGTGTGGATGACGTTGATCCTGTTCCAACTGGTGCAGGGTAAAAACAGCGGGGTGGTATTGTTGCAATATTACCTTGGCATGCTCGGCCTGTTTTGCCTTGGCGCCGCGGCGGCGTGGGCGGCGGGGATGACCGGCATCGCCACTGTCGCCATGCTGCTGGGGGGCGTGGTTGGCGGTGCGCTATTCAGCAACCGGGCGGCGTTCTCTCTCTATGTCGCTTATTTTCGCACGCGTCGGCGCGTGTTGATCAAACGCCGTTGGCAGAGGGAAGATCTGCGCAACACCCGATAAACCGTCAGAACGGAAAAACTTATGACGCAACCCTTCTCCGGCTTTAGCCAGCAGGGTCTGAATTTCCTGCAGCAGGTGCGGATCGAGAACGATAAGGCGTGGTTCGACGGCAACCGCGACATCTACGATCGCGAGCTGCTGGCGCCGTTTCGCGCGCTGGTGGAGCAGCTGGCTCCCGGCATGCTGGCGATCGATCCGCTGTTCGAGACTCGCCCGGCGATCGGCAAAACGCTGTCGCGCATTCATCGCGATACGCGCTTTTCACATGACAAATCGCGCTACCGCAGCCGCATGTGGCTGACGTTCAAGCGCCCGAGCAAAGACTGGAAAGACGCGCCGGTCTACTTTTTCGAACTGGGGCCGGACATGCTGCGCTATGGGCTCGGCTACTACAGCGCCAACAAGCCGACCATGGATCTGTTCCGCCATACGCTGAGGCAGCGGCCGCAGCCTTTCCTTGAGGTGGCCGCCTGCTGCCGGCCGCCGTTCGAGCTGGTGGGCGAAAGCTACAAGCGCCCGCTGGTGAAGGAACAGGCGGCGGAGATCGCCACCTGGTACAACCGCAAGTCGTTTGCGGTGATGGTGACCGACAGCGAAGTGGAAAAGCTGTTCAGTGCCGATCTGGTGCCGCTGCTGGCCGGGGCATTTTTGCAGCTTGAGCCGCTCTACCACTGGCTGATGCAGGTAGAGACGATGAAGCAGATCGATCCGGCGGATCTGTAAACCCCGCGTCAGCGGGGATGCAGCAAGCGCCAAAAGGCGTCGATCAGCGGATCGCTGAGGCGCTTTTTCTGGACGCAGACCCCCAGCTCGAACGGTTCGACCATCGAGATGTTATCCAACTGCGAGATGCGGTTGCGTACCGGCTCCGGGCTGTTGTCCACCACCACGCTCGGGATCAGTGCGATGCCGCAGCCCAAAGCGACCATCGACACGATGGCTTCGTGGCCGCCGACGGTGGCGTAAATCAGCGGATTGCTGATGCGGTGGCGGCGGAACCACAGCTCGATGCGTTTTCGCGAAGGGCCGTGCTCCGGCAGGATGAACGGGATCTCGGCCCAGTCGGGCCTGTCGGCGAACGCCTGGCTGCGCACCGCGCAGGGCAGCGCCGGCGCGATCAGCACCAGCGGGATTTCGCCGATTTTGGTGAACGCCACGCTGGCGGGCAGCGTTTCCGGCCGGCCGGCGATGCCGAGATCGGCCTCGTTGGATTGCACCTTGTCGACCGCGTCGGCGGCGTCGCCGGTGGTCAGCTTAATCTCCACCAGCGGGTGCTGCGCGCGGAAGCGATCGAGGATCGGCGGCAGGTGGCTGTACGCCGCGGTCACCGAGCAGAACAACCGCAGTTCGCCGCTGAGCGAAGGGCCGTGCTGGCCGAGTGAGTGCTTCAGCTGCTGATATTGCAGCAGCGTTTGCTGGGCGAATTCTTTCAGCTGTTCGCCGGCGTCGGTCAGCTGCACGGTGCGGTTATCGCGCAGGAACAGCGGCTGCCCGAGGATCTCTTCCAGCCGCTGGATCTGGCGGGAGAGCGTCGACGGGCTGACGTGCATCGCCTTGGCGGTGCGCCCGAAGTGATGGCTTTCGGCCAGATGCAGGAACAGCTTTAAATCACGTAAATCCATATCGATACGCTCGCAGTGAGTGTGTTGCATAAATTGCAATGTCACGTTCTTAATATATCAATTTAAGCAACGCATTTCCTGTTATACATTGAGTTTAACGAATCTCCGCACAGACAGGGCGGGGAATGAAAATAACAATGCAAGACAACATCAAACCGGAGTACCACCATGGCTAACTATTTCAACACATTGAACCTGCGTCAGCAGTTGGCGCAATTGGGTAAATGCCGCTTTATGGCGCGCGACGAATTTGCTGACGAAGCCGGCTACCTGAAAGGTAAAAAAGTGGTGATTGTCGGCTGTGGCGCCCAGGGTCTGAACCAGGGGCTGAACATGCGCGATTCCGGCCTGGACGTCGCCTATGCCCTGCGCAAAGAAGCGATCGACGAGAAGCGCGCTTCCTGGCGCAAGGCGACCGAAAACGGCTTCAAGGTCGGCACCTACGAAGACCTGATCCCGCAGGCGGATCTGGTGGTCAACCTGACGCCTGACAAGCAGCACTCTTCCGTGGTGCGCGCGGTGCAGCCGCTGATGAAAGACGGCGCGGCGCTGGGTTATTCCCACGGCTTCAACATCGTTGAAGTGGGTGAGCAGGTGCGTAAAGACATCACCGTGGTGATGGTCGCGCCGAAGTGCCCGGGCACCGAAGTGCGCGAAGAGTACAAGCGCGGCTTCGGCGTGCCGACCCTGATTGCGGTTCACCCGGAAAACGATCCGAAAGGCGAAGGCATGGCGATCGCCAAGGCCTGGGCGGCGGCGACCGGTGGCCACCGCGCCGGCGTGCTGGAGTCCTCCTTCGTCGCCGAAGTGAAATCCGACCTGATGGGCGAGCAGACCATTCTGTGCGGCATGCTGCAGGCGGGTTCGCTGCTGTGCTTCGACAAGCTGGTTGCAGAGGGCGCCGATCCGGCTTACGCCGAGAAACTGATTCAGTTCGGCTGGGAAACCATCACTGAAGCGCTGAAGCAGGGCGGCATCACCCTGATGATGGATCGCCTGTCCAACCCGGCCAAGCTGCGCGCCTATGCGCTGTCCGAACAGCTGAAAACCATCATGGCGCCGCTGTTCCAGAAGCACATGGACGACATCATCTCCGGCGCTTTCTCGAGCGGCATGATGGCCGACTGGGCGGAAGACGATGTGAAATTGCTGACCTGGCGCGAAGAGACCGGCAAAACCGCGTTCGAGAATGCGCCGCAGTTTGAAGGCAAAATCAGCGAGCAAGAGTACTTCGATCACGGCGTGCTGATGGTGGCGATGGTGAAAGCGGGCGTTGAGCTGGCGTTCGAAACCATGGTCGATGCCGGCATCATCGAAGAGTCGGCTTACTACGAATCGCTGCACGAGCTGCCGCTGATCGCCAACACCATTGCGCGTAAGCGTCTGTATGAAATGAACGTGGTTATCTCCGATACCGCAGAGTACGGCAACTACCTGTTCGCCAACGCGGCGGTGCCGTTGCTGAAGGACTTCATGACCACCCTGCAGGCGGGCGATTTGGGCAAAGCCGTGGCGGGTACGGCGGTGGACAACGCGCAGCTGCGTGACGTGAACGAAGCGGTGCGCAGCCACCCTATCGAAACCGTCGGCCGCAAACTGCGTGGCTACATGACCGACATGAAACGCATCGCCGTTGCGGGCTGATTTCCCGCAAGGCAAAGCACACAGAGCCGGCAGCGATGCCGGCTTTTTTATGCCTACGGTGGCGTGATCAATTGCCGTTCGAGGCAGCGCCGGATCGCGTGTTTGGCGTTGGCGACCCCCAGCTTACGCACCGCATTGCCGATGTGAAACTTCACCGTGCCGGTTTTTATCCCCAGGATCAGCGCGATCTCATGGTAGGTTTTGCCCTGGCTGGCCCAGTAGAGGATTTCCCCTTCGCGCGGCGAGAGCCGGTCTGTCCGGCTCGCCTCGGCGCTGGCCAAGGCCAGAGCGTGCTGGTGGGTATCGACCAATACCATCTGCAAGCTGGCCCTCTCGTCTTCCATCAGCTGCCGCAGTTCGGCGTCATCGGTTGCTGTGGCGCTGATCGACAAGATCGCCAGGTTGTTGTCGTGATCGTGCAAAACAAAGCTGCAGCCGTGCACGATGTCGTACTCCCGCGCCTGGCTGAAGATCTTCCGGTAATGCCGATCCTCGGTGGTGACGGGGGTGTCGTGCCACATAAAGGGCGCGCAGCGACTATGGGCGGCGCGCACGACGGGATCGATGCGCTGATAGCGATTGGCGCTGTAGATGTCCAGCCATTCTTGCGGGTAGCTCGAGACCAGCAGATGGCGATCGGGAAGGTGTTTGTTGAAGGTCAAATAAGCGTATTTGAATTGGCTGAAGGCGTGCAGTCGGCCGTCAAGATGCAGTCTTGCGGCGACGGCGTTGGCGAATGTGACGGTCATTGGTAACCTCCCTGTCGTTCGCGGCTCAGCCCGACCTGCACCAAAGTCCAGCTAGTCAGTGCGGCGGATTGAAATTTATACTCGGCTAATAAATTCAAAAAGGCAGCAATGCCAAGACCCGAGCTTAGCAGCTCTGGGCGGAAATAAGCCAACGCCAGGGAAATTCTTTCAATCATCCTCTCATCAATGCTTCTGGGATCTATTGTGCGGGCGGCGAGGCTACCTCGCCGCCGCCTTATTGGCTATGCGGGCATCGCCGCTGCGGGAATGATGGCGCCGCGGTGTTGGATCACCGTTGCGGCGAGCAGGTGGCCGCGCTGCGCCGCCTGTTGGGCGCTGCCGCCGTTCAGGCGTACCGCCAGGTAACCGGCGCTGAAAGAGTCGCCCGCCGCGGTGGTATCCACCACGCGCTCCGGCGGCAGCGCGATGGCCGGCACCTCAAGCCGCTCTCCCTCCACGCTGAACACCAGACAGGCATCCGCGCCGCGTTTGATAACGATCTCGCCGACGCCGAGCGCCTGCGTGCGCGCCACCACCTGTTCAACCGGCTGCGCTCCCCACAGCGACTCTTCGTCATCCAGCGTCAGGAAGGCGATGTCGGTGCAGGCCAGCACCTCACGGTAGGCCTGCTGCGTTTCCTCACGGCTGTGCCACAGGCGCGGGCGATAGTTATTGTCGAAGATAACCTGGCCGCCGTTGGCGCGGCAGCGGCGCAACAGCGCCAGCAGCTTCGTGCGGTCGGCAGGCGCGAGGATCGCCAGGCTAATGCCGCTGAGATACAGGTAATCGAACTGCGCCAGCCGGGCGCACAGTGCGTCGGCCTGGGGGCCCGCCAGCCAATACCGGGCGGCGGCGTCGTTGCGCCAGTAGTAGAAGGTGCGTTCGCCGGCGGCGTCGGTTTCGATCACGTACAGACCCGGCAGTTTGTTTTCCAACCGCTGAATCAGCCCGGTCTCGATCTTCTCCTGCCGCCAGGCCTGCAGCATCTCGTCGCTGAAGCTGTCGGTGCCGAGCGCGGTGACGTAATGCACCTGCAGCGTCTGTTCCGGCATTTGGCGGGCGAGGTAGACGGCGGTGTTGAGGGTATCGCCGCCAAAGCCGCGCGTCAGCTGTGCGCCCTGCTGCGACAGTTCGATCATGCATTCGCCGATCACGGCGAGATTTCGGATAGTCATCGTCAATAAGCCCTGGCTAAAGAAGAAGCAACAACCGCCAGTCTCCACGCAAGGCGGTGGGGTAGTCAATAAATTAAAACAGTGTTTTAATTTTTTATGATCGCGATCGGCCTATGCCAAAACAGGGTGAAGATGAAACCGTGCGGCAATTCGTGCTTAAAGTTTTACGCGACGCGGCCGATATGCTGGGTAAAGAAACAGCGGCAGTGCTCTCACTTCCCCGCCACGGCGATAGTACCGATGATAACCAACCTGATCTCGGGTCTGCTGGCGCCCTGTTTTGCCCTCTATGCCTGCGCCAAATCGCGGCGCTACTGGCGGCAATGCCGGCGCTTGTATACCTTCCAGCCGATTTATCGCACCAGCGGCGCGCTGCTGGCGGTGGAACTGCTGACGGCGGTATATCACCCGAATGAACCGAACAAACGGCAATCCCCGGAACAGTATTTTTCCTCGCTCGGCGTCGCCCAGCGTTTGCGGGTGATCCAGGAACAGCTGGCGCTGTTGCAGCGCTGGCAGGCATTGTTCATTCGCCACGCGGTGATGGTGTCGGTCAATATCGACGGCATGGCGCTGCAAGCGTTGCAGCGCCATAGCGAGCTGCAGCGGCAGATCGCCGAGATGCCCTATCTGCGCTTCGAACTGGTGGAGCATGCCGAAACGGCGTCAAACCGCCCGTTGCACCAGATGGTCGGCGGCGAACGACTGTGGCTGGACGATTTCGGCAGCGGGCTGGCCAACTTCTCCGCCGTCGGCGCCTGGCGCTATCAATACATCAAGGTAGCGCGCGAATTGTTCACCTTGCTTAAACAGTCTGAAGAGGGCGTGCAGCTGCTCGGCACCCTGATCAAGATGATGAACCAGCACAGCGACGGGGTGATCGTCGAAGGCGTGGAAACCGAGCAGGAGTGGCGGCTGGTACAGCGTTCCGGCGCGTTGGCCGCGCAGGGTTACTATCTTTCCCGCCCGGCATGCTTTGAAACTTTACACAGCGTACCGACGCTGTTCGCCGCGCCCGGCGCGCCGGCGTGAACTCCGGCCTATCCTCAGCTAATCTTAAACGGGGCTGCTCATTCCTTTTCCTTTCATTCGGCAGCCCGGTTTATGTGCTGAGGGAGCCCTATGACAAGAACAGGAAAGGTTTTCAGCTGGCTGGGCGGCATTGTGCTGCTGGCGGTCGCCGCGCTGGCGATCTTCATCGCTACCTTCGACTGGAATCGACTCAAGCCCACCATCAACGACAAAGTGTCGGCCGAACTGCGGCGGCCGTTCGCCATCCGCGGCGATCTGGGCGTCGACTGGTCGCGTAACCGGGATGAGGGCGGCTGGCGCGCCTGGGTGCCCTGGCCGCATATTCACGCCGAAGACGTGTGGCTGGGTAACCCGAAAAACATGCCCGGCGACAGCATGGTGACGCTGCAGCGCGTCGACGCCAGCATCGCACCGCTGGCGTTGCTGAAGAAAGAACTGCTGATCCCGCGCATTTGGCTCAAGCAGCCGAATGCGTCGTTGCAACGCCTGGCCAACGGCGACAACAACTGGACGTTTGACCTGGCCGCTGGCCAGGATCCGCAGCAACCGCCTTCCGACTGGTCGTTCACCGTTCACGACATCGTGTTCGACAAGGGGCAGATCGCCTTTAAAGACGCCACGCTGAAGGCGGACTTCCGCGCCGTCATCGATCCGCTCGGCAAACCGCTGCCGTTCAGTGAAGTGACCGGCAAACAGAGCAGCGGCAAGGCCGCCACTCCTGACTACGTCTTCGGTTGGCAGGTCAAGGGCAAATACAACGGCGAGCCGCTGAGCGGCAGCGGCAAGATTGGCGGCATGCTGTCGCTGCAGAGCGCCGATCTGCCGTTCCCGCTGCAGGCCGACGTGCGCTCCGGCAGTACCCGGGTGGCGGTGGCGGGCACCTTGACCGATCCGCTGAACCTCGGCGGGCTGGACGTGCAACTGAAATTTTCCGGCGAAAGCCTGGGTAATCTCTATGGCCTGACCGGCGTGCTGCTGCCGAACACGCCGCCGTATGCGACCGATGGCCATCTGATTGCCCGCCTGCATCAGCCGGGCGGCGCCGTGTTCGAATATCAGAAATTCGACGGCAAAATCGGTGACAGCGACATTCACGGCGATTTGAAATACGTTGCCGGTAAGCCGCGGCCGACGCTGAGCGGCGCGGTGAGCTCCCGGCAACTGAGGTTGGCGGATCTGGCGCCGCTGATCGGCGCGGACTCCAACGCCGCCAAAGCCGGGCGCGGCGAGAAGAGCCGCCAGCCGGCGGATAAAGTGCTGCCGGTCGAACAGTTCGATACGCAAAGCTGGCGCAAGATGGATGCGGACGTGAAGTTTGCCGCCGCACGCATTGAACGCGGCAGCGATTTGCCGCTGAGCGATCTGGCCACGCATCTGAAGCTGAACAATGGCGAACTGCGCCTGGATCCGCTGCGCTTCGGCATGGCGGGCGGCAGCCTGAACGCCGTGGTGCGCCTCGACGGCGGCAAAAAGCCGATGCGCGGCCAGGTGGATATGCACGCGCGCAAACTCCAGCTCAAACAGCTGTTGCCGAACGTGGCGGCGATGAAGCGCAGCCTCGGGCAGATGAACGGCGACGCCAGGCTGACGGGCAGCGGCAATTCGGTAGCCGAGCTGCTGGCGACCAGCAACGGCGACCTGCGCCTGTTGATCAATAACGGGGTGATCAGCCGCAGCCTGATGGAGATCCTCGGTCTGAACGTCGGCAACTATCTGGTGGCGCAGCTGTTCGGTGACGATGTGGTGGGCATCAACTGCGCGGCGGCGGACGTCGGCATCCGCAACGGCGTCGCCGCGCCGCGGCTGTTCGTGTTCGACACCGAGAACGCGGTGATCAACATCACCGGCAACACTAACCTCGCCACCGAACGGCTGGATTTGTCCATCGATCCGGAAAGCAAGGGGATGCGCGTGCTGACCCTGCGCTCGCCGCTGTACGTGAAAGGCACCTTCAAGCACCCCGACGCCGGCGTCAAAGCCGGGCCGCTGATCGCCCGCGGCGCGGCGGCGGTGGCGTTGGGCGCGGTGCTGACGCCGGCGGCGGCGCTGCTGGCGTTGGTTTCACCCAGTGAAGGCGGCGAGGAGAACCAGTGCGGGCAGATCCTGCGGGAGATGAAAGGCAAAAAATAGTCAGGCGTGCGGCGGCGGCGTGAGCAGCCGGCAGTCGTGATCCTGGATCTCTTCCGCCGAGGCCAGGGTAAACGGCAGCAGGCTGCGCTCGGTCGCCAGCAGCAGGAAATCGCCGTCCGGCAGCGCGGTCATCGCCAGGCCGAAGCTGCCCATGCGCCCTTCGGCGCGCGGCAGGCCGGAAGCCAACAGGCGGAAGGCGCCCTGTTGTTCCAGTTCGGCGGGGGTCACCCGCCGCCCCAGATAGTCATGCCCCAACAGGCCGCCGGGCAGCGGTTGCCATTGATCGATAAAATCGGGGCCGATCTGCGCCAGCCGCTGTTTTACCGCCGGCAGCAGGCAGGAGATATGAATGTGCAGCTGGTTTTGCGTGCGGCCATATTCCGAGTTGATCGCCAGTGAAATATCGCCATCGTCGATCGGTTTGCCATAGCGTTCCGCCATCACGTGGCGCGCGCGCCAGGCCTGGGCGAAGAAATTCGGCGTAGTGGCGTCCAGCACCGCCGGGCTTTCTATCCCGGTGATTTTGGCGCTGGGCATCAGCAGGTATTGCAGCGGCCCGTTGCGATCTTTAAACACCACGAAGCCGGCCGGCACATCTACCTGCGCGCAGGGCGCCGGGTTGTCATGCGCTTGCTGATTGGGCAGACATTGCTGGCTGACGATGCGCCACAGCGCATCGGGATGATCAGGCTTCAACCCGTAATAGAGCGCGATGGCGAGAGCCGCCAGCAGCGCAACGCAGACAAATACCCCACGACGCAGAGACATCGGCCGATCCTGTTACCGAGAGAAACATCCAGCATAGCCCGGTTTTATGACAGTAAACGAACAACGCGTGCGGCCCCCGCAGTGAGGGGGCCGCAGGGGATCACAGCGACCGGTGGCGGGTTTCTTTCATCAACAGCAGGGCCAGCAGCGTCAACCCGGCCATCGCCGCCAGGTACATGCCGACGTAGAACAGCCCGTAGTGGGCCGCCAGCCAGGTGGCGATATAAGGCGCCACGGACGCGCCGAGGATCGACGCGACGTTGTAGGAGAACGACGCGCCGGTATAGCGCACTTCGGTCGGGAACAGCTCCGGCAGCAGCGCGCCCATCGGGCCAAAGGTCAGCCCCATGATGCTCAGGCCGCACAGCAGAAAGCCCATCACCAGCGCCTGATTGCCGGAACCCAGCAGGGGCGGGAACAGGAACGCGAAGCCGATCATCAGCAGGGTAATGGCGATCATGGTCTTGCGGCGGCCGAACGCATCCGCCAGCAGGCCGGCGATCGGCACCATCACGCCGAAGCCGATCACCGCCACCATCAGCATCCACAGGAAGCTGTTGCGGGAGTAGCCGAGGCCCAGCGGCTGCGGCGCGGTGCCGTAGGTCATCGAATACACCGTCATCAGATAAAACAGCGTGTAGGTCGCCAGCATGATGAAGGTGCCGAGGATGGTGGCTTTCAGATGCTTGCTCAGCAGCGTGCCGAGCGGCACTTTCACCTGTTTGCCGGCCTTGGCCACTTTGGCGAACACCGGCGTTTCATGCAGCGATACCCGAACGTACAGGCCGATCAGCACCAGCGCCGCGGAGAGGATGAACGGCACGCGCCAGCCCCAATCCATAAACTGCTGGTCGCTCAGCAGCCAGGAGAGCAGCAGGAAGGTGCCGTTGGCGAAGAAGAAGCCGATCGGCGCGCCCAACTGCGGGAAGGAGCCGTACAGCGCGCGCTTTTTGGCCGGCGCGTTCTCCGTCGCCAGCAGGGCGGCGCCGCCCCATTCGCCGCCCAGCCCCAGGCCCTGCCCAAAGCGCGCCAGCGCCAGCAGGATAGGGGCGAAGATGCCGATGGTTTCATAGCTTGGCAGCAGGCCGATCAGCACGGTGGAAATCCCCATGGTCAGCAGCGAGGCGACCAGCGTGACCTTGCGCCCTACCCGATCGCCGAAGTGGCCGAACAGCGCAGAGCCGATAGGGCGCGCGACAAAGGCGACGGCGAAGGTGGCCAGCGACTGTAGCGTCGCGGTGGTCGGGTCGCCCTGCGGGAAGAAGATGTGCGGGAACACGATCACCGCGGCGGTGGCGTAGATGTAGAAGTCGAAGAACTCGATGGCGGTGCCGACCAGCGAGGCGACGATGACTTTCCCGCGGGAGTTCACCGGTGTGGACGCCTCGTCGGCGTCGAGTGGGGGTGCGATGGTGGCTTGCATAATATTTCTTATCGTTAGAGGGGGTAAAAATCCATCTTAGTGACAGCATGCGGCCTTTTCAACGCGGGAGCTTTGGGCAACGCCGCTCCTAACCGGTTAAAAAGACTAATGTTTTACCGGGCTTCTTTTCTGCAGCGTTAAACGTTGAGAAATGGAGTTCGCGCAGAGGGAATGGCTGTAAAAACGGCAAAGAAAAGTGACTGGGCAGTTTGTTATGCTGGTTTTCCGGATGGCGCACCGTGCGATTCAGATGTATTGACTGGTTTTTTGGCTGTTAACCAGATGAACGTGCCGGTGTGTGCGATAACACCGGCACGATTGCATGGCTTCAGCGCGCTGGCGGCTCGCGTTCCGGCAACGCTTTGTCGCCTTTGTAGTCGGCGGTGGCGATCCAGGCGGCGCAAAACAGCGTCAAACGAGCGAAGAAGTAGAAGAACGCCATCAGCCCGATCACCGATCCGAAGGCCGCGCCGGAAGGCGACTTCGCCACCTGCGGCAGCGTCATGGTCATCACGAACTTGATCACTTCAAAACCGATGGCGGCGAGCAAGGTGCCGCGCAGCAGCGCTTTTTTCTTCGGTTTGTGGCGCGGCAGCATCCAGAAAATCCACAGGAACAGCAGATAGTTGGCGAAGATCGAGATCGACAGCGCGATCGTCGTCAGCGCCGGCCGAAGCCATTCGATGCCGTCCAGCCCCAGCGCGTTGACGATCGCCGCCTGCGCCGACCCAGCGACCGAGGTCAGCGACAGCGTGATAATCAGCGCGACCACCAGGCCGGTCAGCGAGATGAAGTCGCGGGTGTATTTGAAGTAGATTTTCTCCTGATCCTGCGGATTGCGCTCCCAGACATCGCGCGACTGCGCGCGGATCGCCTCGCGCAGATTGCCCATCCAACTGATGCCGGAATAGAGCGCCAGCGCCAGGCCGGTCAACCCCACGGTGGTGCGCTGCTGAATGGCGGTATTGACGGTGTTCTTCAGCGTGCTGGCCAGCGTCGGATCGCTGATGCTGCCGACGATCCGGTTGATCAAGCGGGCCAGCAGGTCCGGATTGGAGGCCAGCACGAAGCCGGCGGCGGCAAACGACACCATCAGGATCGGGATCAGCGAGAGGAACGAAAAATAGGTGATGGCGGCGCCGAACTGGCTACCCAGCCGATCGTTAAAGCGTTCGGCCGCGCGCAGCAGGTGCGCCACGCTCGGCCAGGCTTTGATGCGTTCAATCAGACGTGAAAAACCACCGATGCGGCGGTCGAGGGTCTCATGGCCGGTCTTGATGGCGATAAGCGGCTTCGGCGGCGTGTCTTGTGCGGGCTGGCGGCGTTCCTGGTCTGGTCCTGTAGGCATTACTTCACGATTTCCTTAACGTTAAACGGCATGTTTCAGCATTGATTATAGCCAAAGCCCCGCGGCGTTTTGAGCGCCGGGGCGGCAAACGGTCATTTTCCGAGCTTAGCGCGTTAGCGCCCGGCATGAAATGCCGACGATGGCGCGATAGGTAAAATTCCTATGGAAACCCCGTGGCGCCTCAGTTTTTTTCACTTTCCTACCTCCAATTTTTATCTGTTTCGTCGGCGAGAAAGCGTTTACTCATGATGTGGCGTTGCGCTTTGCCGCTCGCCGCTCCGCTGCAGCCGTAGGGGCTGGAACGGTCTCATCCGTCATCAACAGAAAAACTGGAAGGTCTTATGAAATTGCTTAATCACCCCACCTGCCGCCCGTTTACCGAAGCGGGCAATCTGTCGCAGCTGTCCGCCTACTATGAAGAGGGGCGGCACATCATGTGGATGCTGCTGCGCGCCGCGCCGCGCCCCTGCTTCAACCAGGCGCTGATCGAAGACATCATGACGCTGGCGCAGGCGGCGAAGGAGTCTTCGCTGCGGTTCGATTTCTGGGTCACCGGCTCGCTGGTGCCGAACATGTTCAACGTCGGCGGCGATCTGCAGTTCTTCGCCGACGCGATCAAAAACCGCAAGCGCGAGGCGATGATGGCCTACGCGCGCGCCTGCATCGACTGCGTGCATGCGGCGGCTCGCGGTTTCGACACCGGCGCGGTCAGCATTGCGATGGTCGAAGGCAGCGCGCTGGGGGGCGGCTTTGAAGCGGCGTTGGCGCACCATTTCGTGCTGGCGCAGAACAATGCGCGCATGGGGTTTCCGGAGATCGCGTTCAACCTGTTTCCCGGCATGGGCGGTTACTCGCTGGTGGCGCGCAAGGCGGGCATGCGCTTGGCCGAGGAGCTGATTTGGGGCGGCGAGTCGCATACCGCAGAGTGGTTCGAGAGCCGCGGGCTGGTGGATCAGCTGTTCCAGCCCGGCGACGCCTACATGGCGACGCGCACCTTTATCGATACCATTCGGCCGAAGCTCAACGGCATGCGCGCCATGCTGCGGGCGCGTCAGCGCGTGTTGCAGCTGACGCGCTCCGAGCTGATGGACATTACCGAAGATTGGGTGCACTCGGCCTTTACCATTGAGGAAAAAGACCGCGCCTACATCGAGCGGCTGGTGATGTTGCAGGATCGCCATACCCTGAACCTGCGTCGTGCCGGCTAACCTTAACGCGCCCGCCTCATGCGGAGGGTGAGCGCGGGCGATAGGACTGCAGCCAATGCTCCAGCTGTTCCGGGAGCATTGGCCGCGCAAACAGAAAGCCCTGTTTTTCGTCCACGCCGACCTCGTCGAGGAAGTGGTTTTCGCTCTCGGTCTCCACCCCTTCGGCGATCACCCGGAAGGCCAACGCCTCCGCCGCCGCGACGATCGCGCGCACCAACGATTGCGATACCGGGTTGAAATTCACCCCACGCACGAAGCTTTTATCCAGCTTGATGGCGTCCAGAGGAATGCGCGCCAGCTGCGCCAGCGACGAATAGCCGGTGCCGAAGTCGGCGAGATGCACCTGCGCGCCCAGTTCGCGCAGCCGGGTGATCAACGCGCGCGCGCGGTTCTCGTCTTCAATCAGGCTACTTTCGGTCAACTCGAAGTCCAGCAGACAGGGGGCCATGCGGTGACGGCGCAGCACCCCGAGCAGGTCGTTGACGATGCTGTCATCGGCCAGCTGACGGGCAGAGAGGTTGACCGCCACCCGCAGATTCAAGCCCTGTTCTTGCCACTGCGCTGCCTGCCCGGCGGCGGTCTGCAGCACCCATTGGCCGAGCGGGCCGATCAGGCCGGACTCCTCGGCGTAGGAAATGAACTGCAGCGGTGGGATCAGGCCGCGCTCCGGCGAATCCCAGCGCACCAGCGCTTCCACGCTGTGCACTTCACCGCTGCGCGCGTCGATTTTCGGCTGGTAATACAGCACCAGCTGATTTTGCTCCAGCCCTTTGCGCAGGTTGGTGTCCAGCCACATGTATTCGGCGACACGTTTATTCATCTCCGGCGAGAAGACGGTATAGGTACGTTTGCCGTGCTCCTTGGCGACGTACATGGCGGTATCGGCGCTGCGGATCAGGCTGTCGAGATCGTTGCCGTGCTCCGGGCACAGCGCGATGCCGATCGAACAGCCGGTATACACCTCAATCAGGCCGATGCGGAAAGGGGTTTTCAGCCTGTCGATAATGCGCTGCGCCAGCGTTTGCAGGCGCTCGCGATCGGCTTGCGGTGCCAGCACCAGGAATTCGTCGCCGCCGAGGCGGGCGAGCACCTGGTCTGGGCCCAGGCAGCCGAGGATCGCCAGCGCGACCTCGACCAGCAGCCGATCGCCGAACATATGGCCGTAGGCGTCGTTGACCTTTTTGAAGTTGTCGAGATCGAGGTACACCAGGCCGAAACTCTCTTCGCCGCGCGTGGCGATGGCGTGATTGATCTTGTCCTGGATGGCGTTACGGTTCGGCAGGCCGGTGATGAGATCGGTGTTGGCCAGCACCCGCAGCCGCTCCTGCGCCCGGCGTTCTTCGGTGATGTCGGTACCGGAGCAGATAAGATACACCTCGTTTTTGCCGCTGCCGCTGTGCACGAACTTATTGCGGAACAGGAACAGCCGTTCGCCCTTGACCGTCTTTACCCAGCGTTCCACCTCATAGGACGAACCGTTGCGGAAGAAGCCGGCGATGTTGCGCCGCGAAGCGGCGGCTTCTTCCGGGCTCATAAACAGCTGGAAAACGTTTTTGCCGATCACCTCGTGTTCGTGCAGCCCGGTATACTCCTCGCTCAGCCGGTTGAAACGCTGAATGCGGCCGTGTTGATCGACGATCACGATCACCGAGTTGGCTTCGGACACCACCTGCTCGGCGAAGGAGAGGCCGTGCACCAGGTCGCGCGCCACAGATTGGGTGTCGCTGAAGGCGGAAGCGGTGCCCGCCCATTCGAGGTTGTTGACGCGGCGCCCGACCAGATGCAGATGCAGCGGTGCACCGGCTAGCGTAATGGTCAGCTCCAGGCTGGCGGTGACGCCGGTCAGGCGACGGATTTTCGCCGCTTCCATGGCGCTGAGCGCCACCGCGACGTGGGCTTTGCCTTTAACGGCGGACAGCTCCAGGGCATTGCTGTCAAACGCCAGCCGCCAGTGGGGGCTTTGGGTGCCGAAGTGGGCGTTAAGAAGCTCAGGGCCTTGGTCTGCGGGCATGATGATTCCTCAAAAGAGCACGGGCGGCCGGTCAGCACAGCTCCGGGCAGCCTGTTGGCCCGAAAGCGATCGCCGTACGCATCTGTGCATCATATAACAGGTTTTCACAGGCGGAGCGGGTGATGGGAACTATTATATAAGCAATGATTAGTTTTGCGGTGTAAACGTCGCCCGGCGGCCGGTTGTCTTAAAGTGTAGGAGAACATCGGATCCTGTGATGCTGGTACTGACTTCCCCCGTTATCGGAAAACGGTTGATGCAAGGTTGCCGTGCAGGCGAGTAAATTATAACGGTAAGGGGAAAGCGGAAAAATAACTCCACCGGGGGGATTGTTGCCGGGAAATTAAAATTTCCATCAAATAAACGCCATCTTCATAGTTTTCTCATAATTGGTGAATAAATCCGAGACGGGTTTTAAAAAGTTTACACACCCTCGCATTACTTGAAATTTATCAGCCTATTATTATCTCCGACGACGAATGAGCCTGTTAACGTACAGCGCTCCTGATGAAGAAAAACTTTTAAGGAAATGATTATGCGTAAATTGACGGCTTTATTTATTGCTTCCACGCTGGCCCTGGGTTCTGCTTCCGCGGCGTTCGCTGCAGACACCACTGCCCCGGCGGCGGATGCGGCGCCGATGAAAATGATGCATCACAAGGGTGAAGGCAAAGGCGGCCCGTTCGCCGGGCTGAACCTGACCGAGCAGCAGCGCCAGCAGATGCGCGATATCATGAAAGAGTCGCACCAGAAGCGTGGGCCGGGCATGAAAGAGGAGCGCCAGGCGCTGCACAATCTGGTCGCTTCCGACAGCTTTGACGAAGCGAAGGCGAAGGCGCAAATTGACGCGATCGGTAAAGCGCAATCCGAACGCATGCTGGAGCGCGCCAAAGCGGAAAATAAAATGTATAACCTGCTGACCCCTGAGCAGAAAAAACAATACAATGAGAATTATCAGAAACGTGAGCAAAAGATGATGGACCACATGAATAAAATGAAGGCGCAGATGTCCTCCGATCAGTAATATCCGCTTGCGGTGAATAATAAAGGGCCAGACTATTTGTCTGGCCCTTTTTCTATTTGGCGTTATCACTGGCAGGCTATGCAGTGAGTGATAATCATTCTCCGCCGACCATGTGCCGGAACTGCTCGGCAACGGCCTGAGCAAAGCGCGGGTCGTTAATATGATAAGGCGTTTTTATCAACCGGCGTTTGTCGGTGGCGCGCACCGTTTCTTCCAGCGCTTGCGTAAAGGCGGCCAGCGCCGCCGGATCCCAGAACGGTTGCCCGGGCGCGTCCAGAACCGATACGCCGCCCGCCGGGATAATGAAACGCACTTCGCCCGCGCAGGCGTTGATTTTTTCGCCCATCCAACGCCCCATTAACGCATTCTCCCGCGCGCTGGTGCGCACCAGCGTCACTTGCGGGTTGTGAGGGTGGCGCAGACGGTTGGCATAGCGAGCCGGCACCGTGTTCGGCGCGCCGAAGTTGATCATGTCGATCGCGCCACAGGAGAGCACGCACGGGATGCCGGTACGCGCGATGGCACCGAAACGATCGGTATTGCAGGGCAGCACGCCGCCAAACAGGTGATCGGCCACTTCGGTGGTGGTCAAATCGATGGCGCCGTGCAGTTGGCGGCTATCGATCAGTTTTTCCAACGCTCTGCCGCCGCTGCCGGTCGCATGAAACGTCAGACAATCCCATTGCGATCCCAACTCGGCAATCAACGCCTGAACGCAGGGCGTGGTGACGCCAAACATTGTCAGGCCGATCGCCGGCTTGTCGTCGTGAGAGTCGACGGCGGCGAAGCGGACTGCGCCGGCTATCTGGCGCGCCGCGTTGCCCAGCACCCGTCGCGAGATGCGATTCAGGCCGGCGAGATCGGTGACCGAATACAGCATGCTGATATCGCTGGCGCCGACATAGGCGGAAACGTCACCCGCCGCCATGCTCGAGACCATCACTTTCGGCAGACCGATCGGCAGTTGCTGCATGGCCGGCGTGATGATGGCTGTGCCGCCGGAGCCGCCCAGGCCAAGCAGGGCGGCGATATCGCGGCGCGTCAGGATAAAGCGTTCGAAAGCGGTCGCCATGGCGGCGATCGCCTGGCCGCGGCTGGCGCAGAAGACCGCGCCGGCGCCCGCCGGATGGTGGCGAGCGACCTCTTCTGGGCCGATATCGGCCGGGGAGTCAAACGGCAAGCTACGGGTGGAGAGATCGACGGTTCGCGTGGGTAAATCCAGGCTGGCAATCAGCCGCCGCACATACTCCAACTCTTGTCCTTTCGTATCTGCTGTGGTAGCAATATAGACAAAATTTGAAGTATCTTTCATGGGTTTTTCCGAGGTGCTTCTAATTTTTATTTTAAAAATTAATGCATTATATTTTTTTAGGTGCCCTGGTGTTGGCATTTAAATTAAATTGATTAATGTATTTATATAATGAGACGGCAGTATCATTTTTGCAAGGGCAGCTCAGTGCAAAATGGGACTTCTGTCTCATTTTTGAGCTTTTTGCGCGGCCGAGCCTTTGTCGTCAACCTGTCGGCAGTGGCGTATCTCCAGCCGCGCAAGCATGTACAGATGTATGAGGTTTAAGTGCCGATAAATGCTTTTCCCACCCCGTTCGATCCTTCACTGACGTCCACCCGGGCAAAAACCTACCGTTTGTTGCTGGCCAGCGCGATGGCGCTGTATGACGAAGGCGCGTTTCCTTCGATCACCGAACTGGCGGCGTATGCGCAGGTATCGCGTGCGACCGCCTACCGCTACTTTCCGACCCAGAGTGCGCTGATTAGCGCCGTGGTGGCGGAAAGCCTGGGGCCTATTCTGGAATGGCGCCCGCAAGACGATGATGCCCTGAAGCGCATCCAGCAGTTGCTGACCTTCGCCTATCCTCAGATGGAACGGCACGAGGGGGCGCTGCGCGCGGCGTTGCAGCTCTCTTTGCAGCAGTGGGCGCACGCGACGCCGGGCGAAAAATTCGTGCGCGGCAACCGCAAGCGTCTGTTGGCGCTGGCGGTAGAACCGCTGCAGGGCAAACTGCCGCCGGACTCTCTGCAGAGAGTGATTCATGCTTTCTCGCTGATTTACGGCTCGGAGGTGTTCCTGGTGCTGAAAGATATCTGGGGGCTGGAGCTTGAGAGCATTCAGGACGTCACGCAATGGATGGCCAAAGCCATCCTTCGTCAGGCGGAAGAGGACGCGACGAACCGCAAAAAAACATCAGCAGGATAATCCAATTTTTGCCGATGGCTGACTGAAAAACCAGCATAATTCACTGAGTGAATATTGGCAAAATTTATAATTAAAAGTGATAAAAGACGCCTGTTAAGCACTTTTCAGGCGGCCACACCTTTCAGTTACCCATGAATTATATTTTTATTTATCAGTTAATTAATATTTATTCCCTCACGTGCTATCGCCGCTCCGATACCGCCAAGCGTCATTGTCATTTCTTATCGTCGCTGGCCTGATTCACCCCTGAAACTTTCTCTCCTCCCGCTGAACTGCCGGATGACACATTAAGCGCACTTGAGATTGTTGTGCTTTATTTATTTGGTGTTACCAAACTGTTACACAAAAAATCTTATAAAACATTTGCAAACAACAACGGACGGTATCTGGGATGGAGAAGAAACTTAGAGGAGTCAAATCCGCTCGGGCGGCCTTCGGCTGGCCTGAAATCGGAGTTCATCGCGCACAATGGAGCGCGATGCTGATCTGCCTGACGGCGATCGGCGGGGCGCAGGCCGCCAACTATATAGAGAACGGCAAAGCGGGCGATCCGGCCAGCTGGCGCAGCAGTGAGTTCAACGCGGAATGGGGGCTGGGGGCGATCCACGCCGACCAGGCCTACGCCGCTGGTTATACCGGAAAAGGCATCAAACTCGGCATTTTCGATCAGCCGGTCTACGCCAAGCATCCCGAATTTGCCGGTGAGAATAAGGTGATCAATTTGGTCACCAAAGGCATCCGCGAATACACCGATCCCTATATCCCGGTGAAGAAAGGCGATGACTTCCGCTATGACGGCACGCCGAGCGTGGATTCCGACGGCACGCTCGGTTCGCACGGCACCCACGTGGGCGGCATCGCCGCTGGCAGCCGCGACGGCGGCGCCATGCACGGCGTGGCGTTCAACGCGCAGATCATCAGCGCGGAAAACGGCGACCCCGGCCCGGAGGATGGCATCATCCTCGGTAACGACGGTGCGGTTTACCAGGCCGGTTGGGAGGCGCTGGTGGCCAGCGGCGCGCGCATCATCAACAACAGCTGGGGCATCGGCATTACCGATAAATTCGCCAAGGGAGGCAAAGATCCCGCTTATCCTCATTTCACGGTCGACGATGCGCAAAAGCAGTTCGATCAGATCAAGGTTATCCTGGGCACCAAGCCCGGCGGCGCCTATCAGGGCGCGATCGACGCGGCGCGCAGCGGCGTGGTCACCATCTTCGCCGCCGGTAACGATTACAACCTGAACAACCCGGACGCCATGGCCGGCCTGGCGTATTTCGTGCCGGATATCGCGCCGAACTGGCTGTCGGTCGCCAGCCTGCAGGATCCCACCAATAGCGGCGATTACAGCATCAGCACCTTCTCTTCCCGCTGCGGCTATACCGCCAGTTTGTGCGTCTCGGCACCGGGTACCCGGGTATACAGCTCGGTGATCGAAGGCACCAGCGTGGAGAATCTGACGACCGGCTACGCCAAATACAGCGGCACCTCGATGGCGGCGCCGCACGTGGCCGGCAGCGTCGCGGTGCTGATGGAGCGTTTCCCGTATCTGAATGGCGCGCAGGTGGCGGAAGTGCTGAAAACCACCGCCACCGACATGGGGGCGCCGGGCATCGACGCGCTCTACGGCTGGGGGATGATCAACCTGGGCAAAGCCATCAACGGCCCTGGCATGTTGGCGACCGTCGAGGATATTCCCGAAGAATTCCGCATCCCGGATCCTACGGGCGTGGCTTACGGCCCGACCCAGTTCGTGGTGGATCTGCCGGGCGTCGGCGCGGTGCTGGACAAGGGCAAACCGACCGAGCGCGTCTGCAGCGATGTGCTGTGCGGCCTGGACTTCTGGAGTAACGACATCTCCGGCCACGGCGGCCTGACCAAGCAGGGCATCGGCACGCTGGTGCTGACCGGAACCAACACCTATTCCGGCCCGACGCTGGTCAATCAGGGGCGGCTGGCAGTCAACGGCTCGGTCACCTCGGCCGTCAGCGTGCAGAGCGGCGGCATCGTCGGCGGCAGCGGCACGGTGGGTTCGCTGACCGCCCGTCAGGGCGGCACCGTGGCGCCGGGCAACTCGATCGGCACTTTGAACGTGGCCGGCAACGTCAGCTTCGAGCCGGGTTCGCGCTACGCGGTGGAAGTGGGGCCGAACGGCCAGAGCGATCGGATCCAGAGCAGCGGATCGGCGACGATCGGCGGCGGCGAGGTGGCGGTGACGCTGGAGAACA